>NZ_JBYMTH010000003.1:0-439848 GCF_057773065.1 Pseudoxanthomonas sp. 134C1
GGAAGCCGCGTCAGGCCAACCGCCTCACGCTTGAACTCTTCGCTGAACTTTCTTCGTTGTGCCATGACACTCCTCCTGCCCCATGATGAGGCTTCTTTGAAGTGTCCGTGTTAGCGGGGTAGAACCCAGACGGTATTGATCGAAGCCAGCTGGATGCATTGTTTGGAGGACTGGGCGACTCTTGGAAGGCTCAAACCCATCGCTACAAAGGCCGCTCCTTGCATGGAAAGAAGGGCAAAGGGCGTTTCCGCGCCTTTGCGCTTGGCGAAAGCGTCGAGTGGCGCACGACCTATCGCGATGGCGCAGATTTCAAGTCCTACACTATTACCGGTCGCGCCAGTCACATGACGGGGTTTCGGGCCTCGCCATCGAGGGATGCAGACACCAAATTCCTGGGAACGGAAGTTGTTGTCGAGAACCTTGAATCAAGCCTACCTTCCCTTACTAACGGCAAAGCGCCAATCGAAATCACCAAACAGTTCGCGGCGTACCTTACAGAGTCACCCGGACTGACCCTGTACTACGATGGGGTCAAGATTGACCCATCAACCGTTCAAACGCACAAGGAGGACATCCACCTCGGGGATGTAGAGCTTCAGAACGGAATGCGCGTGCCGGTCGCCGTTTCCATCATTGAATGGTCTGTACCGACGGACCGCATGTTCGAACTTTGCGACAAGGCGGGCGTTTCACTTCACGAGATTCCAGTTGCTTCGCAGATTAAAGCACCGGGATACAACTTCACGGTCTACGTGAAGAGCGACCATTTCAGGGACCTTGATGCCACGGGATCACTTGCCCTTTCCGATCTGAGCCAAGACGTTGCCGACATCCTCAAGGCTGTCAAAGGGAGGGTCCGCGAAAACTTTCGTCGTCGCATCCTGCAACATCGAAGCGAGACTATCCAGCGATGGAAGGACGAAAAAATCTACCCTTACGAGGACAAGACTGAAGTCCACGCCTCTGAGCAGATCGAGCGCCAAGTGTTCGACATCCTCGCACTCAACGTTGAGGATCACCTACCCGCCTTCGATGAAGCTCCCTCCAAGTCGAGGAGGTTCACATTTAGACTGCTTGCACAGGCGATCCGGGAGAACCCCGACTCAGTCCGCACAATCATGGATGAGGTTCTAAACCTCCGAAAGGATGAACAGGACGATCTGGCGACACTGCTTCAAAAGACAACACTTTCCAAGATCATTACGTCTGCCAAGATCGTGGCTGACCGCCTCAACTTCGTTGAAGCGCTTAGTGACCTTCTGTTCAACAAGGGGAGCAAGAAAAAGTTGTTGGAAAGAGATCAACTGCACAAAGCGCTGGAAGTCGAATCATGGATCTTCAAGGAAGATTTCAACCTAGCCGGTTCTGAGAAGGCGCTGGAGGATGTGTTGGACATCTACATCGACAAGCTTGGAAAGCGTTCCGACGACGAGGGGGAGACAACCGAGGATCCCGTCCTACGTGAGGATGACAAAGGAGGCCGCATTGACCTGATGCTTGCCAGGTCAATCCGACCGACGCAAGGAAGCCATGAATATCTTGTTGTGGAATTGAAACGCCCAAAGCAAAAGACCAACTCTGAGGTGATGGCCCAGATCGAAAGTTATGCCATCGCAGTAGCAAAGGACCATCGCTTCCACCAGAAGCAGACAAAGTGGACGTTCATGATCGTAGGCAACGACATGGACGAGCACGCCCAACTCAAAGCTCGGCAGAAGAATCGTCCGAATGGCCTCGTTTTCGACAGCGATGAACTCAACATCACGGTCTGGGCTAAAACTTGGTCCGAAATCCTGAACGATGCTCGGGCACGGCTGCATTTTTTTAGTCAACAGCTCGACTACCAAGCAGACTCCGACAGTGAACTTGGCTACCTGAAACGCGCGCACTCGAAGTACATTCCCTTGGTTCTGGCTGAACTGGCAACGGGCGCTAACAGTGCGGAAGGCGACGAAGCCCTTCCCCTCCCCTGACGCGCATACCTTAGCAAGTGCGGCGCGCCTTCTGCTGAAGGCTTCCGGCCCGCTTACAAGGGTTAGTAGAGTCCAAGCTAGATCGGCCAACCTGATGATCCCAAAGGACTTAACCCCTAATTGATCAATGGGTTAGGCGTCGTTCGCAATGACGAGGTCGTGGGTTCGATCCCCATCCTCTCCACCAAAAATACCGGAAGGGCCAGACGCGAGTCTGGCCCTTTCTTTTTGGATTGCGTGCCGGCCACGGCATGATCCTCCGCCGAACCCGCCTCGTCGTGCTTGTCCACAAACCGTGTGGATGAAATCCGCACAAAGATGTGGATAACCCTCGCGCGCCCTGTCGTGGCAAGGCTGTCAAGGTGGTTGGCTAAAATTTCGCCATCATCCGGAACGGAATTCCGTTGCTTCCTTCCGCCCCCAAAAGGAAACTGCCGGCTCGCGCCGGCAATCTCCGTTTTCCTTCGACGGGTACCGGCATCAGAACCGGTAGTTCACCCCGAACAGGTAGGTGCGGCCCCACTCGATGTATTCCAGCGGCCGGTCCTTGCTGCCGGCGTAGGTCTGGTACGGCGAGTTGGTCAGGTTGCTGACCTGGAACAGGATGCTCAGGCCGGCCAGCGCGCTGCCGTCGCCGAAGTTGTAGGCGACCTGCGCGTCGGTGATGTCCTCGCCGACCACGTAGCGCAGCGAACGGTCACCATCGAAGTTGCCGATTTCGCCGATGAAGTCGGAACGGCGACGCTGGCTGACGCGCGCCTCGAACCCGTTGCGCTCGTAGTACGCGGTCAGGTTGTACACCCGCTTGGACAGGCCCGGCAGCATGATGTTCTGGCTGCCCACGCTGCTCTGTGCGTTCGGCGGCGGCGGGATGGTGATGTCGCTGTCGTTGAAGCCGGCGCTGGCGATGATGCCGAACCCCCGCAACGCGTCGCTGAACAGATCCAGCGGCAGCGAGGCGGTCAGCTCCAGGCCCTTCAGGGTGCCACCGGTGCCGTTGTACGGCGCGGTGAACGGACCGGTGGTCAGAGTCGGCGGCTCGTTCGGGCCCGGCACGTAGTCCACCAGGAAATCGGTGAAGTCGTAGCCGTAGCGCTTCTCGGTGAAGATGTAGGTGCGCAGATCCTTGTAGAAGAACGCGGCCGAGACATACGCCTTGGTGCCGAAGTACTTCTCGTAGGACAGATCGAACGCGTAGGCGCGCCACGGATCCAGATTCGGATTGCCGCCGCTGGCCCCCGGCTCGCCGGTGGCGGTGTTGACGCCGAATTCCAGCGAGGAGCGCAGCTCATCCACGCGCGGGCGCGCGACCTGCTTGGCCAGACCCACGCGCAGGGTCTGCTCATGCGGGAAGGAGAACGCCAGATTCAGGCTGGGCAGCACGTCGGTGTAGGTCTTGCCGCCGTCCAGCGGCTGGATGTTGCTGCCGGCCGGCTGGGTGCTGTCCCAGTAGCGTGCCTGCGATGCCTGGTCGACATGCTGGACCTGCACGCCGATGTTGCCGCGCACCGGCACCCCGCCCCATTCGGTGTCGATGTTCGCACGGACGAAGGCGGTGGAGATCTCCTCGTCCACATCCCAGGCCTTCGGGATCAGGTAGGACAGGTTGTCGACCGGATTGAACACCATGTAGCGCGCGACCGCGGCCGGCACGTTCCAGGAGGGAATATAGCCGACGCCGGCGAAATTCAGGTCCACCAGGCCGTACTGGAGATCGGAACCGATCGCCGTGATGCCCTGCGCGCCCAGATTGATGTTGCCCTCCGGCTGGCGCTTGAACTTGTGGCGGTCGGCATAGTTCAGGCCCACGTCCAGATCCGAGAACCAACCCCACGATTCGGGCAGCGGCAGCGACGCCGCCAGCTTGATCGCCTTCAGCTCGTCCTCGACCTTCGGGGTCTTGCCGTAGCCGGATCCGTAGATGGTGTTGGTCAGGAACAGAGATGCGGGATTGGAGTAATCAAGCCCCGGATTGAGCTGGGAGAAGTTGTTCTTGCGATAGGCCAGCGCGACCGAGTCCAGTTGCGGAGCCGGCAACAGCTGGGTGTTGTTCTCCAGGTTGATCTCGTCGCGCTTGGTCTTGGAATAGCTGACATCGGCGACCAGGCGGATCTGGCCGACATTGAATTCGTTGTTCCAGCCAAACGCGTTGATCTCGTCTTCGCGGTGGTTGTACATGCCGCGGACCAACGGATACACGTTGTTGGCGGTGCCGCCGGTGAAGGTGTTGTTGCCATTGATGACGGGGTTGGTGACGTTCAACCGCCCATAACCACCGTTGTAGTCGCCGACATGCACTTCGAACTGGTTGGCCGTGTTGACCTGCTCGGCCTCGGAGTGGAACAGATCCAGCGTACTGGTCCAGGCGTTGGAGGGACGGAACTGCAAGGTCGCCATCACGCCGTCGCGCTTGGTTTCACCGGTGCGGCGCAGCGCCTTGATGCCGTCGGAGTAGAAGGTGCCTGCCGGCACGCCCGGACGCCAGTTGTCACCCACGGCCTGCCAGGGCTCGTACAGGCCGACCTGGTTTTCCTGGATCGGCGTCTTCGAATGCGAATAACCGATGGCGAAGCCGAAGCGGCGATCCTTGGACCGGGTGATGTAGCTGGCGTTGATGCGCTCGCCATAGGCGGAGGCGTCGGCCGACTTGCCCAGCGAATTGCGCTGGCCGCGGAAACCGACGGCGCCGACCGGTTCTTCGAAGCTCAGCGGACGCACCGTCTGCATGTCCAGCGTGCCCGACAGGCCCTGTCCGACCAGGCCCGCGTCCGGCGTCTTGTAGACGGTGACGCCACTCATCAGTTCGGACGGGTACTGATCGAATTCGACGCTGCGGTTGTCGCCGGTGCTGACCATCTCGCGGCCGTTGAGCAGCGTGGTGGAGAAGTCCGGGGACAGGCCGCGCACGCTGATCACCTGGGCGCGACCGGCGACGCGCTGCGCCGCCAGACCCGGCAGGCGCGCCAGCGACTCGGCGATGCTGATGTCGGGCAGCTTGCCGATGTCCTCGGCGGAAATGGCTTCGACGATCGAGGTGGAATCACGCTTGACCGAGATCGCTTCCTCGATGCCGCGACGGATGCCGGTGACGGTGACCGTATCGAGCTCGGTGGCCTCGGCCTGCGGCTGCGGTTCGGTGGTGGTGGTGGTCTGTGCCTGCACGCCGGTCGCGGTCAGTGCGATGGCCGATGCCAGCGCCGCACTCAGCAGATTGCGCTTGTGTTGCAACATGTTCCCCTCTCCAAGGACGTTGTGTGCTCGATCCGGATGCGTCGCATGAGATCGTCCGGGTCTGTCGCGCCAGCACGCTGGATTGCGCTGGAACGTGCGGCAATGGTAGTGGCCGGAACCGCTGCACAAATCGCCCTGCATACGTATTCATCCGGTTTTTCCGACGCATGTAACCCATGTTCCGCGCGCGCGTAGCGCGCACGGCATGCGCCGCGCGCCCGACACGTTCGCTGGAAATCCGTTTTCCGGAAAATGTCCCGGATCAGTCGATACGCGCGTAGTAGACACCGCGCGCCGGCAGCACCACCTGGCGATCTTCGAGATGCCCCGACGCCAACCCGGGGCCCTCGATCGATTGCACCGACATGTGCCCGGGAAGCGACCATCGCACGGCTTGCGCGGACAGGTTGAACACCGCCAGCAGCGATGGTCCGTCGCCATCACGGCGGAATGCGAGCACCGGTTCCGGCGCATCGAGGAATGCGATGGCGCCGGTCTGGAGTACCGGCTGGTCGCGGCGCCAGGCGAGGAAGCGGCGCACCTGGCCAAGCACCGAGCCCGTGTCCTGTTCCTGGCGGGCCACGCTGATCGCCCGGTGTTCCCCGGGAATCGGAAGCCATGGCCTGCCGGCGCTGAATCCGGCGCTTTCCTGCGCCGTCCAGGGCATCGGCGTGCGGCAGCCGTCACGGCCCTTGAAGTTGGGCCAGAAGGTCTTGCCGTACGGATCCTGCAGATCCGCGTAAGGCACGTCGGCCTCGGGCAGGCCGAGCTCTTCTCCCTGGTACAGGCACACCGAGCCGCGCAGCGAGCACACCAGCGCCACCAGTTGAGTGGCCAGCGCGGGCGACGGCTCGCCTCCACCCCAACGGGTGACCGCGCGTTGCACGTCGTGGTTGGACACCGCCCAGCAGGGCCAGCCTTCGCTCATCGCCGCTTCCAGCCGTTCGACCGTGCCGCGGATGTAGCCTGCGCTGTGATCGTCGGTCAGCAGTTCGAAGCTGTAGCCCATGTGCAGGCGGCGCCCGGTCACGTACTCGGCGGTGGTCGCCAGCGAATCCTCGGACGAAATCTCGCCAAGCGCGGCCACATCCGGGTAGCGGTCCATCAGCGCCCGCAGTTCCTCCAGGAAGGCCACGTTCTCCGGCTGGGTGTTGTTGTAGTAGTGATACTGGTAGGCGTAGGGATTGTCGGCGCTGAACCCTCGTCCGACCCGCATCTCTTTCGGCTTCGGGGGGTTGTCGCGCAGTTGGCGGTCGTGGAAGCAGAAATTGATCGCATCCAGGCGCAGGCCATCCACGCCCTTGTCCAGCCAGAACTTCACGTTGTCCAGGGTGGCGGCGCGCACTTCCGGATGATGGAAATTGAGGTCCGGCTGCGCGGCCAGGAAATTGTGCAGGTAGTACTGCTCGCGCCGGGGCTCCCAGCGCCACGCCACGCCGCCGAACAGCGACATCCAGTTGTTGGGTGCGGTGCCGTCTTCCTTCGGATCGGCCCAGACATACCAGTCGGCCTTCGGGTTGTCGCGGCTCTCGCGGCTCTCCTTGAACCACGCATGCTCGGCCGAGCAGTGGCTCAACACCTGATCGATCATCACCTTGATGCCGAGCGCGTGCGCCTTGTCCAGCAGGCGATCGAAGTCGGCCAGATTGCCGAACAGCGGATCCACGTCGCGGTAATCGGCGATGTCGTAGCCGAAGTCGGCCATCGGCGACTTGAAGAACGGCGAGATCCAGATCGCGTCCACGCCCAGGCTGGCGATGTAGTCCAGCTTGTCGACGATGCCGGGCAGATCGCCCACGCCGTCGCCATTCGTATCCAGGAAGCTGCGCGGATAGATCTGATAGATCACCGCGCCACGCCACCAGTGCTTGTTGTCCATCGCTTCCCCGGATTTCGATTGGTTCGGCGTGCCGGCCGGTCACGCAACGGGCGTCACTATTCCATGCCCGCGCATCGCCGGCGCGACGCCAAGGGTTTGCATGGGCATGAATACGTATGCATGGAAGCGAATACGCCGGCGTGTCTTCGCCGGCAACGCGCATCCGCCGCCGGATGCGCAAACTCTTCCGCGCAGCCAAAAACAAGGTCTTTTTCGCCACCCATCGACTCCGGACAAGCGGTTTTCACCCGTCGAATCCTCGCGAAATCCTGTTTGCGGTGCAGCATGGAATCGCCACGCGATGCGTCAAGATTCTCCGGCACCACGACCGCGCGCCTTCCGGCGATACCCGCACCGACTCTCTCCAGGTACCCCGCATGACCCCGAAGCCGCGCCTGTCCTTCTGGCAGATCTGGAACATGTCATTCGGCTTTCTCGGCATCCAGTTCGGTTTCGCGCTGCAGGGCGGCTTCATGTCGCGCATCTTCCAGACCCTGGGCGCCGAGAAGGACTCGTTGCCGTTGCTGTGGATCGCCGCGCCGCTGACCGGTCTGCTGGTGCAGCCGGTGATCGGCTACTTCAGCGACCGCACCTGGCACCCCCGACTGGGCCGTCGCCGCCCGTACTTCCTGGCCGGCGCCGTGCTCAGTTCGGTCGCACTGGTGTTCATGCCGCACTCGCCCACCCTGTGGGTGGCGGCGGGCCTGCTGTGGGTCCTGGACGCCTCCATCAACATCAGCATGGAGCCGTTCCGCGCGCTGGTGGCGGACAAACTGCCGGACAGCCAGCGTTCCTATGGTTTCGTGCTGCAGACCCTGATCATCGGCATCGGTACCTGGCTGGCGAGCAACCTGCCCTGGCTGGTCACCCGCCTCGGCGTTTCCAACGAGGCCGGCCCGGGCGTGGTTCCGCCTTCGGTGAAGATCGCCTTCGCGATCGGCGCGTTCGTGTTCCTTGTCAGCATCCTGGTCACGGTGCTGAGCACGCGGGAATATCCGCCGGAAGACGAAGCGCGGTTCCGGGCCCATCGGAGCGCGCAGGGAGGACTGTTCGCCGAAATCCTGCACCACGTGATTCACATGCCCGCGCAGATGCGCCGGCTGGGCGTGGTCCAGTTCTTCAGCTGGCTGGCGTTCTTCGCGATGTGGAGCATGGCCACGCCCGGTCTGACCGAACATGTGTTCCAGGCCCCCGCGCCGGATCCAGCCGCCTTCGACATGGCCGTGCCCGCGCAGGCCGCCGCCTTCCGTGGCGCGAACGCCGCGTTCCAGAACGCCGCCGATCTGGTGGGTTCCTACATGGGCTACTACGGACTGTCGTCGATGCTGATCGCGCTGCTGCTGTCGCTCTATGCCGCGCGCCTGCCGCTGAACCGCAAGGCGGTGCATGCCGGATCGCTGGCGCTCGGCGGACTGGGTTTCCTGTCGATGTGGTTCGTGCCGCAACCGGGCTGGCTGATCCTGTCGTTCGCCCTGGTCGGCGTGGCCTGGGCCAGCATCCTGTCGATGCCCTACGCGCTGCTGTCCAGCCACGTGCCGGGCGATCGCATGGGCATCTACATGGGCATCTTCAACATGTTCATCGTGATTCCGCAGATCGTCGCGGCCACCCTGCTGGGCCCGGTCTTGCGCGCGTTCTTCGGCAACCAGCCGATCTTCGCACTGGTGATCAGCGGTGCCAGCCTGTTGCTGGCCGCGCTCTCGCTGGCGCGCGTGCATGAACACTCCGCACCGCCGGCGACGGCGCCCTTCACTCCGCAGGTGCACTGATGCGAGTTCCCGTACGCACGCTGCTGGCCACCTTGCTGCCCGGCCTCCTGTTTCCCGCCGTCGGCCAGGCCGGTGATCTCTACGGCACCACCGAACCTTTCGCCCGCGAGGCCGTGTACTTCGTGCTGACGGATCGCTTCGTCAACGGAGACCCGTCCAACGATCATCGCGATCAGGGCGGCGCGCATCGCAGCTTCAACCTGCCGACACCCGGCGCGCCCGCCGGCGAATCCGACAACGTCGGCTACCTGGGCGGCGACTTCCAGGGCATCGTCGACAACGCCGGCTACATCCGCGACCTGGGCTTCACTTCGGTCTGGGTCACGCCCATCGTCGACAACCCGGACGAAGCCTTCACCGGTGGCGATCCGGTGACCTGGAATGGCGCCTTCACCGATCGCGGCAAGACCGGCTATCACGGCTACTGGGGCATCAATTTCTATCGCCTCGACGAACATCTTCCGAGTCCCGGGCTGGACTTCGCGGGCTTCACCCGCGCGATGAAGGGGCAGCAGCTCGATGTGGTGCTGGACATCGTCGCCAACCACGGTTCGCCTTCCTACACCATGCCCGCGCCGCAGGCGCAGTACGGCAAGCTATGGGATCGCGACGGCCGACTGGTCGCCGATCACCAGAACCTGCGACCGGAGCGGTTGGACCCCAGGGGCAATCCGCTGCATGCCTTCTACAACACCGGCGGCGGCCTGGCCCAGTTGTCCGACTTCGACCAGGACAATCCGGCGGTGCTCGACTATCTGGTGGGCGCCTACGAGCAGTGGATCGATCAGGGCGCGGCCGCCTTCCGGGTCGACACCATCGCGTGGATGCCGCATGACTTCTGGAAGCGCTTCGCCGATCGCATCCGCGCCAGGCGGCCCGGGTTCTTCATGTTCGGCGAGAACTTCAACTACGACGCCGCCAGCATCGCCGGCCATACCTGGCGCCGCAATGGTGGCTACAGCGTGCTCGATTTTCCGCTGAAGGCGAAACTGGTCGAGGTGTTCGAGAAACCCGGCAGCGATTTCGCCGAGCTGGGCAAGGCGCTGTATCTGGAGGACGGCCCGTATGCGAACCCGTACGAACTGATGACTTTCTACGACAACCACGACATGGCGCGCATGAACGCCCCGGACACGGGTTTCATCGACGCGCACAACTGGCTGTTCACCGCGCGCGGCATCCCGGTGATCTACTACGGCTCGGAGACCGGATTCATGCGCGGGCGCGCCGAGCACGCCGGCAATCGCAACTACTTCGGCCAGGCCCGCATCGACGCGGCCAAGGCGCATCCCATCCATGCGGGGCTGAAACGCATCGCCACGCTGCGTCGTGATTCGATCGCCCTGCAACGCGGCCTGCAATTGAATGTGTCGCTCAAGGGCGACGAAGCCGTTTTCTACCGGATCCACGACCATGGTGGCGAACGACAGACCGCGCTGGTGCTGCTGAACAAGGCGGATCGGCCGGCGACCATGCGCGTGAACGAATACCTGCAGGATGGCGAGTGGCGCGATGGCTTCGACGGCACACCGGTGCGGGTGGACGGCGAGCTGCGCGCGGACGTGCCCGCTCACGGCGTGCGGGTGTTCTTCTTCGATGGCGCGATCACCCGCGCCGACACCCTTGCCCGCCTGCGGGATCTGATGATGCGCAAGGCGCCGAAAGCCGACTGACGCACGCTGGTCGCGCGGGACCCGCGTGCGTTCAGGCGCCGGTGGAGCCGCGCGGAATCACCCGCGCGGGAATCGACTGGCTTTCCACCGCCTCGCCATTGATCAGCCGGAGCAGACTGTCCACCAGGATCTGTCCCGCCCGCTTGGTGTCCTGCTGCACGGTCGACAGCCCCGGAGTGACGAACGCGGCCAACGGAATGTCGTCGAAGCCGGCGACCGCCACGTCGTCCGGAACCCGCCGGCCATGCTCGTGCAGCGCCTTCATCGCACCGATCGCGATCAGATCGCTGGCGGCGAAAATGGCGTCGAAGCGGACCTTGCGCTTCAGCAGCTCCTGCACCGCCTCGTAGCCGGACTGTTCGCTGGTCACCGCATCCACCTGCAGCGATGGCTGCGCCGGGCTGCCGGCGTCCTGCAAGGCCTGGGCGTAGCCGCGATAGCGCTCGAAGAATTCGGGATAGTGGTTGGAGGCGTGGCCGAGGAAGGCGATGTCGCGCCGCCCTTGCCCGATCAGGTGCACGGTGATGTCGTGCCCGCCCTGGAAGTTGTCGCAACCGATCGAGATGCCGGGTTGTCCGGGCAGCACCGCGCCCCAGCGCACGAAATGCGTGCCCTGCTGGACCAGTTGCTCCAGCCGCGACTGCGCCTCCAGATAGTCGCCGTAGCCCAGCAGGATCAGGCCGTCGGCCTTGTTGCTGTCCTCGTAGTCGGCCTGCCAGTTGGTCGACAGTTGCTGGAACGAAATCAGCAGGTCATAGGACTGCAGCGCGCAGGCGCGGGTGATCGAGCCCAGCATCGACAGGAAGAACGGATTGATCTGGGAGTCGTCGGGCGTGGGGTCCTCGAAGAACAGCAACGCGATCGTGCCCGAGTGCTGGCGGCGCAGATTGGAGGCGTTCTTGTCGACCTTGTAGTTCAGCTCCGCGGCGATCGCCTGGATGCGCTTGCGGGTTTCCTCGTTGACCATCGGACTGCCGCGCAGCGCGCGCGACACGGTCGGCTGCGACACGCCGGCCAGATGGGCGATGTCCAGGGACGTGGCCTTGCCTTTGATGGGAGCAATCACGATGAACGGGGCGTGGTCGGCATACCCCGGCATCATGCCACGCGACCGCGCCGACGGCAGCGGAAGCCCGCGGGACCGTCCGCGCGGGCGCCGGGACCATGCGCCTCCGGCGTTCAGGCGCCGGCGGGAGCCTCGATGCCGTGCAGTTGCATGCCGTCGGCGTCGCGGACGCTGACCGAGACCTCGACACCGTGGCGGACGCTCTCGGTGACCGTGCAGAAGTTCTCGAACTGGGCCAGCAGCCGTTCCAGCGACTGATACGCCGCCGCGGCTTCCGCCAGTTGGATGTCCACCTGCACATGGCCGACCCGCAACCGTCCCTGTTCGTTGCGCACCAGTTCGGTGGTCGCGGTGGTCACCAGGGGACCGGGCTGGTTCTTGAACTTGCGCATCGCGAACAACAGGCTGGCGGACAGGCAGTTGGCGATCGCGGTGGTCAGCATCAGCGTCGGGCTGGGACCGGCGCCCTGCCCCAGCGGTTCGGATTCGTCGGTGAGCAGTTCCGGAATGGCGGTACCGTCGAAGCGGACCCGGAACTGGAAATCCTGCTCCTGGTGCAGGGTGATGGTCAGGCGCGGGTTCTCGCTCATCGAAAGGCTCCGGAAGGAAATCAGGGTTGGGCGCGCGCGGCTGTCGCGCCGGCCGTGCCGCCATCGCAGCCCGCGCCGAGCAACCGGGAATGACGCAACCAGTCCTGGTCCGGATAGTAGGCAAACACGAACGAACCGTTGCGAATCGTGTCGATCAGCGGTCGCGCCACCGCGGTGCGCACCGCCGGGCAGCCCAGGCTGCGGCCGAGCCTGCCCTGCTGGCGGATCAGGGTTTCGCTGACATAGGGCGCGCCATGGATGACGATGGCGCGGTCGCGCGCGCGATCGTTGATGCCCGGCTCCAGCCCTTCCAGACGCAGGGAGTAGCCGTTGCCACCGACATAGCTTTCCTGGGTACGGAACGCACCCAGGCTGGACATGTAGCTGCCGTTTTCGTTGGAGAAACGGCTGGCCAGGTTCTCGCCGGTGTTGCGGCCATGCGCCACCCATTCCTCGAACAGCAGGCGTTGCCGCGCCAGATCGAACACCCACAGGCGCGGCTGCGTGGATGGCCGCGAATAGTCGATCACGCTCAGGGTCGGCGGCAGCGCGGTGCCACGCAGTGCGCAGGACATCGCCTGGGTGGCTAGCGAAAGCACCTTGCGATCCAGTTTTGGCGCGGTGCGCGCGAGTTGGTCGACCAGGCCGGCGGCGGGTGCGTTCTGCGCGTGCCCCGGCAGGGCGACGCTGGCGAGCAGGCTGGCGAGGGAGAGCAGGCGGAAACGGGGCGGCATACGGAACCACGGGGCAACGGAGGAAAGATGCGAGTGCCGTTCCGCTGGCCGTCGCGTCAGGGCTGGATGGGGCCGCCGGGATCCGATTCCAAGACGGGCTCGGCCGGCTGTTCGGCCGGCGTTGCGCGCACCCCCGGCAGATCCGAGATCAGCACGGTGGTGCCCGGCTGCAGGATGCCATACAGGCGGCGCGAGAACGCCTCCGGCACCCAGAAGGACTGGCCCAGCGCCTGCAGCGTGGGCATGGCCGCGCCGTTCTCGCCCAGTACCCGATGCGCGACCCAGCGATGCTGGCGCCGCTGCGGATCCAGCAGACTGGGAATGTCTTCCATCTCCGTGGTCATCACGAACAGCACGGTGCCGTTCAGTTCCAGATCGCCGACCCGCTGCAGGGGCGCCGAACCAATCAGCACGCCGTCGCGCAACACCGACACCCGCCGGTCGTACAGGCTGACCAGGATGCTGACCGGCCCCTGCGGCGCGGCCGCCTCGTCCCAGTAGACCTCGAACTCGCCCAGCGGCGCGGTCACTGTCTGGCCGCTGCGGGTCACCGGCGCCAGCACGGCCGGGTGCACCACGCTGGCCGGCGACGCCTTGGCGTTGGCCACCACCACCGTATCGCCACGCTGGGTGATGCCGAAGAGCTGTTCTGCGAAGGCCTGCGGCAGGCGCACGCAGCCATGCGAGGCCGGATAGCCGGGCAGATGGCCGCCATGCAGGGCGATGCCGTCCCAGGTCAGCCGCTGCATGTACGGCATCGGCGCGTTGTTGTAGAGGTTGGAGCGGTGATCCTTGTTCTTCTGCAGGATGGTGAACACGCCGGTCGGCGTGTCCTTGCCCGGCTTGCCGGAACTGATCGTGGACACGCCGATCGCGATGCCGTTGCGATACACGTAGGCACGCTGCTCGTCCAGGCTGACCACCAGCACCACCGGGCCTTCCGGCGCGATCTGCGGCGCCCAGACGTATTCGCCCGGCTTCAGCCGGCTGGCGTCCTGGGCGGTCTGGGCGGTGGCGGTGGCAGCCAGGCCGAGGGCGATGCCCAGGGCCACGGACACGACAAGGATCTTTTTCATGCCGCTCAGGATAGGGCTGCCAGCCGATCGCGCAAGGCATGATAGTCCGGCGCCATCGCTTCGGCGCGGGCCGGTCGCGCCAGCAGGTCCGCCAGCGCCGGCGGCACGTCCACCGCCCGGCCGATCAACGGCTCGACGATGCTCTCGAACTTCGCCGGATGCGCGGTCGCGGCCACCGCCCAGTGGCCGCCCTCGCCTTCGGCGCGCAGTTGTTCCAGCACGTTGATCGCGGTGGCGGTATGCGGGCAGAACACCTCGCCGAAGTCGGCGTGCCGGCGCGCGATGGTCTCGCGGATCGCCGCGTCGTCCACGCTGCGCGCGGTGAAGCCGGCGCGCAGCGCGGCGTCGTCCCCGCGATACAGCCAGCGCAGTCGTTCGAAATTGCTCGGCGCGCCGACATCCATCGCGTTGGCCAGGGTCGCCAGGCTCGCCTGCGGCATGTAATCGCCGCCACCGAAATAGTCCGGCAGCACCCGGTTGGCGTTGGTCGCCAGCACGATCCTGCCCAGGGGAAGGCCCAGCGCACGCGCCAGGATCGCGGCCAGCGCGTTGCCCAGATTGCCGGTCGGCACGACCAGGTTGAGCGCCTGCCCGTTCGCGGCGTGGTGGCGCAGCGCGGCATCGGCGTAGTAGCCCATCTGCGGCAGCAAGCGGCCCAGGCTGATGCTGTTGGCCGAACTGAGCGGCGCCTGCGATTGCAGATCGCCGTCGTTGAGCGCGCGCTTCACCAAGGCCTGGCAATCGTCGAACGAACCGGCGACGCGCAAGGCGGTGATGTTCTCGCCGAAACAGCCCAACTGGTGCGCCTGCCGCGGCGACACCCGCCCGTCCGGATACAGCACCACCACCCGCAGGCCCGGCTGGCGATGGAAAGCCGCGGCCACCGCCGCCCCGGTATCGCCCGAAGTCGCCACCAGGATGGTCAGCGCCCGCGCATCACCACCTCGCAGACGGGTCAGGCAGGCGGCGAGGAAACGCGCGCCGAAATCCTTGAAGGCGGCGGTCGGTCCATGGAACAGCTCCAGCACGTGATCGTGCGGCGTCGCCAGCGCACGCAACGGCGCCGGGAAATCGAAGGCTTCGCGGCAGATCGCCGGCAACGCCGGCGCCAGCGCATCCCCGGCGAAGAACGGGGCCAGCAGGCCGGCGGCGGTTTCGGCCAGGGACGGACCGGCCTGCAGCGCGCGGAGCGGCGGCAGTTGCGCGGGCACGTACAGACCACCATCGGGCGCCAGGCCGGCGGCAATCGCGGCGCCCAGGCCTGCGGGAGGAGCAGCATTGCGGGTGGAAATGAAATTCATCGGTGATCCATCGTGGGAGTGCCAGGCCGATGCGGCCCGGCGGGATTCGGGATGCGAACGCGGCGGGTGGCGCGGGCGGAGAGGCCTACAGCAGGCGCGCCGCCGGGGCTCCGATCGGCGATACCCAGGCCTGGCTGTCGAAACCCGCCGCCGAGAATGCCGCCTGGATACCCGGCGCGGCCGCTTCCGCCTGCGCCCGTGTTTCGAACCAGGCGAACACGCTGGGACCGGCGCCGGAAATGCTTGCCCCCATCGCACCCGCCGTCAGCGCCGCCGCCTTGGCCGCGCCGAAACCGGCAATCAGCGGCGCGCGGCGCGGTTCCACCAGCACATCGTTCAGGCCTTCGCGCACCAGCGCCGCGTCCCCGCGCTGGCATCCGGCCAGCAGCAGCGCCAGATGCGCGCTCTGGGCGACGAATTCCTTCAGTTCGTAGGTGCCGGCCAGCGCCGCGCGGGCGCGGCGGGTTTCCAGCACCGCGTCAGGGTGCACCAGCACGCAATGCCAGGCATCGGGTACCGGAATCGGCACCAGCCGATCCGCCGTCGACAGCACCAGGCCGCCCAGCAGCATCGGCCCGAGGTTGTCGCCATGGCGTCCGCCGCTGGCGACCGCTTCGCCGACCAACGCGTGCGGGTACAACGCCTCGCGCGACAGCGGCTGCGGCAGCAGCGCATTGGCGGCCACCAGCGCGGCCACGCACGACGCCGCCGAACCGCCCATGCCGGAACCCAATGGAATGCCCTTCTCGATCTCGATTTCGAAACCGAATCCCGGGCGCTCCGCTTCCAGCAGCGAAATCAGCGCCGCGCCCGCGGTGTTGCCAGCCGCGTCGCGCGGCAGATCCACCGTGGCGCCGCGGATGTCGGCGATGCGCACTTCCCGCGCGGCGATGCGCCGCACGTGCACGGTATCGCCCGCGCCCTCTATCACATGGCCCAGGATGTCGAATCCCACGCCGACGTTGCCCACCGAGGCCGGCGAGAACGCGCTCGCCGTCTCCACCACCGCCACTGCCTGCACCCTTTCCTCCTTCACAGCCTGGCTCCCTGTCCCGCCGCCACCCGCAACAGATCGGCGAACACGCCGGCCGCGGTCACTTCGGGACCGGCGCCCGGCCCTTGCACGATCAGCGGATTGTCGCAGTAACGGCGGGTGGTGAATTGCACGATGTTGTCGGTGAGCCGCAGGTTGGCGAACGCGTGCGCCGCCGGCAGCGCGACCAGACCGACCCGCGCGCGCCCTTCGCCATCCAGCCGGGCCACGTAGCGCAGCACCTGGCCGGCCGCCTTCGCTTCCGCCAGCCGGGCCGCGAACGCCGCGTCGACCTCGCCCAACCGCGCCATGAAGTCCTCGACGCTGGCATTGCGCAACGCCTCCGGCACCAGGCTTTCCACGTCCACATCCTCCAGCGCGAGGGCGCGACCGGACTCGCGCGCGAGGATCACCAGCTTGCGGCCGACGTCGGTGCCGGACAGATCGTCGCGCGGATCCGGTTCGGTGTAGCCCAGCGCGCGCGCTTCGATGACCAGTTGCGAGAACGGCACGCTGCCGTCGTACTTGTTGAACAGCCACGCCAGCGTGCCGGAGAAGATGCCTTCGACCGACACCACCGTATCGCCGGTGTCCAGCAGATCGCGCAGGGTCGAGATGACCGGCAGCCCCGCGCCGACCGTGGCCTCGTAGCGGAAGCGCGCGCCGCTGGTGGCGGTGGCTTCGCGGATGGCGTCGTAACGCGCCAGTGGACCGGCGCCGGCCTGCTTGTTGGGCGTGACCACGTGGATGCCGGCGGCCAGCCAGTCCGCATAGCGCTCGGCCACCTGCGGACTGGCGCTGCAATCCACGATCACCGCGTGCGGCAGATGCGCCGACAGCAGGTGCGTCGTGAAGCGATCCAGATCGGCCTCCTCGTGGCTGGTGTCGAAACGTTCGCGCCAGTCCGCGCCGATGCCGCGCTCGTCGAGCAGCATCCGGCGGCTGGAGGCGATCGCGCGCAGGCGCAGGTCGAGATTGGCCTTGCCCAGCAGTTGCGGCTGGGCCGCGCGCAGTTGCTCGATCAGGGTGGCGCCGACATTGCCCGGCCCGATCACGCCGACCGAGAAGGTCTGCGGCGACAGCCAGAATCCCGCGTGCGCCGCCCGCAATGCCTTGGTCGCGTCGGCGCTGTCGATGGCGACCGAGATGTTGCGCTCGGACGAACCCTGGGCAATCGCCAGGATGTTGACCCGCGCGCGCCCCAACGCTTCGAACAGGCGCGCGGCCACGCCCGGCTGGCCGGCCATGCCGTCGCCGACCGCCGCCAGCACGCTCACCCCGTCGGTGCGCTGCACGCGCTGGACCTGGCCGATGGTCAACTCGTGGGCGAACGCGTTGAGCAGTGCGTTCTGCGCCCGCTGCGCCTCGGCGCTCCTGACCACGCAGCAGATCGAATGCTCCGAGGAACCCTGAGAAATCATCACCACCGACACCCGCGCGTCGCGCAGCGCGGCGAACACGCGTTCGGCGGTGCCCGGCACGCCGATCAGGCCGGTGCCCTCCAGATTCAGGATCGCCAGTTCCGGACTCAGGGTCAGGCCCTTGACCGGGCCATGGGCGTCGCTGGTGGCGGTGATGCGGGTGCCCGGATGTTCGGGATGGAAGGTATTGCGGATGATGATCGGCAGGCCGCGCTCGATGGCGGGCGACATCGTCTGCGGATGCACGACCTTGGCGCCGAAGTACGCCAGTTCGCAGGCTTCGTCGTAACTGAGCGCGCTGAGCTGCACCGCCTCCGGCACCACCCGCGGATCGGCGGACAGCACGCCGTCCACGTCGGTCCAGATATGCAGTTCGTCGGCATTGAACAGGGCGGCGAAAATCGCGCCGCTGTAGTCGCTGCCGTTGCGGCCGAGGGTGGTGATGCGGCCGGAACGGTCACGGGCGACGAAACCGGTGACCACCAGCCGTCGCTGCGGGTGCCCGGCGCGCCAGTCCGACAGCCGCTGCGCGCTCTGCAGCCAGTCCACGTCCACGCCCAGGTCGCCGCGGTCCACCACCAGCACGTCGCGCGCGTCCAGCACCGCGCAATCCTCGCCCCGGACCCGCAGGTACTCGCCCAGCAGGTGCGCGGAAAACACTTCGCCCAGGCCCTGGACGCGGTCCAGTACTTCGCGCGGCAGCTCGCCGATCACCGCCAGCGCCGCCAGGATTTCGGACAGTTCGTCGAAACGCGCATCCATCCATTCCAGGGTCGCGCCGGCATCCTCGGCCAGCAGCGCCACCGCCGCGCCACGATGGCGGGCGCGCAGTTCGTGCCAGCGGTCGCGCCACTCGGCCCGATTGCCGGATGCCAGTTCGGCCAGCGCGATGAGCGCATCGGTGACGCCCTTCATCGCCGAGACCACGGTGACCTGCTGGGTCTCCCCGCGCGCCAGCAGCAACTGGGCGACATGGCGGTAACGTTCCGCATCGGCCACGGAAGTGCCACCGAACTTGTGGACGACCGTGGGAGCTTGCGGCGTTCTGGATGGGAGCTGGGGCGGAGCGGCGACGCTGGACGACATGGACGGAACCTCGGTAGGAGGCCCGGTACACGGATCAGGCTTTGGGCTCCCCCGCATCCTGATTCGGGTGCGGGGCCGTGGTTTGCGAATTACGCGAACACAACCAGCCGCACCCTGCTAATCGGGGTGGTAATGGTGGTGGTAGTGGTGGCGGCCGACGCGGCGCCGGTCCAGGCGAAGACCACCGCCGGCGATGGGGCCGGGCGTGCGGAATCGACGGTGGACGGGGCGTTCGGGCGCATGCCCGTAGAGGACACGAAGTCCGGGCGGGCTGTCAAGTGCTGCGTTGCATCAATCGCGTCGACCGGACCAGCCAGCCCCTCCCGGTCAGACCGGGAGGGGCGATTCCCATCAATAGTTGTAGCGGAACTCGACGCCGAAGGTACGCGGCCGCAGGCGGGTCGCCGCGCCGGTCATGCTGCGGGCGTCGGTGGCGCCGTCTTCGTCGGTGAGGTTCTCGCCGAACAGGTAGGCGGCCCAGCCGCTGGGCGATTCCAGGCCCACCCGCGCCGCCAGCCGGGTGATCGCATCGCCGCCTTCGGTACCCGCCGTGGCCGAGGTCTCGCGCCGCGAGTGGTACATCAGGTCGCTGCGGGCGATGCCCTTGAGCGAATCGCCGACCGGCCAGTTGTAGGCCACCCCGCCGCTGAGCGTGGTCCTGGGCACGTTGAACACCGGCGTGCCCTTGTGGAACTGGGTGCCTTCCAGATCCTCCTTGTAGACCGCTTCAATCACGCTGCCGCCGAAGTTGAACGCCCACGAACGATTCGGCATCCAGGTGATCCCCAGCTCCACACCCTTCTGGGTGGAACCCGCGGAATTGAGGATGCCGCTGTACAGGCCGTCGGCCAGCGACATGTAGACCGGCACGTCCTTCCAGTCGCTGTAGAACACCGCGGTTTCCAGCAACAGGCGTCCTTCGTCGAACACCGCCTTGTAGCCCAGCTCGTAACTCCAGATCGCATCCGGCTTGGTGCCGACCGGCAGATCGATCCCGTACTGCTCGGCCAGTTCGATCGAGGTGATCGGCTGGAGCTGGCCGGAGCGATAGCCACTGGCGGCGCTGGCGTAGATCGTGGAGTTTTCGTCGAGCGCGTAGGACAGGCTGAACCGGGGGCTGGTGTTGGTGAAGGTCTTCTGCAGCGTGTTTCGCTTGGTGTCGCTGACATCCATCGAATCGACCTTGTCCTCGAAGTAGCGGACGCCGGCGGTGGCCGCCCATTTCCCGTTGATGTGCCAGGTCGCCTCGCCGAACACCGAGAACGAATCATTGGTCTGCGAGGAACGGGTCGGCGACAGGCCGGTCATCGCGGACGAATCCCGGCGTATCGCCTTGCGCAGGTAGTAGCCCACCGTCCAGTCCACCGCGCGGTCGCCGCTGGAGGACCAGCGCAATTCATGGGTGCGCACACCGATATCGACCGTGCCCGCATAGGCCGTTGTCGGGTTGATCATGCCGCGCAACCCACGCCACAGACTGCCATCCGAGAACACGTACAGCAGTTGCGAATCATCGAAGGCGTAGCTGGCGGTCAGGCTGCCGGAATCCCATTCGTTGCGCACGTCGTAGTAGGCATCCACGCTCATGTCGTCGTACGCCGCTTCGAACCCGCCGGGAGAATGCGCCTTGAACTTCCAGTAGGACAGGTCCAGGTTGAAGCGTTCGTTCGGTGCGAAGCGCAGCTTGGCGCGCCCGGTCCTGATGCGCTGCTCGTTGATGTTCTCCTCGCCGGTCTGGCGGTTCTTCAACCAGCCCGCCAACGACTCGTCGGTGACGCCGAAGCGCATCGCCAGCGTGTCATCCACCAGTGGCACGTTCACCATCGCCTTGACGCCCCAGCCGTCGGTGCCGCCTTCGGTGTTGCTGAAGGACGTTTCCACGCCCGCCCGGAACGCGTTGAACTCCGGCTTGCGGGTGATGACCCGCACGGTGCCGCCCATGGAGCCCTCGCCGAACAGGGTGCCTTGCGGTCCCTTGAGGATTTCGATGCGCTCGATGTCGAACGAGCGGGTCTCCGGATACCACGGCACCGTCACCCCGTTGAACGGCACTTCGTCCAGGTAGTAGCCGTTCTCGTTGCTGCCCTGGCGCGCGGACGCGCCGCGGATCTGGATGTAGGTGAACGCGCCGCCCGCATCGTAGGCGGCCGCGCCGGGGGAAAATGAAATCGCGTCACCGACGTTGTCGATGCCCATCGCATCGATCTGTTCGCCGGAGATCGCGGTAACCGCGATCGGCACGTCCAGGCTGCGTTCGTCGCGTTTGCGCGCGGTGACCGTCACCGAACCGAGGTCCACGGCCTGTTCGTCCGCCCGGGCGACGTCTGCTTGCGCGTCGGTGGGCGCGGGCGGGACATCGGCCGCCTGGGCCAGCGCCGACAATGGCGCGATCGCCAGCGCGACGGCGATGCGGGTGAGCGCCGGTCCATGGCGAAGCGTTCCTGATGACGGATGGCAAAGGGATACCACGGCGACTCTCTCCTGGAATATCGAATGGAAGAACGGGAAGGCGTCCGGAACCGATCACGAATCCTGGAATCCGGCGCAGGGCGTGTGCGTTCTTTTCTGCGCGGATTGCGCTGCCCCGTCTTCAATATTCTTTGCGGCACGCATTCGACATCTAGTCATCGATGACGGGATTGCACACGGAATTCGGCACAATTCGATGTGATCAATTTTTATCCAGACACGGCTTCGCCTCGCAGCGAAAATTCGTTCACTGCGAGGCGGAAGAACCTGTTCCCGTACCTCCACATCCATGCGCGGGAAAACCGCGGCACTCGACGAGGCAGAAGGACATCCGGACATCCGCGACATCGGCGGTCATGCCATGCGCGTGCCCCACTCCTCCTCCGTCAGGGAGTCGCTGGGTATTGAGACGAAGCAGGACGTCATTTCTGAAATGCCCGCATCTGGAATGTCCGCGCAGGACCCGCCGCGCAGCGCGTGCGCCATGAATCACCGGCCGGCGCCCTTGGATCCATGCGGCCTCGTCGCCACGGCACGCGGTGACCGCGCCGCCTCGGGAGCCGGTCGCCCCCTCTGTCCCTTCATGCGAGAATGCCGGCCAGGGCCCCGTAGCTCAGCTGGATAGAGCGTCCCCCTCCTAAGGGGAAGGTCGTGCGTTCGAATCGCGCCGGGGCCGCCATTTTTCAATCACTTAGCGACCCTGTCGGGTCAGACCCGGCGGCGGGGACGCATTCCGCGGCCACGGCCCGCGCTGCCGCGGCCCCGTGGCTCGAAGCCGTCTTCCACGCTCCCCGCTCCGGATCGCGATCGGCGAATCGCCGAAACCCGAGCGGCCAGCAGGCCGGGTTCTCGGCGAATCGAACAAGCCGAGCAGCACATCCACGGTACGGGGCTTTCCGGGCGGTCGGGCCGGATCGCTCTGCTAAAATCGGCGTTCCGCCGGCGCACGTCGCGCCGCGCCTTCATCGATCTTTCCTGGAGCACCGCATGTCCGCAGACATCCTCAAGGCACTCGGCCTTGGCCAGACCAATTCCGGCACCTACCTGGGCCGTGGCGAATGGTCGACGACCACCGACGCCGGCCTGTTGCAGTCGATCAATCCGACCACCAACGAGGTGATTGCCGAGGTCCATGCCAGCAGCCAGGCCGACTACGAGACCGTGGTCGCGCGGGCGCAGGAAGCCTTCAAGGTCTGGCGCACCACCCCGGCACCGCGTCGCGGCGAAGCCGTGCGCCTGTGCGGCGAGGCGCTGCGCAAGCACAAGGACGCGCTGGGTTCGCTGGTCGCGCTGGAAATGGGCAAGAGCAAGCCCGAGGGCGATGGCGAAGTGCAGGAGATGATCGACATCGCCGACTTCGCGGTCGGCCAGAGCCGCATGCTGTACGGCTACACCATGCACTCCGAGCGTCCGGGCCACCGGATGTACGAGCAGTACCAGCCGCTCGGCCTGGTCGGCATCATCAGCGCGTTCAACTTCCCGGTCGCGGTGTGGTCGTGGAATTCGTTCCTGGCCGCCATCTGCGGCGATGTCTGCATCTGGAAGCCGTCCAACAAGACCCCGCTGACCGCGATCGCGTCGATGAAGATCTGCAACGACGCGCTGAAGGCCGCCGGCTTCCCGGACATCTTCTTCCTCATCAACGACGCCGGCATCGAACTGGCCCAGCAGTTTGTCGACGACAAGCGCATCCCGCTGATCAGCTTCACCGGCTCGACCCAGGTCGGCCGCACCGTCGGCGAGCGCGTGGCCCGCCGCATGGGCCGCAGCCTGCTGGAACTCGGCGGCAACAACGCGATCATCCTGGACGAAACCGCCGACCTGAAGCTGGCGATCCCGGGCATCGTGTTCGGCGCGGTCGGCACCGCCGGCCAGCGCTGCACCACCACCCGCCGCCTGATCGTGCACGAATCCATCTACGACACCGTGCTGTCCACCCTGGTCAAGGCGTACAAGCAGGTCGAGGGCAAGATCGGCGATCCCACCGATCCGACCAACCTGATGGGCCCGCTCAACAGCCAGGGCGCGGTGCAGCAGTTCCTCGCCTCCATCGAGAAGGCCAAGGCCAGCGGCGGCACCGTCGAGACCGGCGGCACCGCGATCGACCGGGCCGGCAACTTCGTGCTGCCGACCATCATCACCGGCCTGAAGAACTCGGACGAAGTGGTCCAGCACGAGACCTTCGCGCCAATCCTGTACGTGATGAAGTACAAGACCCTGGACGAAGCGATCGACATGCAGAACGGCGTACCGCAGGGCCTGTCCTCGTCGATCTTCACCCAGAACCTGAAGGCGGCCGAGCAGTTCCTGTCGGCGGCCGGCTCGGACTGCGGCATCGCCAACGTCAACATCGGCACCAGCGGGGCCGAGATCGGCGGCGCGTTCGGCGGCGAGAAGGAAACCGGTGGCGGCCGCGAGTCCGGTTCGGACGCGTGGAAGGTCTACATGCGCCGGCAGACCAATACCATCAACTATTCGGACTCGCTGCCGCTGGCGCAGGGTATAAAGTTCGACCTCTGAGCCCGATGCAGGGAAAAGGACGCCAATGAACGCACCCGCCCGCCAGACCAGCACCCTGGCCATCATCAGCCTGATCGCCGGCATCCTCGGCTGGACCCTGCTGCCCTTCCTGGGCAGCATCGGCGCGATCATCACCGGCCACATGGCCCGCGCCGAGATCCGCCGCGAGCCCCAGCGCCTGGATGGCGATGGCTTCGCGGTGGCCGGACTGATCCTGGGCTGGGTGTCGGTCGCCCTGTGGATCATCGGCATCCTGGTGTTCGTGCTGTTCTTCGGCGGACTGGTCTGGCTGGGCGCGATGAGCCAATGAGCCCGGCGCGGTGACGGACGCCCGCGACAGCGCACGGCGTTTCAGCAACCGGGTCGCGGACTACGTCCGCTACCGGCCCGGCTATCCCGACGCCCTGTTCGACTGGCTGCATCGCGAACAGGGCGTGCCGCCCGACGCCGTCGTCGCCGATATCGGCGCCGGTACCGGCATCGCCACCCGGCCCTGGCTGCGGCGCGGCCACCCAGTCATCGCGGTGGAACCCAATGCCGCGATGCGCGAGGCGCTGGTGGCGGATCTGGCCGGGGAATCCGGCCTGCGCGTGGCCGATGGCAGCGCCGAGGCCACCGGACTGGAGACGGCCAGCGTGGATCTGGCCGCCAGCGCCCAGGCTTTCCACTGGTTCGACCCCGGCCCCACCCACCGCGAGTGGGCGCGCATCCTGCGCCCCGGCGGACTGGCCTGCGTGTTCTGGAACAGCCGCGTCCCCGATGCTTCGCCGTTCCTGCGTGACTACGAGGCCCTCCTGCACGCCTACGGCGAGGACTACGCGCGGGTCGCCGAACGCCATCCGGACGACGCGGCCGTGCAGGCCTGGTTCGGGCCCGGTTTCCGCGCCATGGCGCGCTTCGCGCATGCCCAGCCGCTGGATTTCGACGCGCTCCGCGGGCGCCTGCGTTCCTCGTCCTCCACACCGCCACCTGGCGATCCCCGGCATGCCCCCATGCTGGCCGAATTGCGCCGGGTATTCGATAAGCACGCCGAACAGGGCATGATCCGCTTCGACTACCTGACCCGCGTGTTCGTCGGCACCCTGCACTGATGTACAAACTCGCTCGCCCCTTCCTGTTCGGTTTCGATGCCGAGCGCGCCCATGGCCTGGGACTCAACGCCATCGAGACGGCCTATCGGACCGGCACGATGCCGTTGCTGGCGCGTCCGCCGCAGCCGCTGCCGACCAAGCTGCTGGGCCTGACCTTCCCCAACCCGGTTGGCCTGGCCGCGGGCCTGGACAAGAACGGCGCCCATGTCGAGGCGTTGTTCGGGCTGGGCTTCGGGTTCGTGGAGGTGGGCACGGTCACTCCGCGTCCGCAGCCGGGCAACCCGAAGCCGCGCATGTTCCGGCTGCCGGCCCACCAGGCGGTGATCAACCGGCTGGGCTTCAACAACGAAGGCGTCGACGCGCTGGTGCGGAACATCGAGCGGCTTCGCCGCCGCACCGGCGTGCTCGGCATCAACATCGGCAAGAACAAGGACACCTCCAACGAACGGGCCGCTTCCGACTACCTGTTCTGCCTGGAGCGTGTCTATACGCTGGCCGATTACATCACCGTCAACATCTCCTCGCCCAACACCGCCGGCCTGCGCGAACTGCAGGAGGAACAGGCGCTGCGCCAATTGATCGGCAGCCTGCGCGAGGCGCAGGAGGATCTGGCCGCCCAGCATGGCAGGCGGGTGCCGATGCTGGTCAAACTGGCACCGGACCTGTCCGACGAGGACATCGACGCGGTCGCGCGGGTGCTCGGCGATCTGGGCGTGGACGGCGTCATCGCCACCAACACCACGGTCTCGCGCATCAGCGTCCAGGACGACCCGCTGGCCCATGAAACGGGCGGCCTGTCCGGCGCTCCGCTGATGGGCCAGTCGACCCTGGTGCTGCGCCGCCTGCGCACGCGCCTGCCCGACCGGATCCCGCTGATTGGCGTGGGCGGCATCCTCTCCGGAGCCGATGCGGTGGCCAAGATGGCCGCGGGCGCATCGCTGGTGCAGGTCTATTCGGGACTGGTCTATCGCGGTCCGGAACTGATCGGCGAATGCGTCGATGCGATCCGCCGCCGCCGCGAGGCGCCCAGCCGCGGCGCGGTGGCGCCGGAATGAGTCTTCCCTGGCGCCTGACCCGCGACGCCTCGCTGCGCAACCGCAACACCTTCGGTGTGGAGGCGCGCGCGCCGTGGCTGTTCGAACTGGACGATGCCGCCGCCCTGGCGGATCTGCTGGCGCGGCCGGAACTGGCAGGAACCTCGCCGCTGGTGCTGGGTGGCGGAAGCAATCTGCTGTTCGCCGGTGACGCCGAAAGTCCGGTGCTGGCGCTGGCCAACGCGGCCACCCGCGTGCTGGCGCAGGATTCGACCCACGCGCGTGTGCGCGCCGAAGCCGGCATGCCCTGGCACGCCCTGGTGATGTGGTCGCTGCAACAAGGCCTGTGCGGGCTGGAAAACCTGGCGCTGATTCCCGGTACGACCGGCGCCGCGCCCATCCAGAACATCGGGGCCTACGGCGTGGAAGTCGGCGAATTCGTGCACGCGGTCGAGGCCTGGGATCGCGATGCAGGCGTCCTGCAACGCCTGGATCGCGCCGCCTGCGCATTCGGCTACCGCGACAGCGTATTCAAGCATGCCCCGGATCGCTACATCGTCACCGCGGTGGAGCTGGATCTGCTGCGCGCCCCCGCGCCACGGCTGGAGTACGCCGGTCTCGGCGAGGAACTGGCGGCGATGGGCATCGCCGATCCGGATGCGAGCGATGTCGCCGAAGCAGTGATCGCCATCCGTCGCCGCAAGCTGCCGGATCCGGTGGTCATCGGCAACGCCGGCAGCTTCTTCAAGAATCCGATCGTGCCGGTGGCGCTGGCCGAATCCCTGCAGGCCGCGCACCCGGGCCTCCCGGTGTTCCGCGGCGACGCGGCGGATACCCGCAAGATTTCCGCCGCCTGGATGATCGATGCCTGCGGCTGGAAAGGCCATCGCGACGGCGATGCCGGCGTGGCCGCCTCGCACGCGCTGGTCCTGGTCAACCATGGCAACGCCAGCGGCATGCAGTTGCTCGTGCTGGCCCGGCGCATCGCGGAATCGGTCGCGACGCGGTTCGGCGTCGCCATCGAACCCGAGCCCCGCATCATCGGAGCGCGCTGGTAGCCATGCGCGCCCCCGTTTCCGCCCCGCATCGTCCTCGCCCGCTCCCCCGGAGCGCGCGGAGCGGAGGGCGGGACGGCATCCGTGCCCGGCGCGCCGGCGGCGTCGCCGCGCGCCGGATGCGCACCCTTCGCCTTTTCTTCCGCATGCCGGCGCCCGGCCGGGTGTGTTCGTCCTCCGTGGAAATCTGATGCCCGCCATTCCCGTCCACTTCCGCGCCGCCGCGCTGATGCTGGCCAGCACGATGTTCTTCGCCCTGATGGTGGTCGCCATCCGCCTCGCCTCGGCCAGCCTGCACACGTTCGAGATCGCGTTCTTCCGCAACTTCTTCGGCCTGCTCGCGGCGCTGCCGCTGCTGATCAAACACGGTCCGGGCCTGCTGAAGACCCAGCATTTCCCGCGCTACCTGTTCCGCTGCGTGATCGGGATCTGCTCGATGCTGGCCGGCTTCTGGGCGATCGGCCATCTGCCGCTGGCGCAGGCGGTGTCGCTGTCCTACTCCACGCCGCTGTTCGTCACCCTGGCGGCTGCCGCGATGCTCAACGAGAAGGTCCGCGCGCGCCGCTGGACCGCGGTGGGGCTGGGTTTCCTGGGCGTGCTGATCATCGTTCGCCCGGGCACCGCGGAGTTCAGCATGGACACCATGATCGCGGTGCTGGCCGCGGTGATGAGCGCGCTGGTGGCGATCCAGATCAAGCAGCTGTCGCAGACCGAGCCGGCCGATCGCATCGTCCTCTACACCACCCTGCTGTGGGTGCCGATGTCGCTGGTGCCGGCGCTGAGCGTGTGGGAATGGCCGCGGGGCATCACCTGGCTGTGGGTGATCGCGGCCGGCGTGATGGGCACCGGCGGGCACATGCTGTGGACCCGCGCGCTGAAACTGGGCGAGGTCTCGGCACTGACGCCGATCAGCTTCATGCAGTTGCCGGTGGTGGCGGTGTTCGGCTGGGTGCTGTTCGACGAGAGCCTGGATCGCTGGACCCTGCTGGGCGCGGCGATCATCTTCGGCGCCAACGCCTACATCGCCCACCGCGAAGCGGTGCTGTCGCGCAAGGCCGCCTCCGAGGCGGCGACCTCGGCCGCCAAGCCGGGCGAGTAAGCAAGCGCCTGAATCCGGAACGCCGAGGGCTTCCGGCTCCGCGCGCCCGCGCGTGTCCGCGCGCGCCGCCACCGCAAACCGGCCTACTTGAATCCGGTCGGCGGGCGTCCTTCGCGGATGGCGTCGGCCAGGGCGGCCAGCGGTTCGCTCAGGGTTTCGGGCTTGGCCGCCAGCAGCGGTTCCAGGTACTGCCGGCGCAACGCCTGCGCCTGCGCTTCATGGCCAAAACCCGATTCCGCGGTGGCCAGGGCCCAGATCGCCTGCAGGGTCTCGGGGTGCCCTTCGCCCAGCAGGCGGCTGCGCGCCTCGACCACTTCGCGATAGGAGGCCAGCGCCACCGCGGCGTCGCCCAGCGTGCGTGCGGCATCGCCGCGGATCAGCAGCGCGCGCTGGGTCTGCGGATGCTTGAGCCCGAGCACGTCGCGCGCCAGCGGCAGGCCGTCGCGCAGCAGCGCCAGACTCTGCTGCGGATGCCCGTCGCGCAGCAGCGTGCCGGCGTGGTTGATCAGGATCGACAGCGTGTCCGGATGACTGGCGCCGAGCAGGCGGGTCCGCTGCTCCAGCACCTGCTGCTCCAGCGGCAACGCGGCGGCGTAGTCGTCCAGCCGCGCATAGGTGGTCGCCAGGTTCAGACGCGCGCGGATGGTCTGCGGATGCAGGGGACCAAGCACGCGTTCGCGCCCGGCCAGCACCGCCTTCATCATCGGCAGGGCCTCCTCGGCGGCGTTGGAATCGGCCAGCATGCTCGCCAGCGTGCCGCGCGCGTGCAGGGTCAGCGGATGGTCGTTGCCGAGCCGGCGGATCTGGGTCGCCACCAGTTCGCGCTGCAGCTTCACCGCGCCTTCCTTCTCGCCGGTGAGCATGCGCATCACCGCCAGGTTGCTGGTGGCTGCCAGGGTGTCCTTGTGCTCGGCGCCCTGCACCGCCACCCGCAGCGGCAGCAGTTTCTCCATGTTGGCGCGGGCCTCGGCCATCTCGCCGACCGCACGCTGCATGTCGGCCAGCGCGTTGAGGGCGTCCATCGCCGCCGGATCCCGGTCACTGGCCTGCTTCGACAACCGCTCGTACAGCGATTGCAGCAGGGTCTTGGCGCGCTCGCGCTCGCCGCGCGCGGACAACACGCTGGCCTGGGCGATCTCCAGGCCGGCGCGGGTGGGATTGTTCAGCGGCAACGGCTGCGCCAGCGGGCGCGCGCGGTCCACGAGCGCGGCGGCGGCATCCACGTCGGCCGCGCCCAGCAGCGCCTCGGCCTGCGCCAGGCGCGCGGCGAGCGTGGAGGATGCGGCCTCGCCCGCCTGGCGGGCGCGGTAGTCGGCGACCTTGCCGAACTCCTTCGCCGCCTGCGGACTCATGCCCAGCGCCGCGTAGACGCGCGCGACCGATTCGCGCAGGTTGGCGGCCAGCGCCGGCTGGCCGGCGAAGTCGCGGGTGATGGCGGCTTCGGCATTGGCGAGCAGTTCGCGATCGATCATGCCGCGCGCCAGATCCGCGGTGTTCACTTCGGCCAGCAGGGGTTCCAGCGAAGCGCGGTTGGCCGGGTCGCCCTCGGCGATCTGCCCGCGCAGTCCGCTGGCCAGGCCGCTGCCCATGGCCTCGATGTCGATGTCCTCCAGCATCGATTGCTGGAAGCCCGCCATCTTTTCCAGTTCCACACTGCGCAGCTCGGCGATGGCGCGCTGCTGGCGCGCCTGCATCAATCCGTACAGGGACACCGCCAGGCCGCCCAGCAACGCCAGTCCGACCACCGCCGCGGCGACCAGCGCGGTGCGATGGCGGGCGAAGAAGCGCGACCATCGATAGCGACGGGTAGGCGGCACCGCCGCCAGCGGCGCGCCATCCAGGAAGCGCTGCAGGTCCGCGGCCAATTCGGCGACCGATGCGTAGCGGCCATCGCGATCGTGGCACATCGCCTTGGCCACGACCCAGTCCAGCTCCTCGCGCAGCGCGCGCCGCAGTCCGCGGTCATCGCGCGGGGCATGGGCGGGCGTCGCCGCCATCTGCTGGGTGGCGAGTTGTTCGGAAGGCAACTGCAGCACACTGCTGTCGGCGGTGCCGCCTTCGCGTACGCACGGACGGCCGCCGACCAGCAGTTCATGCAGCAGCACCCCCAGCGAGTACACGTCGCTGCGGGTGTCGAGGGTGGCCAGATCGCCTTCGGCCTGTTCCGGACTCATGTAATCCGGCGTGCCGGCCCGCTCCTGCACGCCAGCCAGCGCGCGCGAAGTGGCGGTGGCGATGCCGAAATCGATGATCTTGGGCGACGCGCGGCCGTCGATGCGATCGACCAGAATGTTGCCCGGCTTCAGATCCCGGTGAATCACGCCCTTGTGGTGCGCGTGCTGGACGCCTTCGCAGATGCGGATGAACAGCGCCAGCCGTTCGCGCAGGTCCAGCCCCTCCTGCGTGCAGAACACGGTGACCGGCCGGCCTTCGCTGTATTCCATGGCGAAGAACGGCACGCCGTCGTCGGTGGCGCCGGCGTCGTAAATCTGGGCGATGGCCGGATGCCGCATCTGTGCAAGCAACTGGCGCTCGATCTCGAAGTAGGCCAGGTGGCGCGCTTCCACGCGATGGCCGCGCAGCAGCTTGAGCGCCACGACGCGGCGCACCGGTTCCAGTTGCTCGGCGCGATAGACCTCGCCCATGCCGCCGCGTCCCAGCAATGTGTCCAGGCGATAGCGGCCAAGCCGCGCGCCGGACGGGAACACCTGGCCGTCGGCGGGCATCTGTCCGGACAACCGTGTCGCCAGAAGCTCGGTGGCTTCCGGGTCCGCCGATGGCGGTACTGGATTCATGGCACGTCCCCCTGGAGTGCCACCATGGTAGCGGAAGCGTCGGCAGGCGCGGCACGGAACCGCTACACTCGGCAACCTCCTTCCCCGCGGCCGGATGCATGGCCCCCGAACACGAGACCACCCAGCGCACGATCCTCAGCGATGGACCGCGTCCGTCCCGCTCGCGCTCGGCCTGCGTGGTGGTGATCCAGGGCGAAGGCCTGGGCCGGCGGGCCGACATCGACGCGCAGCCGGTGGTGGTCGGACGCTCGCGCGAGGCCGACCTGCACATTCCGCACCGGAGCGTGTCGCGCCTGCATTGCCAGATCTGGCGCGAAGGCGATCTGTATCGGGTGCGCGATCTGGACGCGACCAACCCCACCCGCCTCAACGACAGTCCGATCCAGGAAGCGGTGCTGGCCGATGGCGATCACCTGACCCTGGGCGAATGCATCCTCAAGTTCATCAGCCACGCCAGCGTCGAAGCGCACTATCACGAGGAGATCTATCAGCTCGCCACCCACGACGCGCTGACCGATCTCTACAACCGCCGCCATTTCATCGAGGCGGTCGATCGCGAGATCGCACGCGCCATGCGTCACCAGCGGCCACTGGCGATGTGCATCATCGATGTTGATCTGTTCAAGCCAATCAATGATCGCTACGGCCACATCTCCGGCGACAACGTACTGCGCCAGATTGCCGGCATCCTGCGCCGGCACGTCCGCAACGACGATTCGGCCGCCCGCATCGGCGGCGAGGAGTTCGCGGTGCTGCTGCCCGAGTGCGACGTCGATGCCGCGTTCGGCTTCGCCGAGCGCCTGCGCCAGGCCGTGGCCGATGCGGTGTTCAAGCCGGGTGGCGACGAGCAGTCCATCACCGTCAGCATCGGCATCGCCGCGCTCATGCCCCATCGCGACACCTGCAGCCGGATGATGGCGGCCGCCGATGCCGCGCTGTACCGCGCCAAGAGCGAAGGTCGCAACCGGGTCTGCATCGAATACTGAGGTCGGCGCACGCCGACCGCTCCCGGTTGCCCGCCATGTGGTGTTGGCCATCGGCCAGGGCCGGAGATGCCGGACCCTGGCGCTGGACCCGCCGCGCGTGATTGCGCGCTAGAAACCGATGTCCAGGTTCACGTAGATCGCACGGCCCTGGATTCCGTAGATGTTCTGATAGAACGGATACCAGGTCATGGTCGCGTCGCGCGAGCCGTACTTGTCGAACAGGTTGGTCACGTCCACGCCCAGGCGCAGCTTCTCCGTGATCTGCTTCGACAGGTTGGCGTTCCACTGCATGTACGATGGCAGATGGCTGGTCGCCTGGTAGTTGACGCGCGCGCCGTTGCGATAGCCGTACAGGCTGCCCGACCAGTCGCCGCGATTCCAGCTCAGGGTCCAGTTGGTGCGGCTGCGGAATGCCAGTGGCTGGCTTCCGCAACTGTAGGTGGATGAGTAGGAGCAGGCCATGTAGTCCTGCCAGGGATCACCGGCGGTGATCTTGACGTCGTAGGCCAGGGTGCGGCTCAGACCGGCATTCAGGCTGAACCGGCCCAGCGTCCCCCAGTCCCAGGCATACCTCAGGCTCGCATCGAAACCGCGGGTACGGACACCGGCCTGGTTGATGGCGTCGAGAAAGTACTCGGTGACCTTGCCGTCCGCATCCCTGCGCACATAGCTGGCATAGAGCGCGCAGGCCGCCGAATCCGGATTCACCGCGGAGCCATCGACGCGCCGGCCGAGCCGGCAATCCGCATCGGCGCTCAGCAGCGTCGCCTTGTCGAGGTACTGGCTTTTGCCCTTGAGCTCGATTTCCCAGTAGTCGGCGCTCAAGGACAGTCCATCGGTGACATCCCAGACAACGCCGAATCCGTTCGACTCCGCGGTTTCCTCGTGCAGACGGGTATTGTTGCCGCCTTCGACGTACCAGGCGCCCTGGGTGTAGTCGCTGCCGCACTGGCTCATGCCCGCCGTGGTGGTCAGGTCCAGTCCGTTCACCCGGCACAGGTATTCATTGGTCACGTAGTCGTCGTAATTGGTGACCGGCTCGCCATAGAGCCACATGATGTTCGGAGCCATGAAACTGGTCTGGTGGCTGGCGCGGACGAGCAGACTGTCGAGGGGACGCCATTCCAGGCTGGCCTGCCAGGTGGTGGCGTCGCCGACGTCGGAGATGTCGTCGTACTTGTCCCAGCGTCCGGCGACGTTGGCGGTCAGGCTATCCAGCAACGGAACGCGGAACTCGACACCCGCGCCATAGCGATCCCGTGGTCCGCCGCCGATGACGCCGGTGTGGTTGAACGTCCTGTCGGCACCCTGGTAGGTGCTGACACTGCGCCTGTCGGGGCGAAGCTCGTACTTGGAGTGCGAGGCCTCGATCACCGCCGCCATCTGAACGTCGCCTGCCGGCAGGGAAAACAGCGGTCCGCTGAACACGAACTGCGCCTGCGAGGTCTGCGACAGGTTCCTGTTGCGGATGGTATCCACCATCCCCGCATACTGCGCGGGCCCCACCGGGCCAAATAACACCGAAGGATCGATGTCGTACACCGGCGAACCGTCGATGGTGCCCACCGGCGTGCCGAACAGGTAGCGATGGACGCGGTCGGTGAGCAGTTGTTTCCAACTGCTCTTCATTTCATCGCGCGATATGCTGAGGCTGGCGTCCCAGTCGAAACGACCACCCAGGGTGCCGCGTATCCCCGCGTTGGCGCTGATGGTGGTTTCTTCCCACAGCCGCATCGGCGCGCCCCCGATGCTGTTCGGGTTGAGTGCGCGCCAGTACTCGAACTGCCCGATGTCCACGTCATACGCGCTGCCGGCGTTGTACAGGTACATGCTTGTCCTGTGCGCGGCCTCGCTCCTGGAGCGCTGGACGAGCACCTGCCCGTAACCTTCGATGTCGTCGGTGAAGCGATAGTGACCCGCAACGTAGGCCGACGTCTTGTTGTACTTGTTCGCCAGCGTGTCGCCATCGTAGTAGTTCGCGTTTCCGCACGCGCCTGGCAGGGCATCGTCGGCGGACCAGTACATCGGGAAGTACGCCGGGTCGGCATTCCTGCAGGAGTATTCCAGTGCCGCGGCTGCGGCTGAGGGGTCGATGTCGCCCGAATAGACCAGCTCGCCGCTCCGATCCATCCAGTAGTTGCCGTTGTAGCCACCATCCATCAGCGCGGTATCCAGACCGAAGGTGGGACGGTTCGTGCCGGCGTTGCCCGGGGCGTCCATGCCGGTGCGGATGATGTTGCCGCGCTGGCCGGACAGGATGGGCTCGCGGTTCAATTGTTCAAACGCGTAGGTGACGCTTCCTCGTTCCCAGGCCTTGCCGCCGCTGAACTGGATCTGCCCCGTGTCGCCGCCGCCGCGGGTGGTGCCTCCTCCGCGGACGCGCAGATGGTGCCCTTCCCAGTTGTCCTTGGTCACGATGTTGACCACGCCGGCGATCGCGTCGGAACCATAGATGGCCGATGCGCCGCCATTGAGCACCTCGATCCGCTCGACCGCCGCGGCGGGAATGCTGCCGATGCTGACACCCGTGGAGGCGGCGCCGGAGCTTGCCGCGTACTCGGTCATGCGCTTGCCGTTGAGCAGGATCAACTGGTAGCCGACACCCAGTCCGCGCAGGTTGAGGAATGAGGCATCCGGCTGCGAGGAGTCCGCGTTCCATTCGCCGGCGACGACATCGCCGTTGAACTGGGTAAGCGTCTGCAGCGCTTCGGAAATCGTGCTGTAGCCCTGCTTGCGGATCTCCTCGGCGGTGATCATCACGATCGGCGACGGCCCTTCGACCTCGGCCCGCTTGATGCGCGAACCGGTGACTTCGACCTTGTCCAGGGTCTTGGCCGGACCGGCGTCGGCGGTCGGCTGCGAGGCCGGAACGGCTTCCTGCCCACCGGCGCGATCGTCTGCGAATGCCGTGGCCGGCAGGGCAAGGGCCAGGAGGACCGCGGCTCGCAGGCGGCACCGCTGCGGTTGGGTATGGCGAATGGACATGGTGGCTCGTCTCTCCGGTTTGCTCGGCAGGGAGTGGTGGATGGCGATGCGGCGATGCGGTCAAGCGCTTGAAGGATCGCCTGCTTCCGCAGCGAACGCGGCCATCGCTGGCGATGCATTCGTGCGGACGGCGGTCATGTGTCCCCATTCGATGACCGTCCAGGCGCGATGTCCGTCATGCGATGAACGCACCGGACATCGTCATGCCGGGAACGTCCAGACGCTCACGAAATGACACCGGCGATGCTAGGCGGCGGGAATCTTCCGATGCATCGGTAAAAACCCCGATTCTCGATCGGTGCGATGGTGCCCGAGTCGCGACCATGCTCCGCGTTGCGAAGGCAGCTTCACTTTGGCATGGGATCGGTTATCGTTCCGGCGTCCGGATCGGCCAGCGCCACGGAATCACGGGCAAAACAATCTGATCCATTTCATGATCGCGGTGCCGTGATTCGACGCCATGTTCGAATACTCCGCGTCCATCATCCGGGGGAGAAATGAGGATTCACGTATTGCGTTCCACCGTTCTCGCGATTGCCCTGTCGTCCACGTGCGCGGCCTGGTCGCAACCGGAAGGTCGCGCGGCGGGAAGTGAGGAACGGAGCATCGCATCGGCATCGCCGCATTCCGCAGGCACCGCCACCGTTTCGGCGAAGTTCGACGAGATCATGCGACGCCACGCCATCCCCGGCGCCCAGTTGACGCATGCCCATGATGGCGCATACGACGCATACGTCCATGGAGTGATGAGCAATCGCACCGGCCTGAAAGTCACCGATCAGACGGTGTTCCAGGCGGCTTCGCTTTCCAAGGTGGTAGGTGCCTACATCACGCTCAGGCTGGTCGACCAGGGCAGGATCGATCTCGATACCCCGCTATGGGACTACTGGCACTCGAACCGGACGGAAGGCAACGCGGCCGCCCGGAAAATCACCGCCCGGATGGTGCTCAACCACACCACCGGGTTGCCGAACTGGCAGGTCTCCCCTTCGAATCCGGTGATCGACAGCACGCCGCTGGTCAGCCAGTTCGATCCCGGCGCGCGATTCTCCTACTCCGGCGAGGGTTTCTACCTGCTCCAGCGAACGCTCGAGCATGTCACGGGACTGGGCTGGAACGCGCTGGCGGAACGGGAAGTCTTCGCGAAACTCGACATGCCAAGCAGCCGTTACCTGACCGACCCGACCTTCGATGCGCTCAACGCCGCGGGCCACGAGAAGGATGGTTCCACCCGGCCGGATCGGGTATTCGCATGGGCGAACACCGCCTGGACGCTGGTCACCAATGCCCACGACTACAACAATTTCATCCAGTCGGCCCTGTACAGGGGCGAAGGACTTGAACCGTCGACGCACCGGATGATGTTCGCCCCCTCGAGCGACGCTGACGATCAATCCATTCCCAGTCCCGCGGATCCTTTCCTCGACTGGGGACTGGGTGTGGGCATCCAGTCCGCGAACGGCCGGCAGTTCGTATGGCACTGGGGCGACAATCCCGGATTCAAGGCGCTCTTCATGCTGGATCCCGCCACCGGCGACAGCATCGTCCTGTTCACCAACAGCGAGAACGGGCTCGAGACCTACCGGGAGGTGCTGGAACTGTTCCTGGGAGAAAACGATTACCCCGCCATTGATTGGGCACGCGCGCAGAGCTGAGCGATTCCCCGTGCCGCGAGTCGACGCCGCGCCGCGCGGGACGCGGTGCGGCGGTTCCATGATCGCCTGCCGGACCCGCAATCCCGACGCTTCCGGATCGCACCTGTTCAGCCGGACGGGTGTTCGTCCCGCTCCCCCTTGGATACCGCCGTCGCCAGCACCAGATCGCCGGTGACGTTCAAGGTGGTTCGGCACATATCAAGAAACCGGTCAACGCCGAGAATGATGCCGATGCTCTCCGGCGGAACGCCCACCATCGCGCAGATCAGCGCGACCACCGGCAGCGAGCCCGCCGGCACGCCCGCGGTGCCGATGCCGCCGAGGATGCAGACGAACATCACCAGCAGCTGCTGGCCGATGTCGAGTTGGATGCCGAAGAATTGGGCCAGGAACAGCACCGTCACCCCCTCGAACAGGGCGGTGCCGTTCTGGTTGGCGGTGGCGCCTACCGTCAACACGAAGCGCGAGACCTTGTTGGGCAGCTTCAGCTTCTCTTCCGCCACCCGCAGCGAGGTCGGCAGCGTCGCATTGCTGGACGCGGTGGAGAAGGCCATCACCATCGATTCCTGCGCCCGCGAGAACCAGTCCAGCGGCGACCATCCGGCATGCTTCAGCACCGCCGAGTAGACCACGACCATGTGCAGGACCAGCGCCAGCACGACCACGAATACATACGATCCCAGCCGGGCCAGCAAGTCCCAGCCGAACAGCGCGGCCAGGTTGAACATGAAGCAGAACACCGCGTAGGGCGCCAGCCGGATGACCAGACCAATCAAGGTCATCGAAATCCCCAGCAGGCCCTCCATCGCCCCCAGGAACGTGGCCGTGGCCTCGTTGCGCTTCGTCAGCACCAGCCCCACGCCCATCATCAGGGCGAAGAACATCACCGCCAGGATCTCGTTCCTGCCCGCCGCGCGGATCACGTTGTCGGGCACCAGCGACAGCAGCAGATCCATCGCGCCCGGCTTCTGCAGGGTTCCACCGACGATTGCCTGCGCGCGTTCGCTGCCTTGCGACAGCAGTTGCTGCGCGACGGCCGGATCGACGCCTGCGCCAGGCTTCAGCAGGTTGACCAGCAACAGACCGATCATCACGGCGATGCCGGAAACGACAATGGTGTAGGCCAGGGTCTTGATGCCGATGCGGCCCAACGCGCGGACATCCCCCATCTCCGCCACGCCCACGATCAGCGCGGAGAACAGCAACGGCAGTACCAGCATGAAGATCAGGCGCAGGAACAGGGTTCCCGCGGGTTGGGTGACGTAGTGGGTCAGCCACTGTACCCAGGCGCTGTCCGCACCGGAGGTGGCGTGGGCCAGCAAGCCCAGCACCAGGCCCAGCGCGAAGCCGATCGCCATCTTCCAGTGGAGGGGAAAGCCCTTGAACTGATGTGCGGCTGCTTCGGCCATGGCATACCCGGCTGTGGCTGGAATCGACTGGAGGACAACGGACGGCGCGCAGCGTGCAGTGACCGGGCCGGTGCGGAAAACCGGTGCGGTCCCGGATCACGGATGAGCGGCGTATCGCGGTTGCTTGCGGGCGTCAGCCCCATATCACCGGTGCCGGCAGCGACATGCGTCCTTGCCGGTAGAGGATGCCCCGCGGCCAGTCCTCGGACTGCAGCCAGGGACCATCCAGATCACAGATTTCGCACTGCTGCGCCAGCACCATGCCCGGCGCGACGGAAACCGATCCGCCCAGCATGCAGCCCACCATGAGGCGGAAGCCCGCCGCGCGCGCCGCGGCCGCCAGTTCCAGTCCTGCGGTGAGGCCGCCGGTCTTGTCCAGCTTGATGTTGACGAACTGGTAGCACCCGACCAGTCCCGCCAGATCGTCCCGTGTGGACAACGACTCGTCGGCGCAGATCGGAATGGGCCCGGCATACCCGGACAGGCCCCGATCGTGGCCCACGGCCACCGGTTGTTCGAGCATGTCCACGCCATAGGGCTGCAACTCCGGTACGTGGCGCAGCAGATCCTCGACGCTCCACGACTGGTTCGCATCGACGATCAGGCGCGCGTTGGGCGCTCCCCGGCGCACGGCCGCCACCGCTTCCAGCGGTGATTCCCGCCCTACCTTCACCTTGAGCCAGGGATGATCCGCATGCAGCCGCGCGGTGGCCTCGTAGGCCGCGATATCGCGGATGCCGATGGTCACGGTGCTTTCGACCGGTCTCCAGTTGGCGACACCCGCACGCTGCCAGACCGGCACGCCGGTAAGTCGGGCCTCGAGATCCCACAGCGCCGCGTCCAGGGCGTGACGCGCTCCGCCGGCCGGCAACAGCCGGAGCAGCGCTTGCCTGTCGCAGCCGCGTTCCAGTTCGGGACGCACCTGTTCGATCTGGGCGAGCATGCTTTCCGGTGTCTCGCCGTGATAGGCGACACCGCTGGACTCTCCCCGGCCGATCTCGCCGGCCTCGTGCAGTTCGACGATCACCACCCTCGCCTCGCTGCGCACACCCCGCGCGATGGCGAACGGCTCTTTCAGCTTCCAGGCGTGCTGCCTGGCACGCAGCGTGCGCACCGTCACCGCGTCAGCCCAGGATCGCGTCGATCGCGCGGTCCAGCGGCGTACGCAAGGGATCGAACGCGGGTACGCCGAGTTCACGCTCGGCCCGGGCCAGCGCATCCTGCGCCGCCGTCTCGTCCAGCGCCGCGGTGTTCAGGCTGATGCCCGCCAACCGCGCATCCGGATTGGTCATCCGGGCCATGCGCAGATACAAATCGCGGGCCTCCCGCAGGCCGGGCAGCGGATACTCCGGCCAACTGACCACGTGCGTGCGCTCCGGGTCGTGGCACAGGATCAACGCATCCGGTTGCGAGCCGTGCAGCAAGCCCAGCGTGACGCCGGCGTAGGCGGGATGAAACAGCGAACCCTGGCCCTCGATGACGTCCCAGTGATCCGCCGCCGCCGCCGGCGAGATGCACTCGGCCGCACCGGCGATGAAGTCGGCCACCACCGCGTCGACCGCGATGCCTGCGCCGGCGATCATGATTCCGGTCTGGCCGGTGGCGCGGAAGTCGGCGTCAACGCCGTGTCCGCGCATCGCCCTGGCCAGCGCCAGCGCGGTGTACTTCTTGCCCAGCGCGCAATCCGTGCCGACCATCGCCACGCGCTTGCCGCTGCGGCGCTTGCCGGTGGCGCGCGGCAGGTTTTCCGGTGGACGCCGTACATCCACCAGTCGCGCGCCCGTTCCGGCTGTCGCCTGCACCAGGCCCGGAACCGACTCCAGCGGCGTGTGCAGGCCGCTCACGATATCCAGTCCGGCTTCCGCCGCGACGACCAGCAACCGGCTCCAATGCGGAGGAATCCGACCGCCTGGCGGCGTGACACCGATCACCAGCGAGCGCACACCGGCCGCCGCGGCGTTGGCCGGATCCAGTTCCGGCAATCCGAGATCGATCGTGCCACCGGGCATCCGTGTCTGGCCGATGCAGCTTTCCGCGGCCCAGTCACGCAATCCGAATGCGGTCTTCGCCTTCAGCGGATTGGTCTCCTCGCCCAGAAACAGCAGATATGGCTGGCGCAGGATCACGTTGCCGGATGACCGGCCCATCGCGTCCTCGCCCTTCCCGCTCCCCGTGGACCGCTGCTGATCCCGTTCCGCACTTGTGTAGTCCATGATCCTGCTTGCCCTTGCCCGGCCGTCCCGGAATCCATGTCATTCGACCACAGCGGCTACGCGCTGGAATCAGAAAAAACCCGGATATTCCCGCGTTCCGGCGTTCCGTCATCCCGGCATTCCCGTGGCTTGCCGGTCTGGTGACAGGGTGTTAAAAGAACGACGATTGCCATCACGGGGGACGGGGCGCGATCGTGTCCGGAACAAGTGTTTTGCCTGTCCCGCGTACGACAGCCCGCCTCAAGGAGACGACATGTTGATGCTTGATTCCCTCAGCCCGCCGACGCCCATCGACGGCATGGCGATGGAACGCGCGGCGCTGGTGAAGTCGCTCGACATGGGGGCGCTGTGGCAATCCTGTTCGTCCCTGATCAACAAGGCGCTGCCTTGCCATTCCTGCAGCCTGCTGTTCGATATCGACGGCTACCAGCCGAACCAGGGCCGCCATCACCTGACCGAGACCCGCGACGACGGCGCCCGCCTGGTCACCAGCCTCGATGTCGCGGCGCCCTATCTGGATGCGAACCCCCGGATCCGCTGGTACACGTTCTCGCAGATCGCGTCGCAGGATGCGCTTGCGCCGGAACGGCTCCGGGCGCAGAACCCCACTCCGGGCTGGCGCGATTTCATCCATCTCGCGTTCTGGGACGGCACCCGCCTGGAGGCCGTACTGAGCATCCGCCTGCTTCCCGAACACACCGGCCTTTCGGAGCCCGAACTGTCGTTCCTGACGGACCTGTACACGCTGCTGGATGCCAGCCTGCATCGCATCCGCCTGCTGGAATCCGATCGCGTGCGGCACAAGGCCATCGAGGCGCTTCTGTACGATCTGCCGCTCGCCGCCGTGCTTGTCGACGGAAACCTGGTGCCGTCCTACATGTCGCGGGAAGCCAAGCGCGTGTGTCGCCTCTGGAGCGAGGACACCGACAGGAACGGATATCTGCCGCGCGTGCTGGAGGCGCCCCTGCGCCGGTGGATGGACGGCGTGCCGGCCGCGCCGCCGCCACCCGGCAACCGCGCCACGTTCACGCTCGAGCATCCGCGCCGCCCCGGCCAGCGCCTACGCCTGGAAATCAGTTCCGCACCGGCAAACACCTCCCGCCACGCCCAGCACCTGCTGATACTGGCGCCCGATGGTGACGAAAATGCGCAGGTCGACATCGATTCACCACGCGTGTTGCCGCTGCTGAAATGCCTTTCGCCCAGCGAAAGAAAGGTCGCCGGCCTGGTCGCCGCGGGCCTGAGGAACGAGGCGATCGCGCAGCAACTGTGCCGTTCCCGCAAGACGATCGAAAGCCAGATAAGCTCCATCTTCCGCAAGCTCGATGTCGCCAACCGCACCCAGCTGGCACGCCTCCTCAACTGAGACCGCCGCGGTTGCCCGAGTCCGTCGTCGCGCATCCCGCGGTGGCGCGGCGATCACGCCAGTTCGGGTGGAAACGGAAAAGCCACTGAATGACCCGTGGACAGCCCGCGACGGGCTCAGCCGCCGGGCACGAACAGAAAATAGTCGTACGCCGCGCGCGCCATCTGCGCGATCATCCGATCCCTGGCCTGATCGCTCTCGCCCGACTTCAGGAACACCACGACCACGACATCCCCCTCGCCTTCCGGCAGCGTGATCACGCCCACGTCGTTGATGACCTCGCCGACCGTGCCGGTCTTGTGCGCCACCGGCGTGGAGTCGGGCAACAGGCCCTTGATCCGTCCCTGCCCGGTGCGGCAATCCAGCAGGATCGCCTTGATCACGGCGGTGGTGTCGGGCCCAAGCGCCTTGCCTTCCCAGATCAGCCGGAGCAGCGACGCCATGCCCGCTGGCGTGCTGGTATCACGGGGATCCTCGTGGTACAGCCGGGTCAATCGACGACGCTCGTCCGCGCTCCGTTCCGCCACATCCAGCCGGGCGTAGTCCGCCGGGCTGACCGGCTTTCGGGGAGAGGCTTCCAGGTTCCCCAGATAGTGCGAGAGCATTTCCCATATGTAGCGGTCGACCCGGATTCCCGCCACGCCCAGCTTTCGCATCCGCGCGTCCACCGCTTCGGCGCCCCCCCCAGCCGGATCAGGATGTCGGTGGCGTTGTTGTCGCTGACGGTCAGCATCATGTGCAGCAGATCGTGGATGGTCACGGCCGAACCGGGCGTCAGGTGTGTATCCAGCGGCCCTCCCATCGCGGGATAGATGTCGCCCTCCCGCAGCAACACCGGATGGCGCAGGTCCAGCCTGCCTTCATCGACCAGCCCGAGGATGTGCACCGCGACCGGCACCTTGACCGTGCTGGCCATCGGAAAGCCGACATCCGGATTCAGTTGCGCGGTCCGCCCGCTGCGGAGATCGAGTGCATGGAAACCCACCGTTCCGTCGAACGACGACGTCAGGCGCTCCAGTTCCCGCTGCAAGCCGTCGGCGCGGGTGCGCGGGAGATCCGCCGCGATGGACGTGGCGCAGAACAGGAGGAGGATCAGGGCGGCAATGGCCGCCCGCATCGGAAAACGCGCGGTCAAACAGGCGATCACAGGGCGCCGTGGAGGCGATGGGGCGGATTCACGCATGGGGTTCTCCGTCGGTGGTTCATCTCCGCCATTCGTGGCGGCCTCGCGGGAGCGGTTCCGGCTTCCTCGCGTGGAGGTGTGTCGCCTACGGCGCGGCCGGCGTTGCTCGTTCCTGCGCTCGCGTCCGCCTGATCGCGTCGAGCACCGGCTCCAGCGGGAGCGCCGCGGCGGTGCCGCGATGGCCACGCACGGTGCGCGCGCGGAACAGCGAGTTGACGATGGCTTCCTCCGTCGCCTCGGCGGCGGCCTGGAACAGTGGCGACAGGCTTTCGCCGCTGACACTGCGCGCGGGCTGCACCGGGACCGCCGGATCGCGCCGGTTGTCCTTTGCCGTGGAGAACGCGATGACATAGTCGCCCGATCCGTTCGACATCACGGATCCGGTTCTTGCCAGCCCTACCAGCGCACGTCGCGCCAGGCGCTGCAATTGCGCCGCGTCCAACGGCGCATCGGTCGCCACCACCATCATGATGCTGCCATCGCCGGTGCTCGGGGGCGGCACGGCCTGGCTGCGTGCGTATTCGGCGGGGTCAGGCAGCACCTTCCAGACCGGCACACCGGCGATGGTCAGCTCTCCCCCGAAGTTGCTCTGGACCAGCACGCCGACGGTGTATCCGCCATCGATCGTGGCCAGTCGTCGCGAACTCGTGCCGATACCGCCTTTCCAGCCGAAGGCGACCGTGCCCGCGCCGGCGCCGACGTCGCCTTCCGCGACATCACCGTAGGAGACATGGGTCAACGCCTGCTCCACCAGTGCCGGGTTCAACGGCCGCGCACGGATGTCGCTGAGGTAGCCATCGTTGGTTTCGCCCACCACCGGGTTGATCGATCGCACCTCCTCCATGCCCGGCTGCCGCAGCAGCCAGTCCACCGTGGCATCCGCGACCTTCCAGGTACTGAGCGTGCCCGTCAGCAGAATGGGCGTCTCGAGTTCGCCCAGTTCCTGCACCTGGGTGATCCCGGCCAGTTTGCCGAAACCATTGCCGACGACGATCGCCGCCGGCACCCGCTGCCGGTACAGGTTGCCGGCATGCGGCAGGATCGCGGTGACGCCGGTGTGCAGGCGCTGGCCTTCGGCCAGCGTGGCATGGCCGACACCCACGCCCGCGACATCGGTGATCGCGTTGCGCGCGCCGGTCGGCAACGTGCCGATCACCACGCCGGCCGCGCGCGCGCGCGGCCGCGGGTCCGAGGCCGTCGCCGTCGACACCAGCCCGGCGGCCAACAGGACGAACAGGACATGCCAGCATTTCATCAATGAACGACCTTTCATCAAAGAGGCGAGCCTTGCCATGAGTGCGGAAACATCTCCCCCCCTGACGCCGGCTGCCTTTGCCAGTGAACCCGCCGGTGGCGGATGTGCGTCGGCGATGCTGGGCCAGCCTCCCCGATGGCGCATCGGGGAAAACCCTGCTTCTTGTCTGGATTGCCGCGCAGCCCCGGCACGGGATGGCGACACGCATGCGGGAGTCCAGGAGCGAATCGGACGCGTGGACCGCGGAGGATTCGACCCTGCGCGAAAAAGTGGAAGACGCGTCAGCGTCCCGCGGCGAGCAGTCCGCCCGCGGCTTCCGCGTTTCCAGCGATGCCCTCGACCGGCAACCCGGCCGCCCGCCAGGCATCGATGCCCCCCCTCAGCGGCAGCACATCGCCGTATCCCCGCAGGCGCAACTGGCGCGCCAGCCAGGCGGCGGAGACTTCGTCCGGGCACGCGCAGTAGATGACGATCTTGCGTTCACGCGGGAACATCGCGGCGATCTCGTCCAGCCGGCGCTCGTCGGCGAAGACCGCGCCGGGAATGACGAAGGGATCGATGTCGCGGAAACCCGGCGCGCGGATATCCAGCACCGCCGGTGCCGTCCCCGCCCGCATCAGCGCATCCAGTGCGGATGGATCGATGCGCGTGGACTCCAGCATCCGGAACAGCGCGCGCCGGCGCCACCAGCGATGGCCGACGTACAGCACCAGCGCCGACGCCACCAGCAGCGCCGCGCCGATGCCCAGCTGCGACAGCGCCATCAGCAGCCCTTCCACCTGGCGGGCGAAGATCACGCCCAGCGCCAATCCGACCGCCGCCCACAGGGCCGCGCCCAAGCCGTCGTAACGCAGGAAGCGCGGCAGACCCGCCTGCATCGCGCCCGACATCGGCACCGCCACCATCGACAGGCCCGGAACGAACTTGGCCACCGCCAGCACACGGATGCCGAAGCGGCCGTAGACGCGTTCGGTCTGCTTCATGCAGCTGTCGCGCGACAGCGACAACCGGCACAGCGACTGCAGGGTGCGGCCGCCATAACGGCGACCGGCGTAGAACCAGGCGGTGTCGCCGAGCAGGCTGGCCGAGACCGACACCGCCAATACGCCCAGCAACGCCGGCCAGGCCGGATCCGCGTGCAGGGCGATGCCCGCCCCGACCAGGATCAGGGTCGGCATCGCCGGCACGGGCAGGCCCAGCGACAACGCCAGCACGTTGACGAACACCAGCGCCATTCCATACCGCTCGACCAGATCCTGCATGTCCTCACCGTGGGCGCCCGGCGCGCCCCATCCACCCGCGGTAATCCTCCCGCCACGGGCCGCCCGCGACAAGCCGGCCGGCTCGCAACAATCCGTTACGTTTGCACGCGGCGGTCTTGCGACGTCGGCGGCGGTTCTCCTACGCTGGACCCGCAGCAGGGAGACGCCGATGACCAGTCGATTCGCCAGCGTGACGCCGATGGTGCCCGCCGGCCCCTCATTGGCCGAAGCCCTGGATTTCTACGTCGGCCGGATGGGTTTCCACGCGCTCTGGCAGGAAGGCGACATGGCCGGCATCGAACGCGACGGTGTCGGCTTCCACCTGGTCCGCAACGCCGAACCCCTGTGGGCACGGAACGCCAGTTTCAGCATCGGCGTGGCCGGGCTGGACGCGCTGTACGCGGAGTACCGCGACCTGCCCGCCCAGGTCGGGCCCCTGGAAATGAAGCCATGGGGGCGGCGGGAATTCCACCTGATCGTGCCACCCGGGGTGTGCTTCCAGTTCTACGAATTCGCCTGAGCGCCACGCTTCCACGGCCCGCCATTGCGGTACAGCACGATATACAGGCCGGCCACCCAGACCATGCCGGCGGCCCATCCGCCCAGGATGTCCGATGGGTAGTGCACGCCCAGATAGACCCGCGACAGGCCGACCAGCAGCACGAACGCCAGCGCGGCCAGCGCCGCCGGCCAGCGCCAGCGGGTCCGCCAGGCCAGCAGGAACACCACCATCGCCAGGGTCATCGAACCCATCGCGTGGCCACTGGGAAAGCTGAAGGTGTGCTCGGGCGCGACCGAATCCCACAGCGACGGGCGGTCACGCTGGAAGAACTGCTTGGTCGCCAGGTTCAGCAATGCCGAGCCGATGAACGAGGACGCCGCGAACAGCGCCTCGCGCCAGCGCCGCCGGGCCAGCAGCGCCAGCACGATGGCGATGTCCACCGGAATCACCCCGTACTGGTAGCCGGCCGCCGACACCCCGATGAAGAACCGGTCCAGCGCCGGCGACGCCAGCGCGTGCATCCGCCACAGCAGCGGATCGTCGAAGAAGAAGTCCTCCAGCTCGTGGACTTCGTCGGCCAGTTCCACGAACAGCCACAGCGGCGCCAGCACGCCGGCGAACAGCAGCAGCATCCGCAGGGCGCGCTCACGCAACAGCGCGAACAGGGCGTTCAGGCCCTGGGCCAGGACCTCAGAGGGCGCCACGCGCGTACTTGCGCTCGACGTAGCCGTCGATCAGGGCGATGAACTCCTGGGCGATGTTCTCGCCGCGCAGGGTCACCGCCTTCTCGCCATCGATGAACACCGGCGCTGCCGGCGCCTCGCCGGTGCCCGGCAGGGAAATGCCGATGTTGGCGTGGCGTGATTCGCCCGGACCATTCACCACGCAGCCCATCACCGCCAGGGTCATGTTCTCCGCGCCGGGGTGGCTGATCTTCCATTCCGGCATCCTGCCGCGGACATGGTTCTGCACCACCTTGGCCAGCTCCTGGAAGAACTCCGACGTGGTGCGGCCACAGCCCGGACAGGCGGTGACCATCGGGGTGAAAGCGCGCTGGCCGGTGGTCTGCAGCAGTTCCTGCGCGACGATCACTTCCTGCGTGCGCGACTGGCCCGGCTCAGGGGTGAGCGAGATGCGGATGGTGTCGCCGATGCCTTCCTGCAGCAGCACCGACAACGCCGCCGCCGAAGCGACGATGCCCTTGCTGCCGATGCCGGCCTCGGTCAGGCCCAGGTGCAGCGCGAACTCGGTGCGCTGGGACATGTCGCGATAGACCGCGATCAGTTCCTGCACGCCGCTGACCTTGGCCGACAGCACGATGCGATCGCGCGGCAGGCCCAGCTCCACCGCGCGCTCGGCCGAGTCGACCGCGGAACGGATAAGCGCTTCGCGCAGCACCCGGCCGGCGTCCCACGGCTGCTCGCGCTGGTGGTTCTCGTCCATCAGCTGCGCGGCCAGCGCCTGATCCAGCGACCCCCAGTTGGCGCCGATGCGCACGGGCTTGCCGTAGCGGATGGCGAATTCGATCAACTGGGCGAACTGGGTGTCCTTCTTCTTGCCGAAGCCCACGTTGCCCGGGTTGATGCGGTACTTGGCCAGGGCCTCGGCGCAGGCGGGTTCACCGGCCAGCAATTGATGCCCGTTGTAGTGGAAGTCGCCGATCAGCGGCACCGCGATGCCCATCATCTCCAGCTTCTCGCGGATGCGCGGGATGGCGGCGGCGGATTCGGGATTGTTGACGGTCAGCCGGACCAGCTCCGATCCGGCCCGCCACAGCTCCGCCACCTGGCGGACGCTGGCGGCGATATCGGCGGTGTCGGTATTGGTCATCGACTGCACCACCATCGGTTGCCCGCCACCGACCTTCACCCCGCCGATCCCGACGGCGTGGGTGATGCGGCGGGGCCAGGCGGCGGCGTTGGCGGGGGGCGTGGGGCGGCTGACGGCGTCGTGCATGGCGCCTATTTTAGACCGGGAACCCCGTCCCGCTGCGGCGACCGGCGGCCTCCCCGTTCACGCGCGGTCCAATCCGCGCGGGCGGCCGGTCTTGCCGCATCGTCTAGCATGTACGCATGCCCATTTCCTCCCCCAGCTTCCTGCGGACCCTGTGCAACCTGCGCTGGGTCGCCATCATCGGCCAGGCGGTGGCCGTCCTGGTCGCCACCGAGCTGATGCACATCCCGCTGCCCACCGTGCCGCTGTGGGGCGGCATCGGCCTGCTGGCCGCATTCAACGTCTATGCCACCTGGCGCAGCCATCGGCTGGCGCCGGATTCGGCCGGCGTGGCGTTCCTGCATATGCTGGTCGACGTGGCCGTGCTGGCCTGGCTGGTGGGCTGGAGCGGCGGCATCACCAACCCGTTCAGCCCGATGTTCCTGCTGCTGATCGCGGTGGCCGCGCTGGCGCTGCCGTTGCGCTGGGTACTGGCCACCGCCGGCGCCTCGCTGATCGGATACGCGCTGATGGCGGTGTTCGGGCGGCCGCTGCCCGCCTTCCACGGCAATGCCTTCAACCTGCATCTCTGGGGCATGGCGGTGAACTTCCTGCTCTCGGTCGGGGTGGTGCTGTATTTCTCCACCCGGCTGGTGGCCGCCCTGCGCCAGCGCGAACGCGAGCTGGCCGTGCTGCGCGAACGCTTCGCGCGCAACGAAGGCATCGTCGCCCTGGCCACACACGCCGCGGCGGTCGCGCACGAGCTCAACACGCCGCTGGCGACGATGACCCTGCTCAGCGAGGACATCGCCGAGCAATGCGACGATGAAACCATCCGCGAGGATGCCACCACCCTGCGCGAACTGGTCGACATCTGCCGCGACCGCGTGCGCGAACTGGCCGCCTCGGCCGAGATGGGCCACAACACCGGCGTCGATCTGGAACGGGTCATCCATCGCTGGCAACTGGTGCGGCCGACCATCGAACTTCAGCGCGAAGGCGAACTGCCGGCGCGGCTGCGGGTGGATCCCTCGATCGGGCACCTGCTGCAGGCCCTGCTCAACAATGCCGCCGACGCCAGCCAGCAGGCCGGCTCCACCCGGGTCGAACTGCACCTGCGCAGCGATGGCCGCGAACTGATCGGCGAAGTCCGCGATGAGGGCGACGGCTTCCAGGACACCCTGCGTTTCCATTCGGATACCCTGTTCCGCAGCAGCAAGCCCGATGGCATGGGCGTGGGTCTGGCGCTGTCACACGCGACGGTCGAACGCCTGGGCGGTTCGCTGACCCTGCAGACCGCGTCGCCGCGCGGCGTACGGGTCCGATTCCGCCTGCCGCTGCGCGGCGCCAAGGATTTCCCATGAACGGCCTGTTGATCGACGACGACGAACTGTACGCGCGCACGCTCCAGCGCAGCCTGGCGCGGCGCGGCATCGAAACCCGCATCGCCCTGGACGGCAGCGACGCCCTGCGCCTGGCCCGCGAGCAGGCGCCGGATTTCGCGCTGGTCGATCTGAAGCTGGGCGAGTCCTCCGGACTGACCCTGATCGAACCCCTGCGCGCGTTGCGTCCGGACATGCGGATCCTGCTGGTGACCGGCTACGCGAGCGTGGCCACGGCGGTGGAGTCGATCAAGCGCGGGGCCGACGACTATCTGCCCAAGCCGGCCTCGCTCACGTCGATCCTGCGCGCGCTGGGCATCGAGCAGAAGAGCGAGCCGCTGGAGCCGGAAGACACGATGACACCGTTGCACCGGTTGGAGTGGGAACATATCCAGCAGGCGCTGGCGGAGACGGACGGCAATATCTCGGCCGCGGCCCGGCTGCTGGGGATGCATCGCCGCTCCCTGCAGCGCAAGCTGCTGAAGCGTCCCGGTCCCGAGCGTCGACAGGTCGACGAGTAGAGCGGAGCTTGCTCTGCTGCATTGTTTTTTGCTTCTAGTTTCTGGCTTCTATACATCATCGGTATCGGGCGCTGCCGCGCGGGGTCGCTATCGGCGCTCCTTGACGGCTCGCTGCCGCGGGCATTCTTTTCTTTGCTTGTGCAAAGAAAAGAACCAAAAGAAAGCACACCCCGGCCTTCGCGCCCCAGCCGCTGCGCGGCCGGGGTTCGTGTCGCCGGCGGGAATTTTGGGACGGCACATCCCTGTGCCGACCCAAAACGCCGCACATCCTTGTGCGGCGCCCTTCGGGTTTGCCCACCGTCGCCACCGCTGCGGAAGGGGCCCGAGAGTAAATGCCAAAGCGAAGAGCAGAGGCAGGCAATTGCCCGCTGAGCCGTTGCTGTTGTTCTTGCCCTTGCCCTTCGGGCCCCCTTGAAGGCGTGGCAAGCGGGCCGGGTAAAACCCGCAGGGCGGCGCACAGGACGTGCGCCGTTTTCGGCAGGGGCAGGAGGCCCCTTCCGAAAATTCCCGGACCGATTGCGGACCCGGAGCGCGTAGCGCGGAGGGCACGCCGCCAGGGGTGTGTTTCTTTGGTTCCTTTCTTTGCACAAGCAAAGAAAGGGACGCCCCGCGGCGAGCGCGCCATCTACGCCAACCGATAGCAACAACGCGCGTCGGCGCCCAATCCCCGGTCACGCATAGAAGCCAGAAACCCAAACCGCCGCAGCGGAACGAGTTCCGCTCTATGTCGGGTTTATGAAACCGCCCCACTGCGCTACGGTATGCCCCATGCAAGACCCCACCCGCGACGTCCTCACCCCCAGCCAGCTCAACACCCTGGCCCGCGACCTCCTTGAAGGCGCATTCCCGCTGATCTGGGTGGAAGGCGAACTCGGCAACGTCACCCGCCCCGCCTCCGGCCACCTGTACTTCACCCTCAAGGACGCCCGCGCGCAGGTCCGCTGCGCCATGTTCAAACCCAAGAGCCAGTGGCTGCGCTTCGTTCCGCGCGAAGGCCTGCGGGTGCTCGCGCGCGGTCGCCTGACCCTGTACGAGGCGCGCGGCGACTACCAGTTGGTCATCGATCATCTGGAGGAAGCCGGCGAAGGCGCGCTGCGGCGGGCGTTCGAGGCGTTGAAAGCCAAACTCGCGGCTGAAGGCCTGTTCGACGAAGGACGCAAGCGCGCCCTGCCCGCGCACCCACGCCGGCTGGCGGTCATCACCTCGCCCAGCGGCGCCGCCGTACGCGACGTGGTGAGCGTGCTCGGGCGACGCTTTCCCCTGCTCGAAGTCGACATTCTTCCAGTGCAGGTCCAGGGTGAAGCCGCGCCGGCGCAGATCGTATCGATGCTCCGGCGCGCCGCCGACAGTGGCCGCTACGACGTGATCCTGGTGACCCGCGGTGGCGGTTCGCTGGAAGATCTGTGGGCCTTCAACGACGAACAGCTGGCGCGCGCGATCGCCGCGTCACCGGTGCCGGTGGTATCGGCGGTCGGCCACGAAACCGACTTCACCCTCGCCGACTTCGCCGCCGATCTGCGCGCGCCCACGCCATCGGTCGCCGCTGAACTGCTGGTGCCGGACGCACGCGATCTTTCGACCCGCCTGCGCACGCTTGAACGGCGATTGCACGAGTTGCAGCGCCACCACCTTCGCCAGGCCATGCAGCGCGCCGACCGCGCGGCCCTGCGTCTGAATGCATTGCGTCCGCAGGCGCGCCTGGCCCTCATCCGCCGCCGCCAGGACGATGCCATGCGTCGCCTGCAGGCACTGTGGCGCGAGCAGTCGGAGCAACGGCGCGCGCGCCTGCGCCATGCCGCCGCCATCCTGCGCGCGGCGCAGCCGCAACGCTGGCTCGCGCAGTTGCAGGCGCGGTTGGAAGCCCTGCGCGCCCGCCCCCAGGCGGCCGTGGCCCGGCAGCTCCAGCGCGAGGCGCTGAAACTGCGCGGGCTGGCGCGTTCGCTGGAAGCGGTCAGCCCGCTGGCGACGGTGGCTCGTGGTTATGCCATCGTCACCCGCGCCGACGGCGCGCTGGTGCGCTCGGTGGATCAGGTGGCTCCCGGCGACGCCGTACAGGCCCGGCTGGCCGACGGCGAACTGAAACTGCGGGTGGAATGACCCGACGGCGCCAACGCGCCATCGTTCAACCCCGTTTCCCGGCCATGCGCGTTTGCCCTTCCGACCCATCGGGAGAACCGCCATGCGCCACCTACGTCCTACCCTCACCCTGCTCGCCGTCGCCCTGCTCGCCGCCTGCCAGTCGCAGCCGGCGGCCAAATCCTCCGCTGCCGACGAAGCCGAGGTCGCCGCGAACATGGCGGCCGCCGATGCGGCCGCGGCCGATGCCACCACGCTCGATACGGTCCAGACCCGGCGCAAGGCCGAAGCCAGGACCCGCACCGAGCATGCTCGCGCCATGCCCGCCGCGGCCCCCGCGCCGCCGCCTCCCGCCCCCATGATGACGGCCGGGTATGCAGCGATGCAGAGCCCGGGACTCCTCTCCATGCCCGCCGAGGTGGCGAACACCGAGCGTTATGCCGCCCGCGACGACAACCCGGTCCATCGCACCACCGAACAATCCGTGTCGACCTTTTCCATCGACGTGGATACCGGCAGCTACAGCAACGTGCGGCGGATGCTGCGCGACGGTGTCCGTCCGCCGGCCGATGCCGTGCGCGCGGAGGAATTCATCAACTACTTCGACTATCGGCATCCCGCACCGGCCAATCGCGACACCCCGTTCCGGGTCACCACCGAACTCGCGCCGGCTCCCTGGAACGGCGCGCGCCAGGTGTTGATGATCGGCATCAAAGGCTACGACGTGGCGAAGGCGACGCTGCCGCCGGCCAACCTCGTCTTCCTGATCGACACGTCCGGTTCGATGGATTCACCGGACAAACTGCCGTTGCTGAAGCAGGCCTTCGCCCAGTTGGTGCCGCAACTGCGCGCGCAGGATCGCGTCTCCATCGTCGTCTACGCGGGCTCGGCCGGCCTGGTGCTGCCGCCCACGCCGGGCGACCGCCACGACGACATCCTGGGTGCGCTGGAGCGCCTGCAGGCCGGTGGCTCCACCAACGGCGGCGACGGCATCCGTCTGGCGTATTCGATGGCGAAGCAGGCCTTCGTGAAGGACGGTGTCAACCGGGTGATCCTGGCCACCGACGGCGATTTCAATGTCGGCACGATTGATCAGGGCGCGCTGGAAACACTGGTCGGCGATCAGCGCGAGTCCGGCATCGCCCTGACCACCCTGGGCTTCGGCCAGGGCAACTACAACGACGCCATGGCCGAGCGGCTGGCCGACGTGGGTGACGGCAACCATGCCTACATCGACACCCCGCAGGAAGCACGCAAGGTGTTGGTGGACGAGATGCAATCGACCCTGCTGACCATTGCCCGCGACGTGAAGATCCAGATCGAATTCAATCCGGCCTACGTTTCCGAATACCGCCTGATCGGCTACGAGAACCGCCTGCTCAACCGCGAGGATTTCGCCAACGACAAGGTGGATGCCGGCGATATCGGCGCCGGCCACCAGGTCACCGCGCTGTACGAGATCACGCCCACCGGGTCCGGTGCCGATCGCCTGCCGTCGCTACGCTACGGGCAGGCCGCCACCGGCGGCGACGCCACGCGCGGGAACGGCGAGATCGCCCACCTCGCACTGCGCTACAAGGCGCCCGGACAGGAGCGCAGCCGATTGATCGAAACCCCGATCAAGGCCGACACGCTCACCCGCACGCCGGGCGAGAGCTTCCGCTTCGCCACCGCGGTGGCCGCATACGCCGATCTACTGCGCGGTGGCAAGCACATCGACGGCTGGGGCTGGCCGGAAGTGGCGGCGGCGGCCCGTGGCGCCCAGGGCGACGACCGTTTCGGCCTGCGCCGCGAGTTCACCGGTCTGGTTGAACAGGCGCGACAGTTGACGGCGCGGGACGCGCGGGAAAAGGGCAGCACGCCGGCCATCGCGGGCGGTGAATGAGGTACGGGCGCTGGACGGCGCCAGCCGTCCAGCGTCTCAGCGCGCGCCCATCTGCGCGCCGGGCCGCCCCAGCAGGTAGCCCTGGCCGAAGTTGCAGCCCAGCTCGAGCAACGCGCTGCGCTGCTCCTCGGTCTCGATGCCTTCGGCAATCGTATCGATGCCCAACGTGCCGGCCAGCGCCAGGATGGCGCGGACCAGGCCCGGACTTTCCGGACGGGTCTCGTCACCGATGCCGGCAACGAAGCTGCGATCGATCTTCAGCACCGAAATCGGGAAGCGATGCAGGTAAGACAGCGCCGAGAAGCCGGTACCGAAATCATCCAGCTGCGCGAGGATGCCATGCTGGCGCAGCGTGCTCAGGATGCGCAGGGTGCGCGGCGCGTCGTCGAGCAGCGCGACCTCGGTGATCTCCACCCGCAAGCGCGCGGGATCCGCACCCAGTGAATCGAACAGCGCCAGCAGGCGGTCGGCGAAGTCCGGCGAACGGAAATGCCGTGGCGACACGTTCACCGACACGTAGCCCTCGCCGCCCCGTGCGATCTGGCGCACGACCTGCTCGTAGATCAACCAGTCGACCTGCTCGATCAGGCCACTGTCCTCGCCCAGGCTGATGAACTCCGCCGGCGCCAGCAGGCCGCGCCGCTCATGCTGCCAGCGCAGCAGCGCCTCGTAACCCACCACCTCGCCATCGTCCAGTCGCAGGATGGGCTGGTAGTACGGCACGAAGTCGCGGTTGTTGATCGCCCGCCGCAGGTCGGCCTGCAGATCCAGGCTCTGCATTGCCGCCTCGCGCATGGCCTCGTCGAACATGGCGCAGCGATCGCGGCCCTGTTCCTTGGCGCGGTACATCGCCGCGTCGGCGTCACGCAGCAGCTCCTCGCCGTTGCGGTAGCGCGGATGCCACACCGCGATGCCGAGGCTGGCGGAGGGATACAGTTCGCGCCCGGCCACCCACATCGGACGGCTCAGCACCGCGAGCAGGCGCTGCGCGAGTTCGCGGACATTCTCCTCGCCGTCGACGTATTCCATCAGGATCGCGAATTCGTCGCCGCCCAGGCGCGAGACGACGTCGTTGCCGCGCACGGTCATGGTGATGCGGCGCGCCACTTCGATCAGCAGTTCGTCGCCCGCCGCATGACCGATGCTATCGTTGACCAGCTTGAAGCGATCCAGATCCAGGAACAGCACCGCGAACGCCTGTCCGTCGCCGTGGCGCGCGCGCTCGATGGCCGCGGAAAGCCGATCCAGCAGGTGCGGCCGGTTCGGCAGGCCGGTGAGGGCGTCGTGGGTGGCCTGGTAGGTCAAGCGCTGTTCGGCGCGCAGGCGTTCGTTGATCTGCGCGCGCAGCTGGGTATTGGCGTCGGCCAGCTCGCGGGTGCGCTCGTCCACCCGGCGTTCCAGTTCCGCGTGGGCGGCGCGCAGATTTTCCTGGGCGCGCTGCCGGCCCAGGCCGTTGCCGATGTTGTGGGCCACGAAGTTCAGCAGGCTCTGGTCGTGCACGGTGAACCTCACCTCCGGCGAGTAGCTCTGCACCACCACCGCGCCCTGCACTTGGTCGCCCTGGAACAGCGGCACGCCCAGCCAGCTGTACGCCGGCGGCCCGTGCTGCACCACCTTGCCCTCGTCGCTGAGCTGGGCGATGACGCCGCGATCGGCGAGCAGCGGCTTGCCGGTCTCGATGACGTACTCGGTCAGGCCGTTGCCGCTCCGGCGCGAACGCCGCATCGGGTCGCGCTCGTCGATCGAATACGGGAAGGTCAGGGTCTGGTGATCCTCGCTGCGCAGCGCGATGTAGAAGTTGCGCGCGTCGATGAGTTCGTCCACCACCGCATGCAGATCCGCGTAGAAGCGCTCCAGGCTTTCGGAAGTGATCGCCAGATCGGCGATGCGGAACAGCGCGCTCTGCAGCTTCTCGGCGCGCTTGCGCTCGATGATTTCCGCCTGCAGCTCGCGGTTGGCGCGTTGCAGTTCGTGGGTGCGCGCCTCCACCCGGTGTTCGAGATCCGCATGCGCATGCTTGCGGTCCAGCGCGGTGAGGATGTGCTGGGCGACGTAGCCGAGCAGCGCGCGATCCTCGTCCGCGTAACTGGCCGGCGTATCGTAGCTCTGCACCACGATGGCTCCGCAGACGCGATCGTCGCGGCGCATCGGGACGCCCAGCCAGTCCAGGCTGTCCGGGCCATGGCTGGGGTCGCGGATCACCCCCAGTTTCTGGCGGATGACCGTCGATGGCCCCCGCAGCGGCTGGCCGTGGCGCAGCAGCGAGAAGGTCATGCTGTTGACCATTTCTTCTTCGGTGAATTCCCGTTCCGGCTCGGCGACGTATGGATCCTTCTGGTCGGCGAAATACAGGAAACGGATGGTCCGGCGCTGATCGTCGTACGAGACGATGTAGCAGTTCTCCGCGTACATCAGCGAGTTCACCACCGCGTGGATGCGGCGGAGCATCTCGCTCATCTCCAGTCCGGTCCCGGCCAGATCGGCGATCTCGTACAAGGCCTGCTGCAGCCGCTTGGATTTCTCCAGCGACACGATCCGGGCGTGCGCGCGCGCCGTGTCGAGGGTCGCGCCGATCATCGCCTTGGCCAGCCGGCACCAGGATTCGCGCCGCGCTTCCGGCACCGCCTGCGGCAGCGCCACCGCCAGCGCCATCCGCGCGTTGCCGTCGGTGTTTTCCCAGGCCAGCAGCCAGCCGTCCTCCGGGTCGCCCGGGGTGCTTTCGCCCAGCGCCTGTTCGGCGCGGCGGCGCAGGCCTGTCGATGCGTCCACGGAGGCGATGCCGCCCGCGCCCAGGGCCCAGTCGCGCCAGCTGACCGCCAGTTCCGCCCCGGGCGGCAAGCCCTCCAGCAACACGCTCAGGATCCTCTCGGGCGCGGCCACCTCTCCTTCACCGGGCAAGGTGCCGACACGCTCGTTCTGGCTGGGCACCCCGGTTCCGGACAACATTGGCTTCTGATGAAAGTTCCCCGTGCCGAGCATAACGCCAATGCGGTCCATGAACGGCAAACCACGCCGCGATCCCGCATGCCCATCACGCAAACCCCGGATTTCCCGCCCATCCGTTTGTCGGGTCATGCATCCCGCGCCCTCGCCCGCCCTGGTTCCCGCCGTGCATCGCCCCGGCCAGCCCGCGTTTTCGTTCAGCAATCTGACGGCCGCCCGCTTCCCGGAAAAGCGCGAAGCCCTTACGCTGATCGCAGTGAACGATGCCGCCGAACCCGCCGATGAAGTGTTGATGCTGGCCTACGCCGCCGGCGATGCATCGGCTTTCGAGCACCTCTACGCCCGCCATCGGGGTCCCCTCTACCGCTTCCTGTTGCGCAACCTGCGTGACGGCGCGCTGGCGGACGAGTTCTTCCAGGATGTCTGGCAACGGGTCATCACCGCACGCCAGGGCTGGAAGCCGGAGGCCGCCTTCACCACCTGGCTGTTCCGGATCGCCCACAATCGCTTGAACGACCACTGGCGGGCCGCCCGTCATCGTCCGCCGGCTCCCGAGGACGCGGACGAACGCACCGCGAAGGTGCCGGATCCGGACACGCCGGAGCGGCAGCTGTCGGAATTCGAGCAGCGTCGGCGCCTGCAGCTGGCGCTGGCCGAACTGCCCGAAGAGCAGCGCCAGGTGGTGCAGTTGCGGCTGGAGCAGGAACTGAGCCTGGAGGAAATCGGCGACATCACCGGCGTGGGTCGGGAAACCGTCAAATCGCGGCTGCGTTACGCGATGGACAAGTTGCGCGCGAGACTGAACGAATGAACCGCCGTCCCACCGAACCACTGGATTCCGAAGAACGCCTGCTGGCCGATCAGCTGGCGCGGCTGGGGCCGCACGGCGAGCCTTCGCCCACCCTGGATGCCCGCATCCTGGCCGCCGCGCATGACGCCGTGGCCGCGCGTCCGGCCGTCCGGCGCAAACCGCGTTGGCCGGTGGCGATGGGCCTGGCCGCCAGCGCCCTGCTGGCGGTCGGCATCGCCTGGCAGTTGCGTCCGGTGGATGAACTCCCCGCCGCCAGCGAAACCAGTGGCCCCATGGTCGCACGCGTCATTCTCGACGAACCCGCCGCGGCCGATGCGGCGGCGGCGGCGCAGACACCGACGGCGGCACCCCTGCCGCCTCCCCCCGCCGAGCCGGCCCCCCTCGAATCCATCGCGGCGCCACAGTCGGCGAGGATGCCGAAGCCGGAGACCGCGGCGGCCCGTCGCCAGCCGGCCACGCCGGTGAAGCCGCATTCCGTCCCCGTTCCGCGTCAGCCCCCGGCGGCGGAAGCGGCGGATACCCTCGCCGTTGAATCGGGTCGGGTGGCCGCCGCGCCGGCGCCGCCCGCTCCTCCGGCACCGGCGGCCATCCGTGCGGACGCCGATTCGCTGGACTCGGTCGCGGCGCCCGCATCGGCCGCCGCCTACGGCATCGTCACCAGCGACGAGGATCGCCCGGGCTTCGTCGCCGCGCCGGAAACCACCGCCGCGATTGCCGCGAGGCGCGAGAAGGCGCGCGCCGAACTGGCCCGCGATGCGGCGGATGCTGCCGAGGCCGCCCGGAGCGTCGCGGACGTGCGCGTGCGCAGTCCCGCTCCCCCCAAGGCCACGGCCCAGCCCGCGCCGCTTCCACCCGGCGGTTTGACCGCCTCGGCCCCCGTCGCGCCGGCGCCCGCCAGCGCCACCCGCAACGCGCTCAAGCGCACCGACCTGCAATTGCCGGTCGTCGAGGACACCAAGCTGCCTCCGGAAGACTGGCTGGAACGCATCCGCCTGCGCCGGGATCTGGGCGATCGCGCCAGCGCCGCCGACAGCCTGGTGCGCTTCAGGCAGAACCACCCCTTCCAGAAGATTCCGGACGATCTGAAGGAACTGCTGGGCGAATGAGCCACACCCTGGCCGCCCCGGCCTCTCATCTGCTGGAGGTCAAGCACAGCCGGTTTCTGGTCGCCGCCGCGCCGACGGCCGGACCGGAGGACGCGCTGGCGTTCCTGGGCCGGATGGCCGACCCGGCCGCCACCCACAACTGCTGGGCCTACCGGATCGGCGCCGAATACCGCTCCAGCGATGACGGCGAGCCCGCGGGCACCGCCGGCCGCCCGATCCTGGCGGCGATCGACGGCCAGGGCTACGACCAGGTGATGGTGGTGGTCACGCGCTGGTACGGCGGCATCAAGCTCGGCGCGGGCGGCCTGGTCCGCGCCTACGGCGGAGCCGCCGCCGAATGCCTGCGGCTGGCCGAACGCCGCCCATTGATCGTGATGCGGACACTGGCGCTGACCGCGCCGTTCGAGGATCTGGGCGCGGTGCACGCCGCGCTGTCGGGATTCGGCGCCGAAAAACTGGACGAATCCTTCGACGAGCATGGCGCCCTCCTGCGTCTGCGTCTGCCGGCGGAACAGGGGGACGCCTTGAAAATCCATCTGCGCGACGCCACCCGTAACCGGGTGCGCTGGTCGGAGCAGGATCCGGACACCTGAGTCGGACGTACCGGTTTCAAGAGGCATGACCCGGAAGAACTGTGGAAGCGGCCCGGTGCCGGACCGCTTCCACAGCATTTCCGATGGAACCTTCATGACTGCCGCCCAAGCGCCGGCCGATGCCGGCACCGATGACACCCGCGCGCCCCGCCCCAAGGCGAAACTGGGCAGCCTGCGCGCCCTGTGGCCGTTCATCCGCCAGCACTCCGGACTGTTCACCGCCTGGCTGATCGCGCTGGCGCTCGCGTCGGCAGCCACCCTGAGCCTGCCGACCGCCTTCAAGCAGATGATCGACCAGGGCTTCGGGGCCGGCGGCGCCGGCATCAACCAGGCCTTCGGCGCGATGTTCGTGGTGGTGGTGGTGCTGGCCCTGGCCAGCGCGGCGCGCTTCTACTTCGTTTCACTGCTGGGCGAAAAGGTGGTCGCGGATCTGCGCCAGCGCCTGTATGCACATCTCATCGGACTGGACGCCGAATTCCATGATCGCAACCGCAGCGGCGAACTGATATCGCGACTGTCGGCCGACAGCGAACTGCTGCGCAGCGTGGTCGCCAGCAGCATGTCGGTGGCGTTGCGCAGCAGCGTGACCGTGATTGGCAGCCTGGCGATGCTGTTCGTCACCAGCCCGCGCCTGGCCGCGTTCGCGCTGCTGGGCATTCCGCTGGCCGTGCTGCCGATCGTGCTCGGCTCACGCAAGCTGGGGAAGGCCTCGCGCGCCAGCCAGGATCGGGTCGCCGATGCCAATACCCTGGCCAGCGAAACCCTCGGCGCCGTGCGCACCGTGCAGTCCCATGCACGCGAAGGCTATGAAACCGGACGCTTCGACGCGGCGGTGGCGGTCGCGGTGGATACCTCGCGCCGACGCATCCGGGCCCAGGCCTGGGTGACCGCCGCGGCCATCACCCTGATCTTCGGCACCATCGTCGCGGTGCTGTGGATGGGCGCGCATGACGTGGTCGAAGGCTCGATGACCGCCGGCACGCTGGCGCAGTTCGTCCTCTATGCGCTGATTGGCGGCGGCTCGGTGGGCGCGCTGGCGGAAGTCTGGAACGAACTGCAGCGCGCGGCCGGCGGCATGGGGCGCATCGCCGAACTGCTGGAGGAATCGCCGCGCGTCACCGCGCCGGCGCATCCGCTCGCCCTGCCCGCGCCGCTGCACGGCGACATCCGCTTCGAACAGGTCGCGTTCCACTATCCCTCGCGTCCGGACCTGCCCGCGCTCGATGGTTTCAACCTGACCATCCGGCCCGGCGAGACCGTCGCCCTGGTCGGTCCGTCCGGCGCCGGCAAGAGCACCGTGTTCTCCATGCTGCTGCGCTTCCATGACGTGCAGTCCGGCGCCATCCGGCTGGATGGCGTCGACGTGCGCGAACTGGACCCGACGGCGCTGCGCGAACAGATCGCGCTGGTGCCTCAGCAGCCGACCATCTTCGCCGCGAGCGCCGCCGACAACATCCGCTATGGCCGCCTGGAAGCCAGCGACGAGCAGGTGCGCGCCGCCGCCGCCGCCGCCGAGGCCGACGACTTCCTTGACGAGTTGCCGGAGGGATTCGACAGCCAGCTGGGCGAGCGCGGCGCACGCCTGTCCGGTGGACAGCAGCAGCGCATCGCGATCGCCCGCGCACTGCTCAAGGACGCACCGATCCTGTTGCTGGACGAGGCCACCAGCGCCCTCGACGCGCAGAGCGAGCGGGCGGTGCAGCATGCGCTGGAGCGCCTGATGCGTGGGCGCACCACCCTGGTCATCGCCCACCGCCTGGCGACCGTGCTCAAGGCCGATCGCATCGTGGTGATGGATCGCGGCCGCATCATCGCCCAGGGCACGCATGAAGAACTGCTGGCGCAGGACGGCCTGTACGCGGAACTGGCGCGGCTGCAGTTCCTCGACTGACGCTGTCTTCGCCGGGGCATGCCGGCTAACATCCGGATCCGGATTCCATCGCGAAGGACCTGCCATGACCGATTGCACCTGCGACCATCCCCTCAACGATTCCCAATACATGGAACGGGGCGGACAGACACTGAAGAGTTGCCCGCGCTGCTCGGTGCAGGCGGGCCGGCATATCTTCCATGCGCTTGCCAGCTTCGGCAGGCGGACGATGGCCGATGGCCAGGAAATCGTGCAGTCCTGGTGCCCGTCCTGCCGTTCCGACAGCACGCCGGACAAACCCGTCTACGCCTGTCGCTGAGCGCATTGCCTGTACGGTCGCGCGGGTCGAATCCCGCCGCCTGCGCGGTGCGGCCATGAACCTCGCCCTGTTCGATTTCGACGGCACCCTCACGGTCCGTGAAATGATGCCGGGCTTCATGTACGCCGCCGTCGCGCCGACGCGGTTGGCCATCGGCAGGGTCGTGCTGGCGCCGCTGGTGCTCGGCTATCGGGCCGGCTGGGTGTCGGGCAACCGGGTACGCGCGGGCATCGTGGATTTCGGCTTCCGTGGCGTGCCGGAAGCCCGCTTGCAGGCGGCGGGCATGGCGTTCGCGAACGATGTGCTGCCCGGGGTGCTGCGCGCGGATGCGATGGCGCGACTGCAATGGCATCGCGATCGTGGCGATACGGTGGCCGTGGTGTCCGGCGGACTGGACATCTACCTTTCGCACTGGTGCGAAACGCAGGGAGTCGATCTGCTCTGTTCACGCCTGGAGGTCCGGGAGGAACGCATGACCGGCCGCTACCGCGGCGCGCAGTGCGTGGGCCAAGAAAAAGTGCGTCGCATCCGCGAACGCTACGATCTCCCGCGCTACGAACGCATCCACGCCTACGGCGATACCCGCGAGGATCACGCGATGCTCGGGCTGGCGCACGAGGCGTGGTACCGCGGCGAGCCCTGGTGGCGCTGAACCCCATGCAGGCCGGGACCATGCCGCTCTACCTGCTGCCGGTCCTCGCCGTACTCGTGTTGTTGCTCGTCGCGGGCCGGGTGCGGGTCCGCTGGATCCTGCGCCACGATCCGGATCCCCATCCGGACTGGCGGATCGCCACGTTTGATACGGCGCGCGATGCGTTCCTGGGCGGTGTCGCGTTCCTGCTGGTCGGACCACTGCTCGGATACCTGCAGGTATTCGCCCTGCTGCTGATGTCCGAAGACCTGCGCAACCCCTTCCATCCCGCCGCCCACATCGGCATGGCCATTTTCGGTTACCTGTTTGGCGGCATCCCGGCCCTGCTCACCGGCGTGCTGGCGGGAATCCTGAAACCCTGGCTCGGCAACTGGAAAGCCCAGCTGTGGATGGTACCGATCGGCATCATCGTCACCGGGTTGGCGTGGATCACGCCGGTCCTGCATGAGCCGGACCCGAACGGGTGGGGCAGTCTGTTCGCCCTCGGAATCGCCGCCGTGCTGGGTGGCCTGCCGGCTTTCCTGTGCACGCGCCTCTGGCTGCGATTCACCCGGCCGGCCTGAACCGGCGAAGGCTCACGCCGCTTCCGGCGCGGGTTCCGGTTCCGGCAGCACCAGTGGCACCTTGATGCGCGCGCGGCTCGGAAACGCGTGCCGCAGGATCCGCCAGATCACCTGTCCGAACTGGCGCGGCAACGAACCGGTGTTGTAGTGCTGGCCATAGCGCGTGCAGATCTCGTGCACTTCCACCGCCATTTCCGCGTAGCGGTTGGCCGGGATATCGGGATAGAAATGGTGCTCGATCTGGTGGCTCAGGTTGCCGGACATCACGTTCATCCACCGGCCGCCGCCGATGTTGGAAGAGCCTCGCAACTGGCGCAGGTACCAGTGGCCGCGCGACTCGTTCTTGATGCATTCCTTCGGGAAGGTCTCGGCATCGGCGGTGAAGTGGCCGCAGAAGATGATCACGTAGGTCCACACGTTGCGCATGCCGTTGGCGACCAGGTTGCCCAGCAGCACCGGCAGGAAGAACGGGCCGGCCAGTGCCGGAAAAATCAGATAGTCCTTGATCAGCTGGCGCGACATCTTGCGCAGCACCGGACGCGCCTTGCGGCGCAGCTGCGCGCCGGTCATCTTGCCGTGCCACCAGCGGCCCAGCTTGAGATCCTGGATCGCCACGCCCCACTGGAAATACAGCGCGAAGACAATCGCGACGATCGGCTGCACCAGGTAGAACGGCTTCCACTTCTGTTCCGGGAAGATTCGCAGCAGACCATATCCGATGTCGTCGTCCAGGCCCCGGATGTTGGTGTAGGTGTGATGGCGGAAATTGTGCGTGTGCCGCCAGTTCTCGCTGGTGGCGACGATGTCCCACTCGTAGCTGCGCCCGTTGATCTGCGGATCGCCCATCCAGTCGTACTGGCCATGGATGACGTTGTGGCCCAGCTCCATGTTCTCCAGGATCTTGGCCCCGCCCAGCAGCAGCGCACCGAGGATCCAGCACGGCCAGAACAGCCACGCCCAGGCCTGTCCGGCCACCAGCAGGCCGCCCAGCAGCGCGGAGGCGAACAGCAGTGCGCGCGCCGCCACTTCGGTATAGCGCACCGCCGTGATGACGCGGCGGATGTAGCGCGCGTCGCGGTCGCCCACCATGGCCACCGTGCGTGCGCGCAGCGCGTCCAGTTCTTCGCCGAAGCGATCCAGTTCGGCCGGAGTCAGGGCCCGGTTGCGGGAAGCGCTCATCAGAGATCCAGTTCCAGATCGGTCACGGCGCTGTTGATGCACAGCTTCAGCGCCTGGGTGGGAGCATGCGCCAGCGCGCCGCTGGGCAGGTGACGGGTGCTGCCGGCGGCCTTGCCGCAGGCGCAGGTATTGCAGATGCCCATGCGGCAGCCGGAGGCGGGCTTGAGCCCCGCGTCTTCCAGCGCCACCAGCAACGACTGCCCGCGCGCCACCTGCAGGCGGCGGCCACTGCGGGTCAGGCGCACCTCGACTTCGCCATCGTCCTCCACCGCATGCGGCGGCGGGCTGAAGGCTTCGGCCTGGAAGCCCGCCACGCGGCCCTCCAGCAATTGGCGTGCGGTCTCGACGAAACCACCGGGACCACAGGCCATCACCCGGCGCCCGGCCAGCGCTGGAATCCGTGCCGCCAGCCAATCGGCATCGATGCGGCCGGCGCGCTCCCCGGCATCGCGCGCGGCTTCGCCGGTCAAGCCGATATGCAGGTGGAAGCCCGGGTGACGGGCCGCCAGCGCGCGCAGTTCGCCGAGGAAGCACAACTCTTCGCGGGTGCGCGCCCAGTACGCCAGGTCCAGATCGACCGGCATGCCCGCGGCCGCCAGTTGCCGGGTCAGCGCCATCAGCGGAGTGATGCCGCTGCCGGCGGCCAGGAACAGCCAGCCACCCTCGGGACGCGCCGGCAGGCACAACTCGCCGAAGGCCTGACCCAGCTCGAACACTTCGCCGGCCCGTGCCTGCCCGTGCAGGTACTGGCTGACCCGCCCCGCTTCGACCGCCTTGACGGTGATCGCCAGCAGGCCGTCCGCGCGCGGCGGCTCGGTCAGGCTGTAGCTGCGGGTATGGCGGACGCCCTCGATTTCCACGCCCAGGTTGACGTGCTGGCCCGGCCGGAAACCGGTCCAGTGCCGGTTGGGCCGGAGCCAGAGCGTCACCGCGCCTTTCGCGGCCTCCTCGCGGGCAACCAGGCGGGCGCGGGGCCGGTCCCAGGTCCAGTTGCGATTGAGCCGTCCGGCCCAGAAATCAAAGACATCGGCGGCGACCAGCGGGCTGATCAACCGGCGCAGCGCACCGGCGGGACGGCGCGGGGCGGGGAGGACACGGGCGTTCATGGGGGCACTATACCGATATCGATACAGTCGTGTATACAACCGTATATTAATTCTTGCCGCTATGATGCGGGCCAGTCTCCCGCCATTCAGCCCCGTACGCTCCAATCCATGTCATCGACCGCCCTCCCCCACGACGACCACGGCCCCGGCCGCAAGGCGACGATCTCACGGGAGGATCTGCTGGCCGCGGCGCTGAAACTGCTGGGCCCGCATCGCGGCGTCTCCACCCTCAGCCTGCGCGAGGTGGCGCGCGAGGCCGGCATCGCGCCGAACAGCTTCTACCGCCAGTTCCGCGACATGGACGAGTTGGCGGTGGCGCTGATCGACGTGGCCGGCAGCTCACTGCGCAAGATCATCGGTGAAGCCCGCCAACGTGCGGCGAGCAGCGATCGCAGCGTGGTGCGCAGTTCGGTGGAGGCGTTCATCGAACAGCTGCGCGCCGACGACAAGCTGCTGCATGTGCTGCTGCGCGAAGGTACCGTGGGTTCCGACGCCTTCAAGCAGGCGGTGGACCGCGAACTGGAGTTCTTCGAGGAAGAACTGCGCATCGATCTGATCCGGCTGGCGATCCGCGACCATGCGCCGCTGCACGAGCCGGCGCTGGTCTCCAAGGCCATCACCCGCCTGGTGTTCGCCATGGGCGCCACCGCGATGGACCTGCCGCCGGAGAAGGACCCGGAGCTGATCGAGCAGATGTCGCAGATGGTGCGCATGATCATCACCGGCTCGCGCGCGCTCGCCGCCGGCCGCTGACACCAACACCCGGGCACAGCCTCAATCAGGGTGCGATCCGGATCGGTGTGCCAACCGGCACCCGGCGCCATATCTCGTCCATCTCCGCGTCGGTCACGGCGATGCAGCCATCGGTCCAGTCGCTGCGGTAACCCGGTGGCGTCGCGCCATGGATCATGATGTCGCCGCCCGGATCCACGCCACGCGCCCGCGCCTGCCTGCGGTCCGCCTCGTCCGGATAGGAAACGCGCAGCGACAGATGGAAACGGCTGCGCGGATTGCGGTAGGTGATGCGGTAGTCGCCTTCCGGGGTCTTCTCGTCGCCCTGCTGGCGCTTGTGTCCGACCGGCGCGTCGCCCAGTGCGATCCGGTAGGTGGCGATCACCCGACCCGTGCGCAGCAGGTCCATGCGTCGTTGCGCCTTGTACACCCGGATGGCGTCCGCCCGTTGCGCCGTGGGCAGCAGATCCGGCGGCTCGACGGCCATCGCGCTCCCGGCGAATGCGAACCACATCCACAGCCAAAGTCCCGCGCGGCCGCGAAAGCCGGCCAACCGCGGGCCTGTCCGAGTCGATGCCATCATGAAAGCCATCCTAGCGCAGGCAATGGCGGGGAACGCGGCGTCTCCCCCTCGTCTGTTTTGCCCTTCTTGCCAGATGGCTCCGCCGCGATTGCATTCCATGGATTCCACCGGCATCAATGACGCGATGAAGATTCCCGCCTCTCTTGTGTCGCTCGCGTTGCTCTCGCTTTCGGGGTTGTCGCGGCAAGCGGTTGCGACCGAGGCGATCGTCTGCCGCGATACCGACACGGGCGCCGAGGTCACCGTCGCGATCAGCCTGACGCAGGAGGCGGCGGGCGATGGTGTCTATGGCCTGCGCATCGATCACCCCGCTCTCCGATCCACGGAGACCTGGCGGGTGGAGCGTGCCCGCGTGGACCCGCGCGCGCAGATTCTCTCGTTGCGGGCGCGCAATGGCGACACCCCACGCAACGAGGTGCTGGAACTGCGAGCGGAGGCCGCCCGGGGAATACTGACATCACCGACACGCCGGCTCGCCCTGTCCTGCGACTGGTCGGCGTTCGACTAGCGCGGGCGGGCGCCCGCCACGTCGCGATGGCAGGAGCCGGCGGCTTTTCTTTCCGCCGCCTCGTCTGCCCACCCTTTTGCCGGTACGTTCCCGGATGATGCCGGCGAACCAGGCCGGCCTATGCGGGGAGCGCGCGTGCCAACAGGATGTCGGCCACATCGATGCCCGGCTGGCTTCCGAACGCCCATCCCTGTTCCCGCGAGAGCCGCCCGCGGACGAAAGCGCCCGCGGCGGGACTGCCGGCGCGCATCAACACCGCCGCCTGCAGGGCCAGCGCCAGCCGCTCGGTCAGGTTGCGCGCGCCGGCTTCGCCGGCACGCGCCAGATCCGCCATCAACTCCGCCATGAAGGCATCGAAACCCGCCTCCCTGCCCGCCATCGACGCCAGTTCGGCGACCAGCGCCGCGCGGGTTTCCGGCTCGCGTGCCAGCGCGCGCAACACGTCCAGGCACTGGATGTTGCCGCTGCCTTCCCAGATGGAGTTGAGCGGCGCTTGCCGATACAGCCGTGGCAGGATGGATTCCTCGACGTAGCCCGCGCCGCCCAGGCACTCCTGCGCCTCGTTGACGAAGGCAGGCGTGCGCTTGCAGATCCAGTACTTGCCGATGGCGGTGGCAATCCGCGCGAACGCGGCTTCGGCCGGATCACGCGGCGCGGCATCGACCGCGCGCGCCACCCGCAGCGCGAACGTGGTCGCCGCCTCGGATTCAATCGCCAGATCCGCCAGTACGTTCGCCATCAGCGGATGCTCGACCAGAGTTTTGCCGAAGGTGCGCCGGTGACGCGCGTGATGCAGCGCCTGCGCCAGCGCCATGCGCATTTCAGCCGCCGACCCCAGCATGCAGTCCAGCCGGGTCAACATCACCATCTCGATGATGGTCGCCACGCCGCGTCCTTCTTCTCCGACCCGCCAGGCCAACGCGCCACGGAACTCGACCTCGCTGGAGGCATTGGACCAATCGCCCAGTTTGTCCTTCAGCCGCATCAGCGCGAACCGGTTGCGCGCGCCGTCAGGCAGGCGACGCGGCATCAACAGGCAGGTCAATCCACCCGGCGCCTGCGCCAGCACCAGGAAACCGTCGCACATCGGCGCCGAGAAGAACCATTTGTGTCCGACCAGCTGGTAGCCATCGCCCTCCGGCGTCGCCGTGGTGGTGTTGGCGCGCACGTCCGAGCCGCCCTGTTTCTCGGTCATGCCCATGCCCAGGGTGATGCCGGCCTTCTCGGCCAACGGCAGATCACGCGGGTCGTACAGCGGGGTCGCGGCCCGCTCCGCCCAGACCGCGAGCGCCGGTTCGCGTCGAAGCACCGGCACCGCCGCGTGGGTCATCGTCAATGGACAACTCGTGCCGGCGTCGGCTTGATGGTGCAGATAGCTCAACGCCGCCCTCGCCACGTGCGCGCCGGGCTCCGGTTCATGCCATGACAGCCCGGCCACGCCATGCGTCTTGGCGACCTCCATCAACCGATGATAGGCCGGATGGAATTCGACCATGTCGATGCGATGGCCGAAGCGATCATGCGTGCGCAGGCGCGGCCGATCCCGGTTGGCGTCGAAGCCGATGCGATACAGTTCGTCACCCGCCAGCGCGCCGTACACCGCCAGTCGCGGTGCGAAGCCTCCGGCGCCTTCACGGGCGACCGCTTCGCGCAGCGCGGCGTCGTCCTCCCACAGATCGCGCGGCTCGAAGGGCGGCGGCTGGTTTTCGACCAGATGGGTTTCAAAGGGCGGCAGTCCATTCATCGCGGGGCTCCGGTCGGTGGTTGCCCGTCGATTCTCGCCCAAAGCGGCACCGGTGTGGCCGCCGCGCCCACTTCAGCCGCGCGCCGCGAGTGCGGCGAGGAATTCCGGATTCAACGCCAGTTGGCCGAGCACACCGTGCTGGGTGCCGCTGAGCACGCGCAGCATGTGCCGGCTTCCCCAGGGCATGCGGCCCAACGGCAGGAAGGCGATGTCGCGCAGGCGCGCTATCCCGTCGTGCTCGGACTGGAACACCGGAGTCAGCCAGCGGCTCCAGAACTGGTAGATGCGAACATGCGCCTCGCGCTCGTCCTGATAGCGCGCGAGCGCGGCCTCCAGATCAGTTTCGGCGCGCAGCGCATCGCGCAATGCCAGCGCGTCCATCAACGCCATGTTGACGCCCTGGCCCAACTGCGGACTCATCGCGTGCGCGGCATCCCCGGCCAGCACCAACCGGCCACGCGACCATCGGCGCAGGGCCGCGTCGCGATAGCTCGCGCGCGCGAGTTGCCCCGGCTCCCGCAGGTCGGCCAGCCGCGGTTCGATCTCGGGCCAGATCGCGGCCACCTCCCGTTTCCAGCCCTGGATGCCGCCGCCGTGCCACTGCTCGAAGGTGGCCGCCGGCAGGCTCCAGAAGAAACTCAGCCGCGGCGTGTCGTCATCCGGTCGCGTACCCACCGGCAGCATGCCGATCATCTTGCGCGCGGCGACATAGCGTTGGCGCAGTTCGTCCGGAAACGGCCAGTCGGCCTGCGGCACCAGGCACCACAGCGCGCCCCATCGATAAGGTGCGTCCAGCTTCACCGCACCCGTGTGCCGACGCAGGCGCGAAGCCGCGCCGTCGGCGGCGATCACCAGGTCGTAGGGACCATGACGCGCGCCCTGCTCGTCGACAAGCCAGCCGGTGTCCTCCTGCACCGACGCGACGGACACGCCCTGACGCACGTCGGCCCTTCCCGGCCAGGCGTCGGCCAGCAGGGTGAACAAGGCGCCGCGCTGCATGCCGAGGCCGAACAATCCCGCATCCAGCCGGGTGTAGCGCATGTCCATCACCGCGCGGCCACACGGCGTTTCCCCGTAGAGCCGGCGCACCCGCCGCCCATGCGCCAGCGCGGCATCCAGCAATCCCAGCTCCCACAACACCTGCAGACCGGTGGGCTGCAGCAGGAATCCCGCGCCCACCGGTCCCAGTTGCGGTGCGCGCTCGAACACCTCCACCGCGTGCCCGTCGCGCGACAGCAGCAGCGCCAGCGCCTGGCCCGCGGTGCCGTATCCGGCGATGGCGATGTGTCGCTTGCGCATCCCTGTGTGCCCCCGGTGACTCATAAAAAACCCCGCCGAAGCGGGGTTCGAGAAATCTCGCAGCGTTGCAATCAGTCGGACGGCGTGACGCTGCCGGCCTGTGCGCCCTTCGGGCCCTGGGTCACTTCATAGGTCACTCGCTGGCCTTCTTTCAGGCTGCGGAAGCCCTTGGAGTTGATCGCGGAGTGATGCACGAAGACATCGGCGCTGCCATCTTCTGGCGCGATGAATCCGAAGCCCTTGGCATCGTTGAACCATTTCACGGTACCGTACGGCATAGCGCTTGCGTTTCCTTTGTAAGGTGCGGGTGGTTAACGTGCGGCGGCAACCGCACCCGCGGAGTATGCAAAGGCTTTGCCGTGTTGACAATCACCCGCGCGCGAGTTCGCCAATCAGTTCCGGCAGGCCCGCCGAGGCCGCTTCGACGTTGGCCAGCACCTCGGCCATGGTGATCTCCTCGCCGGTGCCGCAGCCGGCCGCCCAGTTGGCGACGATGGCGAGGCAGGCGTAATCCAGGCCAAGCTCGCGCGCCAGGCCCGCCTCCGGCATGCCGGTCATGCCCACCAGATCGCAGCCGTCACGGCGCATCCGCGCGATTTCCGCCTTGGTTTCCAGGCGTGGCCCCTGGGTCGCGCCATAGCAGCCATCGGCCACAAGTTTGACGCCGGTCACGCGCGCGGCGGCGATGATCTTGTGCCGCAGCAGCGACGTATAGGGATCGCCGAAGTCCACGTGCAGCACCTCGCTGCCCGGCTCCTCGCAGATCGTGGAGACGCGTCCCCAGGTGTAATCGATGATCTGGTCCGGGCATGCCAGCACGCGTGGCCCGAACCGTTCGGTGATGCCGCCCACCGTATTGAGCGCCAGCACCCGGGTGGCGCCGATATCCTTCAACGCGGCCAGGTTGGCGCGGTAGTTCACCTGGTGCGGCGGCACCGAATGTCCTTCGCCATGGCGGGCCAGGAACGCCACCTTCTGCCCCAGCAGATGGCCGATGCGGATCGGACCCGAGGGTTTGCCGAAGCGGGTCTCGACTTCGCGGGTTTCGACATCGGCCAGCGCGGCCAGGCGATAGACGCCGGTGCCGCCGATCACGGCCAGCGCGATCCCGCTCATGCGTCTTCCTTCAGCGCGTAGATGGCCGGCAGGTTGCGGCCCTGTTCGTAGTAGTCCATGCCGAAACCGAACACGTAGCGGTCGGCGACTTCCACGCCCATGTAGTCGGCCTGCACGCCTTCGACGCAGCGGTCGTGGCGCTTGACGCTGAGCGCGGCGATGCGCACGTCGGTGGCGCCCTGTTCCAGGCACCACTGGCGCACGGCCAGCAGCGTGTGACCCTCGTCGAGGATGTCGTCCACCAACAGCACACGGCGGCCGTACAGCGCGGTGGCCGGGCGATGCTTCCACACCAGTTCGCCGCCGGCGGTCTCGCCGCGATAACGGGTGGCGTGCAGGTAGTCGAATTCCAGATCCAGGCCGCGCGCGCCCAGTTCCAGCGCCAGTTGGCCGGCGAACGGCAATGCGCCATGCATGATGGTCAGGTAGACCGGCACTTCGCCGGCATAGTCGCGCGCGATCGGTGCGGCCATGCCCGCGATCGCATGGTCCAGGGTGGCGCGGTCCACCAGCAGTTCGGCATTGGCCAGCGCATCGGCCAGCGAAGGACGCGTCGTTCCCAGTTTGCTCATCACACCACTCCTGTATTGCCGAGCACGCGCGCCTGCGCCTGCCCATAACGTTGATCGGCCAGCAGGCCATCCCAGCCCAATGCGCCACGGCCGATCAGGCCCAGCAGCGCCGCGGTGTTCAGGGCGCGCCCTTCCACCGCCTTGAGCGACTCTTCCACCAGTTTCGGCGAGCACACCAGCACCACGTCGCAGCCGGCGTCCAGATGCAGTTCGATGCGCGCCTTCACGCCACCGGCGGAGAACGCCGCGGCCATGCCGATGTCGTCGGAGAACACCACGCCCCGGAATCCCATGCCATCGCGCAGGATGTCCTGGATCCAGCGCGGCGAATAGCCGGCCGGCTCGGGCGCCACCGCCGGATACTTCACGTGCGCCATCATCACCGCGTCCGCACCGGCCTCGATGCCGGCGGCGAACGGCAGCAGATCCTGCCCGCGCAGTTCCTCCAGCGTGCGCGGATCGGCCGCATCGTCGAAATGTGTGTCTTCCAGCACCGTGCCGTGGCCCGGGAAATGCTTGAGCGTGGCCGGCATCCCCACGCTGTGCATGCCCTGCACATAGGCGCGGGTGAAGGCGGCGACCACCTGCGGATCCGCGTCGAACGCGCGGTCGCCTATCGCGCGGTTGCCACGCGCCAGGTCCACCACCGGGGCGAAACTCAGGTCGATGCCGCTGGCGCGGATTTCGCTGGCCATCAGCCAGGCATGTTCCCGCGCCAGTTGCAGCGCGCCCTGCGGGTCTTCCGCATGGCGCTTGCCGAAGCCTTCCAGCGGCGGCAGCGCGCTGTAGCCCTCGCGGAAGCGCTGCACGCGGCCACCTTCCTGGTCCACGCAGATCAGCTGCGGACGCGGCGCCGCTTCGCGGATGGCGGCGGACAGTTCGGTGACCTGCGCGCGCGAGGCGAAATTGCGGGTGAACAGGATGACGCCGGCGACGGCGTCGTGCTGCAGCCAGTCGCGCTCCTGTGCGCTGAGTTCGGTGCCGGCGATGCCGATGACGAGCATGGTGGGGTCCTCAGGGAATGTCGTTGGCGTCGCGTTCGTCCGCGGACCACTGCGCGTACGGGCGCGATGCCAGGGCCAGATTGTAATAGCGCGGGCTGTCGGTGACCTGTTTGCCGACCCAGTCTGGTTTCACGAAGGCTTCATCGGCGCTTTCCAGTTCGATTTCCGCCACCACCAGGCCGGCGTTCCCGCCCAGGAACTCGTCCACCTCCCATAGATGGCCTGCATCGCGGACATGGTGGCGGCGCTTGTCGATCAGCCCGCCGACGCACAGGTCCAGCAGCGCGCGCGCTTCTTCCACGGGAATGGAGTAATCGAACTCCTGCCGGGTGTGGCCGAGCTCGCGCGATTTGAGATTGAGATAGGCCGCATCACCCTGGATGCGTACCCGCACCGACGCCTTCTGCCGGCCCTCGTCCATCACGGCCATGTCGTTGATGTAGCCCTGCGCCATCGGCACGACCTCGTGCGCGGCCTCGCGCCAGCCGTCACCGGTGACCAGGAATTTGCGTTCGATTTCTATAGGCATGGGATGGAGCCGTGAATGGGGAGTGGAGAATCGGGAATCGTTGAAGCAGGAGCGGGGAACAAGCGCATTGGCTTTCGATTCCCTATTCCCTATTCCCGCCGTTCAAACAACGCAATCGATTCGACGTGGGCGGTGTGCGGGAACATGTCCATCACCCCGGCCGACTTCAGTTCGTAACCCTGCTCGTTGACCAGGAAACCGGCGTCCCGGGCCAGTGAGCCGGGATGACAGCTGACGTAGACGATACGGTCGAACTGTTTCAACGGCAGTTGCTTCAGCACCTCGATCGCGCCGGAGCGCGGCGGGTCCAGCAGCAGCTTGTCGAAACCCTGGCGCATCCAGCTCGTGCCCCGCTGATCCTCGGTCAGATCGGCGGCATGGAACTGCGCGTTCGCCAGTCCGTTGCGTTGCGCGTTCCCGCGCGCCCGCGCCACCAGGCCGGCATCGCCTTCCACGCCGACCACCTCGCCGACCAGCCGCGCCATCGGCAGGGTGAAATTGCCCAGGCCGCAGAACAGATCCAGCACCCGGTCCCGCGGCTGCGGATCCAGCAGCTCGAAGGTCCGCGCGATCATTTTCTGGTTCAGCCCGGCATTGACCTGGATGAAGTCCAGCGGCTGGAACGCCAGTTCGACATTCCATTGCGGCAGGGCGAAGGCCAACGCGGGCGCCTCCGGCCACAGCGGATGCACGCTGTCCACACCGCCGGGTTGCAGGAAGATAGCGAACGCATGTGCCCGGCCGAACGCGATCAGCGCGGCGCGATCCGCCTCGTCCAGGGGCTTGAGGTGCCGGAACACCAGCGCGATGCCGCTGAACGCGTCGGTGGCGTCGCCGGCGATGAATTCGATCTGCGGGATATCGGCACGCGCGTGCAAACCATCCACCAGCGCGGCGAGATCGGCGATGCGCCCGCCGATTTCGGGGATGACGGTATGGCACTCGGACAGATCGGCGACGAAGCGCGGATCCTGTTCGCGGAAACCGACCAGGGTCTTGTCCTTCTTGTCGACCCGGCGCACCGAGAAACGGCCCTTGCGCCGATATCCCCAACTGGCGTCCACCAGAGGCGCCAGCACCGAAGTCGGCGAGACGTGGCCGATGCGCTCCAGGTTTTCCATCAGCACGCGCTGCTTGGCGTGGATCTGCTTGTCCTCGTCCAGGTGCTGCAGGACGCAACCGCCGCAGGTACCGAAATGCGCGCAGCGCGCCGGCACCCGGTCCGGGGAAGCCTGCAGCACTTCCAGCGCGCGGGCTTCGTCGAAATGGCGGTTCTTGGCGGTCTGTTCGGCCATCACCCGCTCGCCCGGCAACGCGCCGGCAACGAACACGGCCTTGCCGCTCTCGCCGGGCGCGGCGGCGCGGCGTGCCACGCCCCGGCCGTCATGGGTCAGGTCGAGGATGTCGGCTTCAAAGGGGGTCTTGTCAATGCGGGGAGAACGGCTGCGGGCCACGTGGCGAAAGCTGCGTGCGGGTTGCGGGGCACCATTGTCGCATGAGCGGGGGCGGGCCTTTCCCGCCTTCCCGCCCAGGGGTCGCGAGCTACTTCTGCTTCCAGCCACCCGCATCCTGGTACCACCAGCCGCTGCGGGCGCTGGCGATCCACTGCTGGGCGAAGGTCTGGCGGATCTGCGCTTCCCACTCCGGATTGCCGTTGGCCACGGCAATCTCCCGATAGACCGCCTTGCGGTCGCGGTTGTCGTCGGCCACGGCCTGGGTCGTCGTGACCCGGTCCTTCAGCGCCAGCTTGCCGGCGTCGCGCACTTCGATCATGCCGTCGCGGGTCAGGCCCAGCGCGCCGGCATCGAAACCGGCCTGCAGCTGGCTGCGGAAACGCTCGGCCATGCGGCCCTGGATGGCCTGGATAGCGGGCGTCTTGATGTTGATGTCGGCGTTTTCCTGCGCGTGCGCGCTGGCGATGCCGACCAGCGACAGCCAGTCGAAACCGCGACGCGACACCGGCGTCAGCGAAGCGCTGCCGCCCGGGGTGGCCGGCACACTGGAATCGGGCCGTGCCGGCTTGGCCGGTGTTGCCTTCGCATCGTCTCCGATGACCTTCTCGACGAACTCGCGCGCCGCTTCCTTGGCCTCGGCCGCCGGGAAGTAGACATTGATGGTGACGCACGCGGTCAACAGCAGCGCGGCGGCGACAGAGGTTCCCAACCAACGATGCATGTGTGTTTCTCCTGATGGCTACTGGAATACCGGTTTGCTTTCGCCGCGGGTCACATCGCCCAGCCGTTTGACCAGGGTCGGCCAGTCGACCCGGTGGTTGAATCCCACCACGGTCAGGCGCGGCAGGCCCTGGCCTTCGACAATGATAAAACCGGCTCCGGCTGAACCCAGCCCGTCCATCCGGCAGACCTCCTCGGACAGGTGGCAGCGGATGCCGATGCGGCGATAGCCGAAGTCGTCGAACAGTTTGAGCGCCTGTGCCTGCAGGCTGCTCCCCAGTCCCTGGCCGCCGCCAACGCTGGAAAGATCCTGCACGGCGCGCTGGCTGATCCGCTGGCGTCCGCGCCATTGCGGATCGGAATGCAGGTCCGCGTCGAAGCCCTGCGGGCTCCAGTCCACCAGGCGCAGGCTGCGGATGTGGCCATCCAGCGCGCCGGTGATCTCGCCGAAGCCGAATACGCCGGTGAGCGCCTGCAGATCCAGATCCTCCAGCACGATGTCCGCGGACAGCGTGGGAGCGGTCCCGAACGGGCGTTCCATCGACAGGCCGGAGACTTCGACGCGGCCAGCGAACATGTGCGCGGTCAAGGTACCGTCGAAGTCGAGGCGATCCTCTGCATAGCGCACACGCGGGATCCGCCCGCTGAGGTTGCCCTGGAACGCCGGCCAATGCATGGCGGCGGCCAGTTGGCCGATGTCCAGATTGTCCACGCTCAGGCCGAAATCGAATGCCAATCCGCGTTCCTGCCGTGGCGGGCGCAGATTCAGCGCTTCAAAGGTCAGGCCACCGCCCAGCGCGGGCACCGTGACCGGCCGACTCAGCGCTATCTCGCCGGCTTCGCTTCGCAACGGGAACACCGCGGCGCCGAACGGCAGGCCATGCAGCGTCCCGCCGCGCCAACCCAGGGTGCTGTCGTGCCGGCCGTCGCCGGACAGTACGGGATGTCCGCTGACGCCAAGCAGCTGGAAACGATCGCGGCCATCACGCAGATCCACTTCGTCCAGCGTCATCCCGATCTCGCGCAGCGCTCCGGCTCGCAGGTCCACGTCCGCCACCATGGCTCCGCTCATGCGCAGATCCGCCAATCCGGCCAGGCCGAGCCAGCCGGACAGGTAGCGGGCCTGGAGCGGCGCCAGATCCTCGCTGCGCAGTTGCAGCGTGGCCTCACGCGGGTTCATTGCCGGATCCAGGCTCAGGCCGCCCCGGACCTGCAGCGCCGTGCCATCGTCCCAGCTCAGTTCCGGCAATTCCCAGGTGCCGTCCGGCCATCGACGCGCGGCCACGGTCACGCCCACCGGCGTGGCCGGCAGCGCGATGTAGGCATTGCCCGCAAGCATTTCGCCCCCGCGCAGTTCGCCTTCCAGCGTGATCAGGCGCTGACGCGGGAACTGCCGGTAGTCGAGCCGCATCGCGGCTGAAACACCTTCGGCCGCGAGCGTGCCATCCGGGGTGTCGAGCGAGAGACCGCCCAATCGCAGCGGGCCGGATACCTGGAGCGGTCCCGTTTCGGGTACGCGCAGTTCCAGCCGACCATCCAGCCGCCCCGCCTTCAGGCGCGCATCGGCCCAGGCCTGCGCGACCAGCGCCTGCGCCCAGCTCACCGGTACCTGCACCAGATCCACCCGGGTCAGGTCCGGCGCGGCCGCGTTGCGCGACAGCGCCAGTGATGATTGCCCGGTCGCGAGACGCGCTTCCGTGTGCGCGACATCGATGGCGACTGCCAGCCGCAGGGGTGCGCCGCCAGCCTGGCTCACCTGGCCGTCGCATCGCCACCGTCCCTGCTCGCCATGCTCCAGCGGACAGGTCCAACGCAGGTCACGCCAGCGATAGCCCAGATCATCCGCGCGCACCCGGCGCGCCCGCAGGGACAGCGCACCGGTGTCCGCACCGGCGGGCCAGTCCAGGCGCACCTCCACATCCTCCAGCACCGCCACGGGCGTGCTTATCCGCGCAATGTGCGCGCTGGCGGCGCGCGCATGCGCGGGGACAACCGGTGTCAACCCGAGCAGCACCAGCAGCGTTAACATGCGGACGCACATGGAGGCAGCATAACGATGTCCCGGGACGAAGGAATGAAGCCACGCCTGCTGCTGGTCGAGGACGATCCGATCAGCCACGCCTTCATGCTGGCCGCGCTGGAAGCCCTGCCCGCCCGGGTCGACAGCGCCGGTTCCATCGCGCAGGCCCTGCGTGCGGAAGACCAGCACGATCTCTGGCTCATCGACGCCAACCTGCCCGACGGCAGCGGCGCGCAACTGCTGGCGGGCCTGCGGCGCCTGCGCGCCCGGACACCCACGCTGGCCCACACCGCCGATCCGTCGCCGGACATGCACCGGTCGCTGCTGGAAGCGGGTTTCACCGCGGTGCTGGTCAAGCCCCTGTCCGCGGCCGATCTGCAATCCGCCGTGCGCGCGCACCTCCCCCTCCTTGCGGCGCCCGCGCAGGACTGGGATGAAGCCGCCGCGCTGAGGGCCCTGAATGGCAGCCGCGAACACGTGGACACATTGCGCCGCCTGTTCCTGGACGAGCTCCCCGGCAGCATCGGCGCGGTCGAACAGTCGTTCCGGGCCGGCGATCAGGAGGCATTGCGCGCGGTCCTGCACAAGCTCCGCGCCAGTTGCGGTTTCGTCGGCGCGAGCCGGTTGGCGAGCGCGGCGCAACAACTGCACGGAGCCCCCGCCTCGCTGGAAGCCTTGATGGATTTCCGCGCCGCGGCCGACGCGCTCCGCGCCTGATCCGCCTCACGCGTCAGGGGCGTGGCTTCAGCCGCCCCAGTTCGCCGATGAGTTCCCACGATTTCAGGCCACGCGGGCCGAGGTGGTGCGCCAGCACACCGCGCAGCGCCAGCCGCAGGCTGGCCAGATCCTCGGAGGGGGGCGGCTGGTTGGCGGCCAACGCCAGCAATGCGCGGCCGGTGGCCGCCGCGCTGCGCTCGGCATGGCCGCGATCGCTGAGCAGGCGGCGTGGCCCCTGTTCCGGATCCAGTTGGTAGCGGGCCGCCGGATCGATGGGCCGGCCATCGCTGTCCTGGTCCAGCGCGAAACCGAACCCCAGCGCCTCCAGCAGATCCCGCTCGAATTGCCGCAACGTCCACGCCAGCGCGTCGCCGAGGCGAAACCGCTCGCGCGCCCCGGCATAGGCCTGGAACAGTTCCGGCAGCGGGTCATGCCGCGGCGCCAGCCGCAGCACCAGTTCATTGAGATAGAAGCCCGCCAGCATCGTGTCGCCGCCCAGCCGCGGCGCGGTGTCGAGCGCCTCGGCCGCCACCAGCCTCGCCAGTTCGCCGCGCGGCTCCGCGTCGAGCCGGATGTACTGCAAGGGTTGCAGCGCGGCGCGCAGTGCCTGCTTCTTCGGTCCGGTCACCCCGCGCGCCACCAGGCCCAACCGACCGTGGTCCTCGCTCAGCACCTCGACCAGCAGACTGGTCTCGCGCCAGGGCCGCGCATGCAGGACGAACGCATGTTCGCCGGTGATGCGCATTTCAGGGGCCGGGATTGGGGAGTGGGGAGTGGGGATTCGCGAAAGCGGAGGGACGCGAATCGGGACTTGCCTGCGCGAGTCGCTCAGGCTCACTCATAGCCGAACGCCTTGAGGGCGGTTTCATCGTCGGACCAGCCTTCGCGTACGCGTACCCAGGTTTCCAGGAAAACCTTGCGGCCGAACAGGTGTTCCATCTGCATGCGCGCCTTGCTGCCGATTTCCTTCAGCCGCGCGCCGCCCTTGCCGATGACGATCGCCTTCTGGCTTTCGCGCTCGACCCACACCACCGCGCCGATGCGCAGCAGCTCGCCCTGCTTGGGCGAGACTTCCTCGGTGAAGCGTTCAATCTCCACCGTGGTCGCGTAGGGCAGCTCGGCGCCGAGTTGGCGCATCAGCTGCTCGCGGATCAGCTCGCCGGCCAGGAAGCGTTCGCTGCGGTCCGTGATCTCGTCCTCGCCGAACATCGGCGGCGCTTCCGGCAGAAGCTTCAGGACATCCTTCACCAGCGCGTCGAGACCATTGCGCTTGAGCGCGGAGATCGGATGCACGGCGGCGAACTGGCGGCCCTCGGACACCTGCGCGAGGAACGGCAGCAGCGCGCTCTTCTCACGCAACCGGTCGACCTTGTTGATCACCAGCACCACCGGAATACCGGCGTCGCTGAGCACGTTGTAGGCCAGCGTGTCCTCGTCTTCCCAGCGGCCCGCCTCGATCACCAGCAGGCCGGCGTCCACGCCTTCCAGCGCGCCGCGTGCCGCGCGGTTCATCACCCGGCTCATCGCCGAGGCGGAGAACTTGCCCTGCTGCTTGTGCAATCCGGGCGTGTCGACCAACACGATCTGCCCTTCCGGGAACGTCGCGATGCCCAGCAGCCGATGTCGGGTGGTCTGCGGTCGGCTCGAAACGATGCTGACCTTGGCACCGACCAGGGCGTTGGTCAGGGTTGATTTGCCCACGTTGGGGCGGCCAATCACGGCAACGCTGCCGCTGTGCGTCTGGGGGGTGTCACTCATTCGACGGTAATCCGTTTGGTCTCGGCCAGCCGGTCCAGCACCGCGGCGGCCGCGGCCTGTTCGGCGATGCGGCGGGACGTGCCCTCGCCCTCGGCCGACAGCGGCGGCTCCTGGATGCTGCAACGGGCCAGGAATTGCTTGGCGTGATCGTCGCCGCTCTCGGACACCAGCTCGTACAGCGGCAACGGGCGCTGGCGTGCCTGCAGCCATTCCTGCAGGCGGGTCTTGGCATCCTTTTCCGGTTTGCCGACCGGCAGCGCGGCCAGCGATTCCTCGAACCACGGCAGCACCACTTCGCGGCAGGCTTCAAAGCCGGCATCCAGGTAGATGGCCGCCACCAGCGCCTCCAGCGCATCGGCGAGGATCGAGTCCCGGCGATGGCCGCCGGATTTCATTTCCCCCGGCCCCATCGTCAGCTGCGCGCCCAGATCCAGGCGGCGGGCGATGATGGCCAGCGAGGCTTCGCGCACCAGTTCGGCGCGCGCGCGGGTCAAGGCGCCTTCATCGGCCTTGGGCCAGCGCTGGAACAGCGCCTCGGCGACCAGCAGGTTGACGATGCCGTCGCCGAGGAATTCCAGTCGTTCGTTGTGCGGCGCTCCAGCACTGCGATGGGTCAGGGCCTGCCCCAGCAAACCCTGATTGACGAACGCGTGCGTGAGCCGGAGCGCGCTCAAACCTTATTCCAGACCGCCGCCGCGACGAGTCAGCTCCTGGGTGGTATCGAACCGGCCGACCACGTCGAGATTGCCCACCAGCGGACGGCGCACCTCGTAGTTCACCCGCATCAGCCAACCACCATCGGTGCGCTCGAACTTCACGTTGTTCGGCTTCACGTTCTCGGAGTAGTTGATGTACAGGCGACGGAAGAACAGGTCCTGGATCTTGGACGGATCCATGTCACCGATGCCGGGCTCGCTCTCCAGGCCCTTCATCGAACTCTTGACCGAGTAGTACTCCTGGTACATCGGAAACAGCTTCATGCCGACGAAGGCCGCAAAACCGACCACGCCCAGCACGATCAGGAAACTGATCAAGGTGATGCCGCCCTGACGCTTGTAGTTCATTGCCATTCCCCCGTTAGCACGCCCTGGATGTTGCCGTCACTGGATGCTGTTGCCGATCCGGGACGGTTCGAAACTCCCCTTGCAGAACCAGTCCTCGCAGTTCAGCCAGATCAGGAAGGCCTTGCCGCGCAGGTTCTCCTCCGGCAGGAAGTGGGTCTGCGTCCACAGCCGGCCGTCCTCGCTATTATCACGATTGTCGCCCATCACGAAATAGTGGCCCGGCGGCACGATCCACTCGCCCTCGCCGGTCGCCCGGTCCAGCACTTCCAGCACCTTGTGCGGGCGGCCCGGCAGCTGTTCCTCCAGCAGGGTCGCGCTCTCGGCACCCATCGGCAGGCCGCGCCCGGCGTAGGTGCCGAGGGTCTGGTAGGCCAGCGGCTGGCCGTTGATGGAAACGGTGTTGCCCTGGAAGCCGATGCGGTCGCCCGGCAGGCCGATGACGCGCTTGATCCAGTTGTTTTCCGGATCGTGCGGCGGCTTGAACACCACCACGTCGCCACGCTTGGGTTCGCCGATGGCGACGAACTTGCGGTTGTTGATCGGCAGGCGCAGGCCGTAGGCGAACTTGTTGACCAGAATGAAGTCACCGATCAGCAGGTTCGGCATCATCGAACTGGACGGGATCTTGTACGGCTCGGCGACGAAGCTGCGCAGCACCAGCACGATGGCCAGTACCGGGAAGAACGCCCGCGAGTAGTCCACCAGCACCGGTTCCTCGTCCAGCAGTCCGCCGCGCGCCGCACGGCGCTTGGCGAAGAACAGCTTGTCGAGCAGCCAGATAACGCCGGTGAGCAGCGTCAACACGACCAGGATAGTTTCGAACCAGACCATCTAGTGTTCCTTCGGAACGGGATTGGGAATTCGGGAGTGGGGATTCGTCTGGAGCGGGCCCACCATCGGCCCGGTTCCTCACCGCGTCCCCGACGCCCAGCTTACTTGTTGTCGACCTGCAGCACCGCCAGGAAGGCCTCCTGCGGGATTTCCACCCGGCCGACCTGCTTCATCCGCTTCTTGCCTTCCTTCTGCTTCTCCAGAAGTTTCTTCTTGCGGGTGATGTCGCCACCATAGCACTTGGCCAGCACGTTCTTGCGCATCGCCTTGACCGTGCTGCGGGCGATGATCTGCGAGCCGACCGCGGCCTGGATCGCCACGTCGAACATCTGCCGGGGAATCAGCTCGCGCATCTTCTCGGTCAGCTCGCGGCCTCTGCGGTCGGCCTGGCCGCGATGGACGATGAGCGAGAGCGCATCGACCTTGTCGCCATTGATCAGGGTGTCCACCCGCACGAACGGGCCGGCCTGGAAACGCAGGAAGTGGTAGTCCAGCGAAGCGTAACCGCGACTCACCGACTTGAGCTTGTCGAAGAAATCCAGCACCACCTCCGCCATCGGCAGTTCATAGCTGATCTGCACCTGGCTGCCCATGTAGGTGATGCCGATCTGGCTGCCGCGCTTCTCCTCGCACAGCGTAATCACGCTGCCCACGTAGTCCGGTGGCGTCAGGATGTTGGCGCGGATGATCGGTTCGCGGATTTCCTCGATCTGGTTGACCGGCGGCAACTTGGCCGGGTTGTCCAGCGGCATCACCGTGTCGTCGGTCTTCAGGATTTCATACACGACCGTCGGCGCGGTGCTGATGAGGTTCAGGTCGTACTCGCGCTCCAGGCGCTCCTGCACGATCTCCATGTGGAGCATGCCCAGGAAGCCGCAGCGGAAACCGAACCCCATCGCTTCGGAACTTTCCGGCTCGAAGCGCAGCGCGGCGTCGTTGAGGCGCAACTTTTCCAACGCTTCGCGCAGCGCCGGATAGTCCTCGGCGTCCACCGGGAACAGGCCGGCGAACACGCGCGGCTGCATTTCCTGGAAACCCGGCAGCGGCTTGGGCGCCGGATCGGAAGCCAGGGTCAGGGTGTCGCCGACCGGCGCACCGTGCACGTCCTTGATGGATGCGGTTATCCAGCCCACCTCGCCCGCGCCCAGCTTCGACAGCACCTTGCGCTTGGGGGTGAACACGCCAACGCTGTCGACCTGGTGGGTACGGCCGGTCGACATCACCAGGATCTTGCTGCCCGGGACGATGTCGCCCTGCATGACCCGCACCAGCGAGACCACGCCCAGGTAGTTGTCGAACCAGGAGTCGATGATCAGCGCCTGCAGCTTGTCGGTATCGCGCGGCTGCGGCGGCGGAATGCGCTGGACGATGGCTTCCAGCACCAGATCCACGTTCAGGCCGGTCTTGGCGCTGACCGGCACCGCGTCTTCGGCGTCGATGCCGATGACCGCCTCGATCTCGCTCTTGGCGCGTTCGATATCGGCGGTCGGCAGGTCGATCTTGTTCAGCACCGGCACCACTTCCAGCCCCTGCTCCACCGCGGTGTAGCAATTGGCGACCGACTGCGCCTCCACCCCCTGTGCCGCATCGACCACCAGCAGCGCGCCTTCGCAGGCCGCCAATGAACGCGAGACTTCGTAACTGAAGTCGACGTGGCCGGGGGTGTCGATGAAATTCAGGAAATAGGTCTGTCCGTCCTTGGCCTTGTACGGCAGGGACACGGACTGCGCCTTGATGGTGATGCCACGCTCGCGCTCGATCGGATTGGAGTCGAGCACCTGCGCTTCCATTTCGCGGGCCTGGAGGCCGCCGCAAAGCTGGATGATGCGATCGGCCAAGGTCGACTTGCCATGGTCGACGTGCGCGATGATGGAAAAATTGCGGATGTTCCGCATGGAATCAGAGGACATGAGGGGGCGGCGGCCACGGCCGTCGTCAGGATAACGGGGCATTATCGCATGGCTGGGGCAATCCCGACCTCCACCCCACAAACATGAACGCCCGCCGGGAGCTCCGGCGGGCGTCAAGGAAAAGGTGTAAACGGGTTTACGGCTTGTCGTCGCCGGCGGTTACCGCCAGGAAACGCGTCACCCCGCCCTGCCGGACCAGCAGCATCACGGTCTGGCCCGACTTGACGTCCTTGAGCTGACCATTGAGCGCCGCCGCCGAACCGACCGGAGTGCGTCCGACCTGCAGCACCACCATACCCGGAGCCAGCCCTGCCTCGCGGGCGGCATTGCCGTTGATGCGGGAAATCAGCACGCCCTCACCCGCCTTCAGACCCATCTGCTTGCGCGCATTCGCGTCCAGGTCCTGCCCGACAATGCCAAGCGGATTGTTGCCGACAGTCTGCGCGGGCTTGCCCGGGACGGCCGGGAGACCGCTGGCCGAAGCGGATTCCTCGTTGAGCTCGGTCAGGGTCACGCTCAGATCCTTGGACTTGCCGTCACGTATGACCGTGATGGTGGCCTTGGTGCCCGGGGTCAGCGCCCCCACCAGCGGCGGCAGGTCCGAGGAATCATTGATACGCGCGCCGTTGAAGCCGGTGATGATATCGCCCGGCACCAGGCCTGCCTTTGCCGCCGGGCTGTCTTCCAGCACTTGGTTGACCAGCGCACCGCGCGAGTCGGCGGCCCCCATGCCGCGTGCCTTTTCCGTCGTCAGTGGCTCGACCACCACGCCCAGTTGCCCACGGCTTACCTTGCCGGTCGACTTCAGTTGGTCCACCGCGCCCATCGCCAGATCAATCGGGATGGCGAAGCTGATGCCCATGTAGCCGCCGGAGGCGGAGAAGATCTGCGAGTTGATGCCGACCACTTCGCCGCGCGTGTTGAGCAGCGGGCCGCCGGAGTTGCCCTGGTTGATCGCCACGTCGGTCTGGATGAAGGGCACATAGCGTTGTTCCTGACCGCCGGTGCTGCGGCCGACCGCGCTGACCACGCCGGCGGTGACCGAATGGTCCAGGCCGAACGGCGAACCGATCGCCACCACCCACTGGCCCGGCTTGAGCGTCTTCGAGTCGCCCAGGCGCACCACCGGCAGGCCCTTGGCCTCGATCTTCAGCAGCGCCACGTCGTACTGCTGGTCGCTGCCGATCACCTTGGCGGTGAACTCTCGGCGATCCGGCAGCTTCACCTTCACCTCGTCGGCGCCATCGATGACATGGTGGTTGGTCAGCACGTAGCCGTCGGCGGAAATGATGAAGCCCGAACCGGCGGAGACACCGCGCGGTCCGCGGCCGCGATCACCCGGGCCCGGCATCTGGAAGCCCGGCGGCAGCATGCGACGGAAGAATTCCGGGATCTCGTCCTCCCCCATCGCCTCGCCGGCATCGGCGGTCCGACGGCTGCCGATCTGGGCTTCGATGTTGACCACGCCGGGACCGACCTGCTCCACCAGATTGGTGAAATCCGGCAGGCCGCTCACAAGCTGCGGGGCGGACGACTGCGTCACCGCGGGCACGGTGGTGGCGGCCGGCCCCGCCGGCGCTGGGTCGGCGGGACGCGCGCAGGCGGCCAGCGGCACGGTGAGGAACAACAGGGACAACACGTTGGAACGGGCACTCAGGCTCATCGAATGCGGGCCTCGATTACAGGTGGTGACGGATCTTGGAGTGGAACCCCGGGCGCGGACCGCGCCGGGGAATGACGATGCGACCGCGGTTCAGCGCTGCGGTGCGTGGGCCGGCTCGGCCGGTGGCGACACCGACGAGGGCGAAGGTTCGAACGGGTAGAACGTGCGCCCGCCCGAATCGCTGGAGAAACCGGCATTGAACGCACCGCTGGCCGGGTACTGCGACAGCGTGGAGCGCGGCCACGGCCGGGCCTGCGGGGTGACCGCCGGCGTCTGCGAGAACGGATCGGTATTGCGGGCCAACGTGGCGATCGGTGCGTTCACCGGCGCGCCGACTGCCGTGCTCGGGGGGATCGCAACCGGCGGCCTGCCGGCACTGGCCACCGCGCGGACCGGTTCACGCATTACCCGCGTCGCGGCGCTGCGGGCCGCCTGCTGGGTGCGGGTGGCGCTGCGGCGGGAAGCGGTGTCGGTGCGGCGCGGCACACTGGCCACGGCCACCGCGGCGGTCGCCGCCGAAGCCAGGGCCTGTTCTGCCGCCCCGGCACCATCGGCCAGGGTGCCGGTCTCGGCGGTCGCGGGAACACCATTTCCTTCGGCCGGCGCGCTCGGCACCGACGCCACCGACGGAGCGGCGGACGCCGCGTCTTCCTGCGGCACCTGCTGACGGGCCATGAACAAGGCGACCAACGCCACCGAAGCGGCCAATGCGCCACCGCCCCAACGGGCCAGACGACCGCGCGACGCGCCCGTCGAATCCTGGTGGGCCGCCGGTTGCCGCGCTTCAGCCGCGACGGCCAGCGCCACCTTCGCGGCGAAACCTTCCGGCGCCGGCGCCTGGGTCTGTCCGCGCAGCACATCGCCGCACAGCTGCCAGCGTTCCCAGCAGGCGTTCAGTTCGCCGTCGTGCCGCAGGCGGCGCAGCAGGAAACGGGCTTCATCGGGCGACAACTCGCCGTCCATCAACGCCGAAAGCTGCTGGCGGTTGTGGATGTCCAGTTTGTCGAGTTCTACGGTCATGGGCGGCTACGCTCCCGGGTGGCACTGTCTGTATCGAGCAAGGGTCGCAATTCGGCATCGATGGCTTCACGCGCACGGAAAATGCGGGAACGCACGGTGCCGATGGGGCAATCCATCTTCTGCGCGATTTCCTCGTAACTCAGGCCGTCCACCTCGCGCAGGGTGATGGCGGTCCGCAATTCCTCGGGCAATGCATCCACCGCCTTCATCACCGTGCGTTCCAGTTCCTGGCGCATCAATTCGCGTTCGGGGGTGTCCGTGTCGCGAAGGCGGCTGCCGGCGTCGTACTGTTCGGCGTCGGCGGCGTCGACGTCATCCGTCGGCGGCCTGCGGTTGTGGGCTACGAGGTGGTTCTTGGCGGTATTCACTGCAATCCGATGAAGCCACGTATAGAACTGGGCATCGCCCCGGAAGTTCCCCAGCGCGCGGTAGGCGCGCAGGAAGGTCTCCTGGGCCACGTCCTGGCATTCGCTCCAGTCGTGGATGTAGCGCCCGATCAGGGCCACCACCCGATGCTGGTACTTGCGCACCAGCAGATCGAAGGCCGCGCTGTCGCCGCGCTGCACCCGCCTGACCAGTTCGAGGTCCAACTCCTGTGTTGAATCGGTTCCGGCCATGCCGGGCTGCACTCCTGTGAGCTCGGCCATCAGCCGGGCAATGTGACCGCATCCGCGGAAAAAAGTTCACGAGTGGGTCGCGGGCCCGACCAGCCCCGTCTCCCGTCCCGCCGCCACTCCCGGCCGGACCATCGCGCGGTTCCGGACAACGGCGACCGGAACCGGCGCATCAGCCGGGAAAAACCGGCGGGATATCAAGAATTTAACCGCCGGCACGGGATCATTTCCCCGGCCGCCGATCAACCCCTCTCCCGGATATGCGGATTTGACGCGGGTTAAACAACCTCGGGATGATAGCGGTCTTGTCCATACGTAAACGGATGGTCCGATCATGGCCGCAAACTTCGATGGGCTTCGATTCAGTCACTGGCAGACCGAACTGCGCAGCGACGGCATCGTCGTCCTCAGCTTCGACCGCCAGGGTGCCAGCGTCAACGCGTTCTCCCAGGACGCCCTGATCGAGCTGTCCGACCTGCTCGAACGCCTCGCCATCGACCCGCCCAAGGGCGTGGTGCTGCGCTCGGCCAAGGCCTCCGGCTTCATCGCCGGCGCGGACCTGAAGGAGTTCCAGGAATTCGATCGCCGCGGCACCGTCAACGACGCGATCCGTCGTGGCCAGAGCGTGTTCCAGAAGCTGGCCGAGTTGCCCTGCCCGACCGTCTCCGCCATCCATGGCTTCTGCATGGGCGGCGGCACCGAGATCTCACTGGCCTGCCGGTACCGCGTGGCCTCCAGCGACGCATCCACCCGCATCGGCCTGCCCGAGGTGAAGCTGGGCATCTTCCCGGGTTGGGGCGGCAGCGCGCGCCTGCCGCGGCTGGTCGGTTCGCCCAAGGCGATGGACATGATGCTCACCGGCCGCACGCTGTCCGCCAGCGCTGCCCGCGCGATGGGCCTGGTCGACAAGGTGGTGGAACCGGCGGTGCTGCTGGATACGGCAGTGGGCCTGATCCAGAACGGCGTGCAGCGTCCCTTCCAGCAACGCTTCCTGGGCTGGATCAGCAACACCTGGATCGCCCGCCGGATCCTGGCGCCGCAGATGACCAAGCAGGTTGCCCGCAAGGCGCCGCGCGCGCACTACCCCGCCCCCTATGCCCTCATCAACACCTGGCTGCATTCCGGCGGCAAGGGCATCCAGGGCCGGCTGGACGCAGAGCGCAAGGCCGTGGTCAAGCTGGCCTCCACCCCGACCGCGCGCAACCTGGTGCGGATCTTCTTCCTCACCGAACGGCTCAAGAGCCTGGGTGGCAAGGACCACGGCATCCAGCGCGTGCATGTGGTCGGCGCCGGCGTGATGGGCGGCGATATCGCCGCGTGGTCGGCCTACAAGGGCTTCGAGGTCACCCTGCAGGATCGCGAGCAACGCTTCATCGACGGCGCGATGACGCGCGCGCAGGAGCTGTTCGCCAAGCGGGTGAAGGACGACGCCAAGCGTCCGGCGGTGGCCGCGCGGTTGAAGAGTGATCTGGCCGGCGACGGCGTGTTGGAAGCCGATCTGGTGATCGAGGCGATCATCGAGAATCCGGAAGCCAAGCGCGATCTGTATCAATCGGTCGAACCGCGCCTGAAGCCCGACGCGTTGCTGACCACCAATACCTCTTCGATTCCGCTGACCGAGCTGCGCGAACACATTCAGCGTCCCGCGCAGTTCGCCGGCCTGCACTACTTCAATCCGGTCGCGTTGATGCCGCTGGTGGAAATCATCCACCACGATGCGATGGCGCCGGAAACCGAAAAACGCCTGGCCGCGTTCTGCAAGGCGCTGGACAAGCTGCCGGTGCCGGTCGCCGGCACGCCGGGTTTCCTGGTCAACCGCGTGTTGTTCCCGTACATGCTGGAAGCGGCCAACGCGTATGCGGAAGGCATTCCCGGTCCGGTCATCGACAAGGCCGCGGTGAAGTTCGGCATGCCGATGGGACCGATCGAGTTGATCGACACGGTGGGCCTGGACGTCGCCGCCGGCGTGGGCAAGGAACTGGCCCCGTTCCTCGGCCTGACCGTTCCCGCCGCGCTCGGCAACGTGGAAAACGGCAAGCGCGGCAAGAAGGACGGCCAGGGCCTGTACAAGTGGGAGAACGGCAAGGCGGTCAAGCCAGAGGTGCCGCAGGACTACAAGGCGCCGGAAGATCTGGAAGATCGCCTGATCCTGCCGCTGCTCAACGAAGCCGTGGCCTGCCTGCACGACGGCGTGGTCGCCGACGGTGATCTGCTGGATGCTGGCGTGATCTTCGGCACCGGCTTCGCCCCGTTCCGTGGCGGCCCCATCCAGTGCATTCGCAGCGCCGGCGCCGACGCGCTGCTGGCCAGACTCGAGGCCCTGCAATCGCGCCATGGCGATCGCTTCGCACCACGTCCCGGCTGGGATTCGGAGGCGCTGCGGCAGCCGGCCGCGTGAATGGAAGAAAAGGCCGCGATGCGGCCTTTTTCTTTTCAACCCTCAAGCCCGCTTGTGGGAGCGACGTCAGTCGCGATTCGCGATGTCAAACGCGCCTTGGCGTCAGTCGAACCGGATTGACAGGTTCGCGACTGACGTCGCTCCCACAGGGATACCGCCTCGGGCTCCGGCAGTGTCGACGAGTTTGGCTATGATTCCATTGCATGAACCATCCTCCCTTCAATTGGCGGCCCCTGCTCGACCAGTGGCGACTCACCGTGGACGGCGACGCTTTCGCCACGCCGGGCAGTCAGCTGCTGCCGGTGCGCTCGCAGGGCCGTCCCGCCATGCTCAAGCGGGCACTGACACCCGAGGAAAAATCCGGCGGCGCGCTGCTGCGCTGGTGGAATGGCGACGGCGCCGCTCAGGTGTATGCGCATGAAGGCGACACCGTGCTGATGGAGCGCGCCACCGGATCGCGTGACCTGTTCGCGATGGCGCTGGACGGTCGAGACGACGAGGCCAGTCGCATCCTCTGCGCCACCCTCGCCCGCCTGCATGCGCCGCGTGCCGCCCCACCGCCCGCGCATCTGGTGCCGCTGGGGCCGTGGTTCCGATCACTGGAAGCGACGTCGAAAGAAGGAGCGCGCTTCGCCCGCTCCTGGGCCACCGCGCGGGAACTACTGGAGGATCCGCGCGATCCGGTGGTCCTTCACGGCGACATGCACCATCGCAATGTGCTGGATTTCGGCGAACGCGGCTGGCTCGCCGTCGATCCCAAATGCGTCACCGGGGAGCGTGGTTTCGACTACGCCAATCTGCTGACCAACCCGGACCTGCCCACCGTCACCCGACCCGACCGTTTCCATCACCAGGTCGGCGTGATTGCCGAGGCCGCGCACCTGGAGCCACGGCGCCTGCTGCGTTGGGTGGTCGCTTTTGCCGGCCTTTCGGCCGCCTGGTTCCTGGAAGACCAGGACGAGGAAGGCGTCGCCTCTGATTTCGCCGTAGCGGATCTGGCACAGGCGATGCTGGAGGGTTGAGGGGCGAGGCCTGCGGAGGGAGCAGGGCGTCCGCTGAACTCATACCGCTGGCCAATCCAGCTCACATGCATTGATCGCCTTTTTCATTGACCATCGCAATGGCATGGTTGATCAACGCATCCGCGGCCTGCGCTTGCGCGGTATGCAGCGAAAGCAGAAACCTGCCATCCGCATGTCCTATTCCCTCATCTATGCAACCGCCATATCCCTTGCGCTTTCATTTCGCAGACAAGCCGAGCCATCTGCACCCACTCTCATTCTTCGATGTGATCATAGAGATCGAACCTCAGTCTCAAACCGCGTCGAGCCAAGGCATCGAGCACGGCGTTCGACAAATCGAATTCATCATTTCCGCTGGCCATGAACAACCCGCAGAAAACGTCCGGATCGTAGCTCACTCAGTTCCTGCCAGATTGCCATGTCCTGCGTCAGTCCCGATAACAGCTCGAGAATCCGGGCCTTCATATCCCCTGGCTGACGGTGCACAGCTCGCCGCCGCCAGCTTCCGCCCTTCGCGATTCGCGTCCTGCCCAGCCCAATGGACAGGCTGTCCCTTTCGGCAGGATTCCGTCGAACCGATACCTGAGTCTCGTCCAGCCTGCTCATTGCTCGTTCTCGATCTCAAAATAGCGAAAAAATCCTGCGTGATATCGCCAGCAGCGTTCCGATTCTCATGAAAGGCTTCCCTCCACCAACGCCACTACGGCCGTCAGAAGAGCAACCACAGCAATTGTGACAACCAGGTGTCCGCCTAAATGAAGGCATACACGCAAAGGGGATGTAAAAAAGACTCACCCATGCGATGTATCGAATCCGGTGGATTCATGGAATGGAAGCCCCAGTCCATGCTCACAGAGCACCGTCCGATAGTGGTCCAGATAAGCAAGCAGTGTGTCACGCAGATCGGTCAGCCCCTGGTACGCATCGACAGGGAGCGCGCCGCGCGCGGCTTCACAGACGGCGTCGGCGCGCTGGAACAGCGTGAACAATGCGTCGCCCTGCACCAGTATGCCGGGATGCTTGCGTCCTTGGTGGCGCAGCACGACGGCATTGGTGCGATCGGAATAGATTTCCACTCGTTCTTCGTACATTCCCCCTCCCAAGGTCCTGACGTTCCAGGCGCCCGCGTTGCTCCAGTCAACATCCCATCGGCACTTCAAAGACCAGCAGTGTCACCGGTATCCACCGGTCGCCGACCTGCGCTTCCACCTGGATGCGGATCTCGCTGATGGTGGAATACATCGGAAAATCCGCCGGTGACTTGAGATCCTTGATGAGACCCAGCCAGTAATCCTCGGCTTCCGATGAGTCCTCCCAGCCGGTCAATGCCTTGCGGGTCGCGTTGCGGACTTCGCCCATGGTGGCCCGGGGCACGCAGTTGGCTTCGGCTTCGGTCGGCGTGGGCACGATGAAGCTGCCGCCATCATCGGTCTCGGCGGGATGCCACTCCGATACGCAATGGTGGAAATCGACCAGATCCACATGCGGTCCTTCTCCGCTGATGCCCAGACTGGTTTCGAATTGCACCCGCACGCGATACTGCCCCTGCTGCCCCTTGGGCATCAGATTCAGGGTGCCTCCGTAGATTTCGTCACCCAGATCCAGGCTTTCTTCGATGCGGGCGGCGGGTGCTTCCCACGTGTAGCCCCCCGAGGACAGCTCACGTGCGTTGAGGGTGATCCTGTCCAGTGCCCGCGCCGATGCCGGGCCACACAGGACGGCCAGCAGGCAAGCCAGTCCGATGATCCGTCTCTCCAACGCCCATGTCATCGCCCGTCCTCCATCGCGGCACTCTAGCCGACGCGGAACAGGCAGACAATGCGTGGAGCCGATATGGACATTTCCCGCACGGGCAGTCATTCGCCCGGGTCAAATGGCCTGCTTCCGGAGACTTGCCGTTCCCCATCCAGATCCCGGCGGCGACGCAAAAAACACACGAGTCCACGGAAGAACTACATGATCCGGATGAGGATCCCGAATGCCTGTCCCACTCGGTGCCAGTCGGTCACGTGGTCATGTCGGCGAGGCCAAACAGATAGCCTTTCGCCTCCAGCAGACCACGCAGGCGCTTTTCCGCCGCATCCTTGTCGCGAAGCCGCCACGACCACAACTCGTAGTAGGGTTGCTTGGCCTGGTTGTAGACCGGTGTCCGTCTGGTCACGCTCACATCGGAGGACTGCGCGGCCTCCTGCCACATGGCCTGGAGTTCGGCCGGCCCGATCGACTGTCGGTGTCCCACGTGCAGCGTGAAAGTAAGTTCGTGTCTATGCCGCACCATCATCTCCAGATCCCGCTACCGTCGGCGCGATGTCGAAGCCTGTCCCGTCCGCAATCCCTTTCGATTCCGTCGGCAACCCGCGAAGGACCATCCCCATCCTCTCAGCGCCAGGTGTTCTTGCGACTGGGTGGCGGGGCCAGATTCTCGTCGATGACGGGCACCAGCTTGCCCAGGCCGACACGGCTGAACTCGCCCGTGCCATGGAAATCAAGCTGGCCGAAACTCTTCGCATTCAGCGCATCGCTGCCGAGAAACACTTCTTCGCCCACGACCAGCGGCCTGACCGTACTGCACACCGCCTGCGGAATCCGCAGCACGCTGATGCCGGCTTGTTTCCACGCCACGTCGGGGAGAATCCTGCGGACGACGGAACTGTCGACCCAGACATCCACGGTGTCGTCCGTCATCGAACGGCACTTCCCGATTCCAATATCGAACGCCATGCAGCCTCCTACTGGGCAGTATGTCTAAGCGTGAACAGATAGCCACGCGTCATGAGGAGTTGCCGCATCCTGGCCTCCGCCCCATGCCTGTCGAACGCCTCCCCCACCCATAACCCGTAACTCGGGCGGGCAGGTTCGGTACCTCCACGCACTTGCCGCGTCACGTTGATATCCAACGATCCGCACGCCGTCGCCCACATGACCCGAAGTTCATCGGGACCGACGGATTGGGCGGCACCTACATGCAGGACAAACACCTGGCGACGACCTTGGGACACGAGGCATCCTTAGCCACAGGGCTATGCGTGTGTGCCGAAAGGAAGTGTGGTCGCCTTGGACGAATGGCGAGAATGAGCTGCCGCTCAGCAAGTCCTACACATATACGCTCTTGGCGCGGGTCCTGCAAGAACGAGGCGTCCGGACTCACCGTCTTTTAACAAACCGCGCCCTAGCGTGGGACTCAGGGCTGCGGGATATCCACATGCTGAGACTCAGTCAACCGAAAACGCTCGAGGATGAATCCCGGCAGTTGTCGCTGCTGATCAAAAGCGTCACGGACTACGCCATCTACATGCTCGATCCGGATGGCTACATCTGCTCCTGGAATCCCGGCGGTGAACGCATCAAGGGCTACACCGCCCAGGAAATCATCGGCGAACACTTCTCCCGGTTCTACACGCCCGAAGATGCCGTCGCCGGTGTTCCGCGGAACAATCTTCTGGCCGCCGCGGAGAAAGGCGGCCTTTCCGCGGAAGGCTGGCGCGTGCGCAAGGATGGAAGCCGGTTCCTGGCGAGCATCGTCATCGAGCCCATCCGGGAAAACGGAAATCTGATCGGATTCGCCAAGGTCACCCGTGATGTCACCGAGCGACACTCCTCCCAGAAGCGCCTGGAGGAGGCCCGGGATGCGCTGCTCCAGGCGCAGAAGATGGAAGCCATCGGCAAGCTCACCCTCGGTCTCGCGCATGACTTCAACAACCTGCTCACGGTCATCCTCAACAGCCTGGACGTGATCGCCGCCAGGACCGCGGGCAACGACAACATCACTTCCCCGTTGAAAGCCGCGATCCGGGCCTGCGATCGGGGCGCGCTGCTCACCCGCCAGCTGCTGACCTTCGGCCGCGGGCAGGACCTGCTTCCGCAATCCACCGATCTCGGCGAACTCATTCGCAAATCCGGCGATCTGTTCGAACGGGCCTGCGCCGAACAGATCTGCCTGCGTTTCGAGCTCGCCGACGGTCTGCCGCGCGTGCTCGTGGACCGGGCCCAACTGGAGGCCGCCATCCTCAATCTCGTTTCCAACAGCAGGGATGCCCTGGAGGGAACCGGCAACATCGTCGTCCGGACGTTCGCCAGTCCGATGAAAAATCCCCTGCGGGCCGACGCCAGCGAATGCCTTCACGTCTGCGCGGAGGTCGCCGATGACGGACCCGGCATCCCGCCAGAACTGCAGGCCAAGGTATTCGACCCTTTCTTCACGACCAAGGAAGTAGGAAAGGGAAGCGGCCTTGGGCTCAGCCAGGTGTTCGGGCTGGCCACGCAGTCCAGTGGCTTTGTCCAACTGGTGAGCAATCCGGGCCAGGGTGCGGTGCTCCGCATCTGGTTGCCCGCACACGGGGAGGAGGAGATTGGTGAACGTTCGCAGGGTGCTCTTCGTCGAGGATGAGGTCGACATCGCGGAGGTCGTGGCGGACGCCCTGGCTTCCGAAGGCTATGAAGTCCGCGTCGCATCCAACGGCCACGACGCACTGGAACTGCTCCGCGCGGGCATCCCGTTCGACTCCGTGATTACCGACGTGAGCATGCCGGACGGCGTCTCCGGCATCGACGTCGCGCATGAGGCTGCACGGCTCAACCCGGAAGCCAGAATCATCGTCGCCTCAGGTCATCAACTCGGTCACTTGCCGCAACTGCCGGATCGCTTCCAGTTCATTCCCAAGCCGTACCGGTTGGCGGGATTGTTGAACGCGATCGGCTGAGTTGCGCGGCCGCGGCGCCTCAGGTCTGCGCGGGCACCCGCGGTGGCTGGATGGCCGGCGCGTGCCGCGCCATCAGCGCCACGATCCAGTCGATGAACACGCGCAGTTTGCGGCTGACATGCCGGTTGGGCGGGAATGCCACGTACAACGGCATCGCGTCGAGCCGCCAGTCCTCGAACAGCCGCACCAGTTCGCCGCGGGCCAGCGGTGCGTGCGCCATGTAGTGCGGCAGCCACAGCACGCCCAGACCCGCCACGCCCGCCGCGAGATAGGCGTTGCCATCGTCCACCGACAGCGCGTGGCGTCCCTGCACACGCACCTCTTCCCCGCCCCGGTGCAGCGGGGACATCAACGTGCTGCGAATGCGCGAGCTGCGGTAACTGACGATGCGGTGCTGACCGTCTTCCAGCGCCTGCGGATGCGCCGGCGTACCCGCACGCGCGAGGTAGGACGGTGCGGCATACACGCCCAGCGGCAGATCGGCGACATGGCGGGCGCGCAGCGACGGATCCGTGAGTTCGCCGCCACGCACCACGCAGTCCACGTTCTCGTCGATCAGATCCACCTTGCGATCGCTCGCGCCCAGATCGAGCTGGATTTCCGGATAGCGCGCGTGGAAATCGGGAAGCGCGGGCACCAGCACCAGACTGGCCAGCGGCGCGGGCACGTCCACGCGCAGCCGGCCGCGCGGCGATGCGGAGGCCGCGGACAGGCTGGTTTCGGCATCGTCCAGGTCACCTAGCAGGCGCACCACCCGCTCGTAGTACGCGGCGCCATCGGCGGTGACGTTGACCTTGCGCGTGGTGCGGTGGAGCAGCTTCACCCGCAGATGGGTCTCCAGTTGCTGCACCAGTTGGGTGACGCGGGTCTTGCTGGCCAGCAAGGTCTCGGCCGCCCTGGTGAAGCTGCCCGTTTCCACCACGCGGACAAAGGCCTGCATCGCATCGAGACGGTCCATGGGGGGTTCCGGACGTTGGGATTGTTTGGATTCTACAAACAGTGATCCCGCGTTCGGCGTGTTTATCGCCTTGGCGCGGCTGCCTAGAGTGATCGGCAGAACCCGGGGTCATCCCCCGCCAGGAGATTCCCATGAATACCCGTGATGTCGTTTTCCCCCCGGGCCGCCGCGCCCTGTACGAGCGCAACCGCTATTCCCCGGCCGTGCGTTCCAACGGCCTCCTGTTCGTGTCCGGCCAGGTCGGCAGCCGCGAGGACGGCTCGCCGGAGCCTGACTTCGAGGAACAGGTGCGGCAGGCTTTCCGCAACCTCAACGCCATCCTGGCCGAAGCCGGCTGCACCTTCGACGACATCGTGGACGTCACGGTCTTCATCGTCGACCCGGAGAAACACTTCGAACGGGCATGGAAGATCGTGCCCGAGTTCTGGGGCGAGGCGCCGTATCCCGCGCTGACCGGGATTGGCGTGACGTGGCTGTACGGCTTCCATTTCGAAATCAAGGCCACCGCCAGGCTGCCGGACGTCCCGCGCCGGGCCGCGTGACCTCAACGACAACAGGAGCATTCCCCATGGCACCGCGTGATCCCGTATTTCCCGCAGGCCGGCACGACCTCTATGCGTCCCAGACCTATTCCGCCGCGATCCGATCTGGGGATCTGCTGTTCGTGTCCGGCCAGGTCGGCAGCCGCGAGGACGGCTCGCCCGAACCGGACTTCGAGACGCAGGTCCGGCTGGCATTCGTCAACCTCGAAGCGACCTTGAAAGCCGGAGGCGGCGGGCTGGACGATATCGTCGACGTCACCACCTTCCACACGGATCCGGAGCGTCAATTCGGCACCGTCATGAAGATCAAGGGCGAAATCTTCCCCAAGGCCCCCTATCCGAACTGGACCGCGGTCGGCGTGAACTGGCTGGCGGGCTTCGACTTCGAGATCAAGGTGATTGCGCGGATTCCCGGCTGAAGGGGGATCCCGCTTCGGGCCGGCGGTCGGCGGTCGCCGGGGCCTGTCCTGCGCGACGCGCGCAATGCGTTGACAGGACTATTCCAGGGCATCCCTGTCCGGATGGCCCCCGCCGCCCACGATGAATCTGTTCGAACGCGAATCGCAGCTGGACGCCCTGGCGGACTTGCTCCAGAAAGCGCGGGGCGGCACCGGCAGCATTGCGCTCGTTGGCGGCGAAGCGGGCATCGGCAAGACCAGTCTGGTGACCGCGCTGCGCCAGCGACGGGACACGATGAACCTCTGGCGGGGAGCCTGCGATGCCTTGCAGACACCACATCCGCTCGCCCCCCTGCACGACATCATCCGCAACAACCCGGTCTCTTTCGGTGCCCGCGTCGATCAGCTGGAGCGCATGCAGCTCTTCGGTGTCGTCCTCTCCGAGCTGCAGGCGGCGCCCACGCTTTTCGTGGTCGAAGATGCGCACTGGGCGGACGAAGCGACACTCGATCTGCTCAGATTCCTGGGCAGGCGCCTGGAGCAGGTGCCTTGCCTGCTCGTGGTGACCTACCGTGACGACGAAGTGTCCGCACAGCATCCCTTGCGTCGACTGATGGGAGATCTCCCGCGGGCATCCCTCACCCGCATGCAGGTGCCGCGTCTGACCGCGCAGGCCGTGAAGGCCATGGCCCAAGACTCCTTGCACTCACACGAGGGTTTGTACGAGGTCACCCAGGGCAATCCCTTCTTCGTCAGCGAAATGCTGCGGCGAGGCACCGAGACCGTGCCTCATGGCGTGGAGGATCTGGTGCTGGCGCGTTTCGCCCGGCTCGGCCCCGTGGCCCAGGAACTCGCGCAGTTGGCGGCGATCGTGCCCCGGCATATCCAGGGCTGGTTGCTGGAAGCCGTGCTCGCGCCTTCGGTCGATACGATCGAGGAATGCCTGGATACCGGGCTGCTGGTCGCCCATGGCGAGGTGTTCGCCTACCGGCATGAACTGGCGCGTGTGGCGATCGAGCAGTCGCTGTCGGGTCCACGTGCGCAGCGGCTCCACGCGCGCGTTCTCGCGGCGCTGGAGGACGTACCCGCGAGCCGTGCGCCACTGGCGTGGCGCGTGCACCATGCCGCCCGCGCCGGCGACGCCGAAGCGGTGTTGCGCCTGGCACCCGCCGCCGCCGGCGAGGCGCAGCGCAGCGGCGCCCATCGCGAGGCCGCCGCGCACTTCCGGACCGCATTGGCGTTCGCCGACGCGCAACCGGACGCGGTCCGTGCCGCGCTGCTGGAACGCCTCTCCTACGAGTGCTACCTGACCGAGCAGATCGGCGAAGCCCTGACCGCGCGTGACGCGGCGCGCGATCTCTGGCGCCGTCTGGGTGCGACCGTCCAGCAAGGGGACGCCACCCGCTGGCTCTCGCGCCTGAGCTGGTACAACGGCCAGACCGTGCCCGCGCAGGCGTATGCGGATGAAGCCATCCAATTGCTGGGCGACCAGCCACCCTGCCGCGAACTGGCGATGGCCTACAGCAATCGCGCGCAACTGCACATGCTGCAAGGCGAAAACGGGGACGCCATCCTTTGGGGCGGTCGGGCACTGCAATTGGCCCGCGAACTCGGCGACGGGGAAATCGAGGCGCATGCGCTGAACAACATCGGCACCGCGCAACTCGACAGCGGCGACGCGGCCGGCGCGCTCACCCTGGAGCAGAGCCTGAAGACCTCTCTGGCCCGGGGCTTCGAGGAACACGCGGCGCGCGCCTACGTGAACCTTTCGTACGACGCGGTCATGTGCAGACGCCTGCCCGCCGCGCAGGACTGGCTCACGCACGGCTTGGCTTACTGCGAAGCACGCGACCTCGATGCATGGGGAGGCTATCTGGCGGCGATGCAGGCCTGCGCCTGGTTCGCCGAAGGCCAGTGGGATCGGGCCGCCGGCCAGGCGACGCAGCTCCTGCGGATTCCCAACCTCGCGCCCATCAGCCGCGTCATCGCGCTCACGGTGCTGGGTCACGTGCGCGTACGCCGTGGGGATCCGGACGCTTCGGTGGTGCTGGAGGAAGCACTGCAACTCGCGCTGCCCATGCAATCCTTCCTTCGCATCGCGCCGGTGGTGGCCGCGCAGTTGGAAGCGGCGTGGTTGCAAGGCGATGAGCCACGCGCCAATGCGGCCATGGCCGCGCTGGTATCGACGCATACCCGGTCGCGCTATCACCGTGACCTGATGGATGAAATCGCGTATTACCGCGGCCTGGGTGAGAGCCGGGACGAATCCTCCGCGCATACGCCGGCATTTGCCCTGCAGTTCGCCGGCCGATGGCATGAGGCTGCGGAGGCATGGCGCGAACTCGGTTGCCCGTACGAGCAGGCGCGTGCACTGGCCGAGGGTGACGAAGCGGACCAGCGCGCCGCGCTGGTGATTTTCGAGCGCCTCGGTGCCAACCCGATGGTCGCGCGCCTGCGCCGCGCGTTGCGCGAAGCGGGCGTCCGCGGCGTCCCGCGCGGCCAGCGCGCCTCCACCCAGGCCAATCCCTGCGCCCTGACCTCACGCGAAATCGAAGTCCTGCAACTGCTGTGCGGCGGCCTGCGCAACGCCCAGATCGCCCAGCGCCTGTCGCGTTCGGTGCGCACGGTGGACCACCACGTCGCCGCCGCCTTCGCCAAGCTCGGCGTCGGCACCCGCACCGAAGCCGTGGCCGCCGCGCTGGCGATGGGCATCCGCGCCAGAAAATAGGCAATCGCCCCGCGCAATCTGGGCAGGCTCGCCGACGCGGCGCGCAAGGGGGCTCCGTAACCTTTCCAGCACAGCAATCCGCTGTGCCCACTACGGAATCCCCAAATGAAAACCGCCCTCAATCCCCTGCACGCGCTGGCCGTCGCCGCCCTGTGCGCCCTGGCCCTGACCGGCTTCGCGGCGGCGAACGCCACGAGCGCCAAGAGCGGCGCGACCGGCGCCAACCACCGCTATCTCATCCAGCGTTCCTTCCCCAAGGGCGCGCTTGACGGTCTGGACGCCGACACCAAGGCCAAGGTCAACCAGACCAATGCCCGGTTCGGCGTCAAATGGCTGATGTCCTTCGCCAACGGCGACAAGACCAAGACCTTCTGCGTTTACGAAGGTCCGACCGAAGCCGCCATCCGCCAGGCGGCGCAGGCGAACCACCTGCCGGTCGACACCATCACCGAAGTGCCCGTCACCCTCGAAGCCCACTGAGCCCGCCAGGTGCGCGGCCGCACGGTCGCGCCACCACGGCATTCGCCATCCTTCCGGAGAAACTCCCATGCCCCGTTACGTCATCGAACGCAATTTCCCCACAGGCCTCAACATCCCCATGACCGAAGTGGGCGCCCGCGCCTGCCTCGGCGTGGTCGCCACCAACGCCAGGGAAGGCGTGACCTGGGTGCACTCCTATGTGAGTGCCGACAAGAGCAAGACGTTCTGCATCTACGACGGTCCGGATCCCGAAGCCATCCGCCGGGCCGCGGGCGACAACAACCTGCCGCTGGAACGCATCACCCAGGTGAACGTCCTGGCCCCCTACTTCTACCGCTAGGAGGAAACCGACCATGTCCCGTTCACTGGCCGTGTTGTACGGCGGCGTCTGCTACGCGGCATTCCTGGTGACGTTTCTGTACGCCATCGCCTTTGTCGCCGGCATGGGCGTGCCGAAACACATCGACAACGGGGCGGCCACGCCCCTTGCGACCGCACTGATGATCGATATCGCCTTGCTGGCCCTGTTCGCCGTCCAGCACAGCGGCATGGCGCGGCCCGCGTTCAAGCGGTGGTGGACGCGTTTCGTGCCGCAACCGATTGAACGCAGCACCTTCGTGCTGGTGAGCAGCCTGGTGCTGGCGCTGCTGTTCTGGCAGTGGCGTCCCCTGCCGCAGGTCATCTGGCAGGTGGACAACGGTCTGGCGAGGGGATTGCTATGGGCGATCTCCCTGCTGGGCTGGCTGCTGGTGCTGACCAGTTCGTTCGCGATCAATCACTTCGAACTGTTCGGCCTGCGGCAAGTGTGGCTTCACGCGCGGCGGCGTTCCCCGAAGGACGAGCCCTTCGTCCTGCGCGCCATGTACCGGATCGTGCGCCACCCGCTGATGCTGGGATTCCTGATCGCGTTCTGGGTCACGCCCGGCATGAGCCTGGGACATCTGCTGTTCGCCGTCGTGGTCACCGCTTACATCGTGGTCGCGGTCAAGTTCCTGGAGGAACGCGATCTGGTTGCCATCCACGGTGATGCGTATCGCGACTACCAACGCAGGGTCCCGATGCTGTTGCCTCTGCGGAAGCGTGTTTGAGCCCGTGGGGTACAAGCCTGGTTCCGTTCCGGTGCGGCGGGGATTTCCCGCCGCACCTCATTCCGGATGCGACAAGCAGCAGCGTGGCGTATGCAACGCCAACACCTGAATCGGGCGACGTCCCTTTCAGGGCAATGGGATGAACTGGCCTTCAATCTCACCCGAAGTATCCGTTGCCGTCTTTGACGAACACCTTGGCGAGACTCTCCACGGGCCGCCCCCCCTGGAAGACGAACATCGAATCCGCAGCGCGGCTACACCGGCCTACTTCGGCAGATTCGAACGAATCAGGCCCGCGGTTTCAGCCAGTTGTCCGGCGGAAACCCGAACGCGCGCCAAACGCTGCGCATCTCCGCCGGAATCATGGGGTGTGCCCCTTTGACGCCCGGCACCATCGAATGTCGCAAGTTGCGGCGGGCCTATGCCCCAGTCGCTCCCCTTCTGCCGGGGCACGACGTGAAAATGGAAGTGTGGTGTTTCCTGTCCGCTGTAGACCCCGTTGTTCTGGAACGTCAGGATTCCGAGGGGCTGATACGTTCTGACGAGCGCCTCGGCGACCCGCTTGGCGGAGATCAGTATTTCCTCGCATTCCTGGCGGGAAAGATCGAGCAGCGTCGCGATATGTCGACGCGTGATGACGCAACACTGGCCAACTTCGAACTGCCATGGATTGATCACGGTGAGCGTATGTTCGCTCTCATCGATAATCGCCCACCTGTCTTCGCGGCCCGCCGTTTCACACAGGTCACAGGGATCTCTTACGGGCAGTTCAATCATCGGTCATCTCCAAACACTTCTGGCTGCAGAGCCGTATGGCCCACCCATTCATTGTTGACCTGCCGCCCCGCCTTCGGCGAGCCGCTGATTCGGTTTCAGATGGATGTAGCCGGCTTTTACTTGCCCTGACGCCAGCGCGGAGGTTCGCCCTTGATGAAGCATATGGCAACGAGTACCAGGAGAACGCCCCATGTGCTGGTCAGGAATGGCACGAGATCCGTGGCGGGTGGAAACACGAAGAAGGTGGAAACCAGAAGTATCAAGGCCAGGCCATAGACCACCCAGCCTTGCCACCGGACCGGCGGACCCCAGCCCCAGCCGTATTTCCGTGCTGGAAACCAATAATTGTCCTTCCGCACGATGCTTCCTTTCGCCCAACGGCCCGATGACGGCCCCCGTGGTCCGCCTACAACGCAACAAGGTGTCGATCTTAGGGGCGCAGGGGCAGGCCAGCAAGCCGACGGATGACGGACGCGGCCAACATGGCGCGAAGCGGACCGGAACGCGGTGCGGGAGATGCGACGACGCCAACCTTGGGAACGACAGCGGAATCGCTGGTTGATGTCCGCTTCCGACCTCGAACGGACACGGCCCCATTCCGGGATCAAGCTGACCCGCGAAGACGCTTCGACTTGAATGAATGGTCAGCCCCGTTCACTGAGCGAACGGGGCGAACGGGGCGAACGGGGCGAACGGGGCGAACGGGGCGAACGGGGCGAACGGGGCGAACGGGGCGAAGCGATGTCGAGGACATGGATGTCTGAGTCAAGAACGCATGTGCCGCACATCAAAGGAAACGCGCTGACGCGTCCTTCACTTGCGGGCGCGCCGTGCGCGTTTTCCATCGTTGCCTTGCGCAGTCGCGCGACTTTGCGCGAACTCGGGGAAAGTCTCCGCCAGCGATTCCTTCTCCGGCAGGATGTAGAACACCCCGCCCCGCTCGAACGTCGGACCGATGATCTGCTCGTAGAACTCGGGCGAGACGTTGATGCAGCCATGGGTGACGCGGTTGTCGTCCGGCGAAGGCGATGCGAGGCGTTCGGGGCGTTTCTCGGCCGGGACGCCGGTCGCGGTGGGGTGGATGGAGACCGCGGACTCGTAGTCCACCCACAACACGCGCCCCGCATCGATCGACGGGCCGAAGCCCCCGACAAAGCGGCCAGCAGGCGTCGTGCGATCCCGGCCCGGAATTTCGCGAAGCGCGAGGCCGGCGATACCGGGGGCCGTGTGATCGCCGATCGCCGAGCCAAAGAGCCCGGGCGCGGCGCCGCGAAGCCGGCCGTCTCCGCCGAACACCAGGACCTGCGCGGCGGCCTTGTCCAGGATCGCGAACGGATAGCCCAGGTTGTCCTTGCTTGCGACCACCCAGCCCGCGAGCTCAATCACCGTATCGGACACTTCCTGTCCTCGCGGAAGCTGATCGGCGGCGGTTATCGGTTGCGCGGCGGCATCCCTGGCGCTGGCCACGCCAACGCTCGTGAACGCCAGCGTCAGCGCCAGCGCGCCACAGGCGGCCCGGATCGCAGGATGTAGATACGTACGGATAGGACGGCTCATCAGAACGAAAACTGGGGGAAGAAAGGAGACCGGCGGCCAGCAAGGCCGCCGGGTCCCGGATGCAAACCGTTCGTCACAAACGGTGCAAGCGCGATCAACCGCGCGGCGAACGGCGGGGCGCGCTTTCCAGCCGCTGGAGACGGCCTTCCATCTGATCCAACCGCTGGTTGGCCTGCTGCGCGGATTGATTGGCGGATTCGGCGCTTTGAGCCGCACCCTGCACCTTCGTGTCGAGTTGATCGAGGCGCGAGTTGATCGTTGCGAACTCGTCCTTGTAGGTGGCGCAGGCGCCAAGACTCAGAGCGACGATCGCCACGCCGAGCGCACGTGCCATTTTCAGATGTTGCTGGGTCATAAACATTCCAACCTCCTTCGTCTGGGAGCTCGAAATATAGCGGCCTTTTTGGCGGAGTCATCAGTAGCCTTCAGGCGACATTGGCGTATGTGGATGGACTGTGAAGATGCGTCAACCCGCGAGCGTTGCGGCCCGGTTCCGTCCGTCGCCATCAAAAACCGCGGTTCCAATGCCTCCGGGCGGTCGACAGGGTCTCGTCCCCATCGCTACCGCACCGCGTGTAATGCCGGCTTCGGGTCGATAGCGGGCACCTCGAACCACACCGCCCTTTCTCCCGACGCGTGAATCAAGCCAGACCCGGAAGCGGCTCCGGCTCGAATGAAGATTCAGCCGGCAAGCTCGGTGGAGAAGGTAAGCCGGTTGCCATCCGGGTCGACAATCTGGAGTTCGCGCGTCTTCCACGCGGTGTTGTGGGGCGGCTTGGCCTTGACAAGTCCCGTTGCCTGAAACGCCCGATAACACTCGTCCACCGCCGGAACCATGAAGTGAACGGCGCCACCGACCTGGCAGTCATCTGCGTGTTCCGTCAGGAAGATCGACTGCCCCTCCCGCGTGAGTTGCGCAAAGACGGGAAAGCCTGGTTCGTGCCGATACTCCCAGTCGACAGTGAACCCCAGGCCTTCGGTATAGAACGGGAGGCTGATCGCCGCGTCGGTCGCGCGAAGAACGGGAACAACGGTCTGGGTCATGACGTCCCTCCATGCTGGCGAACTACGATTGCCCCTACTACGCGGATTCTGGACATGCCCTCGCCAGCTCGTCAATCGCACGCTTCCGGCGGGCGTCCAGGACTCGGATGCTCGCCCGCTTCATCAAACTACAGGTGCCGGTCATTGGCTTCTTCGAAGAAGCGTTGCTGCTTGCGCGCGACGTTCCGGGATGCGTTGACGTGTTGTCATGGAGGACTCCAGAATCCCGACGCACCGTTTCCGGCGCGATGTTGCTCCGGCTGCATCGAGTCCATTTCGCGCCGACTCACTGCCCGCTCCCATGGAGAATGGAAAGTGCTGCGTAATCTCATGCTCTTCTGTTGCACGCTGACGGTCGCCGCCCTCATGGCCTCTTCCGCGCTGGCTCAAAGCACGCGGGACGCCGCCAAGGCGACAAAAGCGTCCCCGGATTCCAAAGATGAAAGCACCTGGGCATCCGGTCCGTGGCAGCCGCCGGAAGGGCTGAAGCAAATCCCGATATGGCCCGGCGCCGCGCCGGACATGAAACCGGGCGCACCCGCGCCGGAACGCATCGAGATCGCCCGGACGCCCGACGCGCTCCATGGGACCACCTCCGAAGCGGCGTGGGATGTTTCTCGCCCAACCCTGACCGTCTTTCCGCCCAAAGGAAAGAACACGGGTGTCGGCGTCATCGTGTTGCCCGGCGGTGGCTTCCGGGCCGTCGTGGTCACCAAGCAGGGCACCGAAATCTGCGATTGGCTGACGTCGCAAGGCATCACCTGCTTCCTGCTGAAGTACCGGGTGCCGACGCGGGACAACCATCACTGGCCCACGGAATGCCCGTGCTTTCCACTTCAGGACGCGCAACGCGCGATCCGGTTGGTGCGCGCCCAGGCGGAAGAACGGCGTCTCGACCCGGGCAAGATCGGCGTCATGGGTTTCTCCGCCGGCGGATTCCTGGTGGCGCAGACCAGCAACATCGTTGTGCCCGCCTACCCACCCGTCGATGCGGTGGACAAGCTGAGCAGTCGTCCGGATTTCGCCATCGCTTTCTATCCCGGCCACCTGTGCCGGGATGGCGACACCCTGGAAACCAGCATCCGGGTCACCCGGGACACGCCCCCCACCTTCCTGCTGCAGGCCTGGGACGACGACGTGGATCCCGTCTGCAACAGCACCCTGTACGCCCGCGCCCTGAATGCCGCGGGCGTCCCCGCCGAAGTGCATCTGTTCGCCAGGGGCGGCCACGCGTTCGGGTTGCGGCGCATGGTTCATCCCGTGGTCGGAATGTGGCCCGCCCTGCTCAAGGCGTGGTTGCTGGATATCGGCGTTCTGGAGCACGGGACGCCAGAACCGACCGTGATCAGCGGTTCATAGCAAACGAGGCAGGACTGGCGCGTCTGGAAACGCTGCCCGTGAGCGATGCCAAGCCTCCTGCCGCTCCCCCTGAAGAAAACATCCCGTGCTCGCCGCGCAATGAACGTGGCAGCCGCGTCCCTGCGCATCCGGTTTCACCTGGCTTGAAGAGCGCGGCCAGTTCCGAGGCAGTACCACGCCTGCGAACGATTCACGATGGCGACGACGGACAGCATCACGGGAACTTCAATCAGCACACCGACGACCGTCGCCAACGCCGCGCCGGAGTGGACGCCGAACAGGCCCACCGCGGTGGCCACCGCCAGTTCAAAGAAGTTGCTCGCCCCGATCAGCGCCGAAGGACCCGCCACGTTGTGGGCGACGCCAAGGCGACGATTCAGCAGGTAGGCCAGCCCGGAATTGAAATAGACCTGGATGAGGATGGGAACGGCCAGGATGGCAATCACCAGCGGCTGTTCGATGATCTGCCTGCCCTGGAAGCCGAAGAGCAGAACCAGTGTCAGCAGCAGCGCGGCCAGCGAGTACGGCCCCAGCGCATGCAGCACCTTCTCCAGCCTTTTCTCCCCGCTCCGCCCCAGCAGCCAGCGGCGCATCACGACGGCAATGGCGACGGGGACGATGATGTAGAGCCCCACCGAAATCACCAGCGTGTCCCAGGGAACCGTGATGGCGGAAAGCCCTAGCAGCAGCGCCACCAGCGGAGCGAACGCCACGATCATGATGGCGTCATTCAGCGCCACCTGGCTCAGCGTGAAGTTCGCATCGCCGCGGCACAGGTTGCTCCAGACAAACACCATCGCGGTGCAGGGCGCGGCCGCCAGCAGGATGAGGCCCGCCATGTACGAATCGATTTGCCCGGCCGGCAATGCATCCGCGAACACGTGGCGCAGGAATATCCAGCCCAGCAGCGCCATCGAGAACGGCTTGACCGCCCAGTTGATGAACAGCGTGACGCCGATACCGCGCCAGTGCCGTCCCACCGTTTTCATCGCGCTGAAATCCACTTTCAGCAGCATCGGAATGATCATCGTCCAGACCAGCGCGGCGACGGGCAGATTGACCTTGGCGACTTCCATCGCGCCCAGCCGCGCGAATACGGCGGGAAAGAAGTGCCCCAGCCCCGTGCCGATCACGATGCACAGCGCCACCCAGATCGTCAGGTAGCGCTCGAAGAAGCCGATGCGCGGGGCGGCCTCAGCCATGAGGAATGACCTCGTCCTCGGGCTCCACGAAGCCGATCCGATCCAGTTGAGCCTTGAGCGCTTGCCGGTCATTCCATGCGTCCGCCGGCAACGCCAGAAACGCCAGCAACCTGGCCTTGATGACGCGATGCGCTTGTCTGAAGGCTTCGCGCTTCTCTTCGTCACTCCCCTGCGCCGCCGCCGGATCCGGCAGCCCCCAATGAACGCGCAGGAAGTCGCCGAACACCACCGGACAGGTTTCAGCGGCGGCCGAATCGCACACCGTGACCACCAGATCCATCGGTGCCGCGCCTTCGCCCGCAAACTCGTCCCACGATTTGCTCCGCAGTCCGGCCGTGGAAATGCCTTCGGCCGACAGCAGCGACAGCGCATGGGGATTCACTTCGCCCGCGGGCTGGCTGCCGGCGCTGAACACCTCGAACCGGTGGCCCGCCCAGGCCCGCAGCGTGGCCTCGGCCAGAACGCTGCGCGCGGAATTGCCGGTGCAAAGGAAAAGAACACGACGTTTCATGGGGACCTCTGGAATCAGCAATCGCAGCCGGGAGAAGGGGCGCACGCATCGTCATTCGAACCGGCGCAGCAGTTGTGGGTGAGATAGGTGACCAGCCCGTTCATGGCGTCGAAGTTGGCCCGGTAGCAGACATTCCGGCCCCGGTTCTCGCTTTCCGCCAGGCCCGCCTGGACCAGTTCCTTCAAATGGAAAGACAGCGTGGCGTTCGGAATCGCCAGCGCCTCGGCGATCTCCCCCGCCATGCGGCCGGCCGGCCCGGCTTCCACCAGCAGGCGATACGCGGCAAGGCGCGAGGCGTGCCCCAGTGCGGTCAGGGCGGCTATTGCTTGTTTAGTTTCCATATTTCTAGAATAATCGAATAAATAGGGCAGAACAAGCCATGACCTCCGAACTCCCCCACATCGCCCATCACCTCCTGCCCCTTCCCCGTCATGAGCTGCTGGGCGCGGCCCAAGGCCACCCACCACGCATCCTGCTGCTCTATGGCTCCCTGCGGCCGCAATCCTTCAGCCGCAAGCTGGCCCTGGAAGCCGAACGCATCCTGCGCCATCTCGGCGCCGAGACCCGCGTCTTTGATCCGCATGACCTGCCGATGCTCGACAGCGTGGCGAAAGACCATCCCAAGGTCAGGGAACTGCGCGAGTTGTCCCGATGGTCGGAGGGACAGGTCTGGGTCTCCCCGGAGCGCCACGGCACGATCACCGGCGTGTTCAAGAACCAGATCGACTGGCTGCCGCTGGAGGATGGCAGCGTTCGACCCACACAGGGGCGGACCCTTGCGGTCATGCAGGTCTGCGGCGGCTCGCAGTCGTTCAACGTGGTCAATGCGCTGAGGGTGCTGGGACGCTGGATGCGCATGGTGACCATTCCCAATCAATCCTCGGTCGCCAAGGCATGGCAGGAGTTCGACGACGACGGTCGGATGAAGCCATCGCCCTTCCATGACCGCGTGGTGGATGTCATGGAGGAACTGATGAAGTTCACCCTGCTGGTCAGGGACCGGAGCGACTATCTGGTCGATCGGTACAGTGAACGCAAGAGTGCGGTTCCGGACGTGCGGGAAATCAACCGGAACATGTAGCGGCGTGCGGTGACACCGACATACCCGGATGGCGCCGGACGGGCCGGCTCGCGATGCGTCTACCCGGCCTTTCCGACACTGACGCGGCGAAGGTCGTCAACGGGCTCTTAAACCCTCGACGCCCCCTCGGCATCCAATGCCAGTCTTCCTCACCTTGCCGCGCCCATGCCCTCGTCCGTCATCGGTGTTCCACCCCGCGTTCTGACAGGTTTGGCGGTTGCCCTGTTCACCCTTCTTCTGCCCGGCCAAGTCCGCGCCGACTGCGGAAAATGCAAGGAAATCGCGGAGAAATTCGCCCGCGAGGAAGGCTTCAACGGCACCGTGCTGGTCACGCGGGATGGCCAGGAAATCTACAGCGGCACCTTCGGCACGGCGGACGCGGAGGCCGGAACGCCGATGACGCCGCTGACGCGCTTCGAGGCCGGTTCGATTTCCAAGTGGATCGCGGCCATCGTGACGCTGCGGATGGTGGAACAGGGGCGCCTGGCGCTGGACGAGCCGATTACCACGTATCTGCCGGACTACCGGCCCGATACCGGTCGCAAGCTCACGCTGCGCTGGCTGATGAGCCATTCCAGTGGCGTGCCCAACCAGTGGGATGCCGCGGTCAAGGGCGACCCTTCGCTCAAACAGCGGTCACTGGACAACGCTACGGCGGTACGCACCTACGCCAGCGGCGACCTGGCGTTCGAGCCGGGGACCGACTGGGACTATTCGCACTCGAACTGGCTGATCGTCAAGGCGATTGTCGAACGCGTCAGCGGGCAACCCTATGCCGCGCTCGTGCGAACCCTGCTGACCGTCCCGCTGGCACTGCGTGACAGCGGCACCTTCTCCGGCGACTCGATCAACGTCACCGGCATGGCCGTGGGCTATGCGGCGTTGCAACCGGTCGTGACGCCCCGGCTCAATCCGGTGCCCGATTTCATGATGCTGGCCGGCGGCTACTACACCAGCATCGGTGACCTGCAACGGCTGATGGACGCGGTCTTCGACCATCGCGTCCTGTCCGCCGCCAGCGTCGTCACGTTGATGGAAGTGGTTCGGCCCGCGCAAAGCTACGCGCTGGGCGGTCGCGTCAAGACGTTGCCGGTGGCGGGAAAGCCGCGCCAGGTGGCGTGGGAATACGGATCCAACGGCGCGTTCCGGGTACTCGCCTGGCGGGTGCTGGAAGACGGGCACAGCGTGATTCTCGCCAACAACACCAGCTTCGACCATATGCGCATCGGCGACATGGCGACCGCGCTGCTGGACGCCAGCTACGAGGAGCCGGCGTCGCCGTGAGGGATGGTTCCATTCCCTCGTTGGCGCGGCCAGTCTGAAAGGCTACGGGCAATACCGCGCCTGTCGCGCCATTTCCTGATCCAGACGCTCGCGACCAGCGGCGCTGGCATCCGTCTTCAGCTCATCGATGTTGCGACGGATACGAGGACAGGGGTCGGTGGTGTAACCCGGCGGCCAGAAGCCGAGTATCTGGGCGGCACCCTCGATGACGTCCTTGCCGGTGAGGGGTTTGCGCATGGGGATGCGCTCGGGAGGAGCGGCGAAGCGGTCCAGGCGAGTGTCGCCTTTCAAGACTTGCCGGGAAAAGTCGGGAACGTGTGCGCTCGAAAGTTCAAGACGGAGCGGTGTCAATGACTCTTTCCCTGTCGTGTCGATGTCCTCGCCCGTTTCCGGCCGCGCCGACGTATCAGGCAGGCGTCTGACCAGGACAGAAGGATGCTGCCCTGTTGTGCGGACGCCCGGATCACCCGCACTTCGGTACGAAGACTGGGCGGCGGTGGCTCCGCACGTGCGATGTATCGCACCCGCAACGGCGTGGAATCCATGCCTGGCCCCGCCGCGGGTTCAACCGACCTCAGCAGATTGAACAGCATCCACTACACCACAACCGTCGCGGCAACCGCTATCCAACGGTCACGCCTTCTCATCGGTGACGCTTTTTTTCTTGAAAGCAGGTGGTGACCCCGTGTCCCCATTGATGCGCCGTCAGGGACGCAGATAGTTGCGTCCCCGCCCGAAGATCTTGAAAAGCTGGAAGGCCTCCTTGTCGGCGACCAGGTTTTCCGGTGGCGAAAGAATGCCGAACTGGTAGGCGTATCGGTCCGCCGCACGGGAATCGCCTGCCAGGTAGGCCGCACGCAGGTAAGCCGCGCTGGTCGTCAGGTTGGCCAACTCGTCGGTGAGGCGGTAGATGTCAGACAGCAAATGAAACGCGTAGATGTTTCCCTGTTTCGCCCCGTCAGAAAGTAGGCCGATCGCGGTTCTTGCCTGACCATTCAGCGCCAAGCTCATCGCGTAGAGCGACTGGGCAACCTTGCTGCCTGTCCGCATGTATTCCTCCCTGTAGTCCGCCGTGGAACGCGTACGGAGATCCTCAATCTGTTTGACCGTGGGATAGCCGTGTGTCAGCAACCATTGGGCTTCCTCCGGAGTGGAGGCCACATTGGGATTGCGCTCGCAGTCCTTCGTTTCAGGCGGGCATTGGTAGCGCAGGAAAACACTGGAAGATCCGGCCGGCATTGAGGCGCTTGCCACTCTTGAGGTGGCTTCCAATGGTGCAGTCATTTTTTGCTCGAATTCCTGCTCCAACGAGGAGGCCGTCGGCGCTGCCTGCTCGCCATACCCGCGAAATAAAAACCAGTAGCCGGATCCGACGAGAAAGGCCATCACCACCAACATCGCAATTCTCTTGTTAGCAGCCATTTCTGACGACCTCCTTATACCAAGCGTTGCATTTCACCTGCCCATTGATGAGCTCATACTTGACCCGCAGCGAATTCTCGGGCGCCAACCAATTGATCAACGTCTGGGGGACTTTCAGGTCCGCCAGATTTATTCCCAGCGTATGCAACCAGTCCAGGTAGAACGCGCCAAAAGATAAGCCGGCTTCGCCACTAAGACGGCTCAGCATTCCCAAGCAGGCCCGCATGGCGGGTGATATGCCTCCGACCCACGGCGTCAGTGGAGGATTTCGTTCATCGTGGGCGGCCTGAGAGCTGCAAGCCAACCTCATCGCCCCGAGAAGATTGGTGTTTGCGGTTTGGACAGGGATCGTGCCTCTCGCCAGAGACGCAGTATGAGCCGAAAGAGCATTGGATATCAGCGTGCGCGTTTGCAGCGCAAGGGTGCTATTGGTCGAGTTGAAAATCGCGGCCGCCAAGCCGGAGCCCGGATGGTATCGCCCCGTTCCGAAGGGCGCCCCCACTATCGCTTCCTCTCCCAGGCAGCTCTCGGGCTTTTTCAACATGAGATTGTTGCAGTACGGACCTCTCTCCGGGTGATCCGGGAACAAGGGATTTCCGCCATCCCATCCCCCAGGCTCCGAACTATCCCAGCAGACAAGCTGTTGGGAGATTTGCATATCACCGGTCTTCGGGTCCTTCACTTGCACACTAACCGTCACACACGTCTGTCCCGCAATTGCGCATTCCGCATAGGTGCCCACGAGCAACAGCAAGGCCAACGCCATTGGAGTCTTCATACCGCCCCCTGTTCGAGATTCGCCGTTTCTGCGTGCCTGGAATCAAGACCCCCAAGGCGCGCGCTCCACTCAACCTGTCTTGTCGCTGGACTCGATGGCCAAGTACGGTCATCGGCAATGGTTCGACAACACAGACAGTGGGTACGAAGTGGCCCTACTGGAGAAGCCCCTCACCATAGGAATCGTCTGAAACATTCGGCGGCGCGAGAATCCGGCCCGTGCGTGCGCGGCGCTGTTCCGGTGCCGGCGCGCGCCGCGTGGTGGACTGGCCGGCCCACGCGTTGGCGCGGCCAGTCCGGGGCTGCGTCAGCGCGGATTGAGGTCTTTGCGTCGGATGCGGCGGGCGGCGTGCAGGGCTTCGCGCAGGCGGCTGGCGTGGTCGTAGAGCAGTTCGGTGAGGGGCAGGATGTGGACGGGGATGTGGAGGTCGTCGTCCAGGTGCTTGCGCGGGGCGATCAGAACGGCGGCCATCTGCACCTGTTCGTGCATGCGGCGCAGGCTTGCCACGGCTTCCTCGGTGAACAGGTAGGCCCAGTCCCCGTCGGGGATGGCGGCGGCGGGCTTCTTCTTCCCTTTCATGCAAACACTCCTTCTGCTCTCCACGCACGGGATGTGCGTGGTTGTCGGGAGGTTAGAAGCCGCTTACAGACGGTGGGCGTATTTCCCTGACGGGTGTTGTATTAGCCACCCTCCCGACGCAGAGCTTTGCGTCGGCCCGTATTGTGACACGCAATACGGAAAAGCCACCGCGTTTCGGTGGTGGCTTCCGCTGTAAGAGGAGCTTCTAAACTCCGGAGAAGGAGTCTGCTACAGGGTGGGATTGGAGTCGACTAACATTGAAACTCACATCACCACACCCAAGTGTTAGATCCGCTGATATCTATAAACTCCTCGGATATTCGCATGGTGATAATTCCCCAAGGATCCAGCATCCAAGAATTCTGCATACACTGAAGCTGGCACATCATAGTATTCGTATACTTGCCCGCTGACGAACTCGATCTCAAGTGTTTGACTCCCTTCATCGTACCCAACTGAAGCTATATTGGTTGAGCTAACCGCCATCCGTTCCATACATCACTCCTTTTTTATCTGCTCTGCCTTAAAGCTTATGAGTTTTGCGTCTTGCATACGCCAAGCATGAAGGACCAGATCATATCGCCCATTCAATCTTGGCTGGTTCCATCCCGCATTACCGATCGGACCTTCCTCTGTAACCATAACAGCAACGACGGGATCCCCGCTCTCCGGGCGTCGACTTAACGGCGGGGGTGTAATAAGTGCGCGCATAGGGAGGTTAACCGCTTCCCCTACAACAATCGCCTCGCCCGTTCTGAGGACTGGTAGCATAGACATCAGATCGCTCATGTTGTCGCTCACCACGCTACTCACGTGCCCTCGATCAGAGGAATTTGTTAGTCTCATGGCGAAAACTGTCCCGCACTGAGACAAGATTGTTGAATCTATTTCAGACGGCCGCTGTGTAACCAGCATCATTGATATACCGTACTTTCTTCCTTCCTTTGCAATGCGCTTAACGGCAACCGCAGAAGAACTCCCCGAAAGATAGGAATGCGCTTCTTCCAAGACGAATAAGACAGGTCTTTCTCGCCCACCTTCCGGGAGATTCCTAGACCAGAACAGAGCGTCATAGACCAACCTAATCAGTGCGCCAACTAGTTCCGACTGGATCTGAGGCGGAGTGCCTGAAAGGTCAAGAACTGTTATTGCTTGCTCATGACCAATCCATTTCTCAAGTAAAACATCCAGATCCGACTCAGCATGCCCCTCTATGTCCGGACAAAATTCCCCCGGCCTCAGCAAAAAGTCCATACGCTTGTCACGCAATCTAGCACCAAGCGTATCAATCACTTTTGACAGAGCCCCGAATGGCGATTGCCGGTATCTAACCTTGTCCGGATCCTCCTTGACGTCCTTCACAGGGCGGAACTTTGGAGGAATACCCGCCATCGCATCGCCTTTTTGGACGGGAACCCCGTTTGCACTCGATACGTAGGCAATGTTCTCATCGGTCTGAACTTCACCGGATTTCACCGCATGCGTGGCATAGACCTCTGTATGAAGGTCAAGCCAGAACTTGTGTATGCTGAACGGAACGGGGGTATCTGCGGTAATTTGGTCTTCCGTTGGAAAACCATCTTTACCAGCACTTGCCTGCCTCTTAAGGTCTACGACCTTGTCTACTAAAAGAGCCCTGTGTCTTGGCTCGTCTACTTGACCGAAGACAGCAGCACAGAGCTCATCAAAGCTCAATGCCCAGTAAGGAATGCTAAGTTCACTCTGTCCTTCTTCAGCTCCAACCCGAAATACTTTCCCTCGATCTGCAAGCGCCCTCGAATATTCTCCGTGTACATCGACCACGAATATCCTGGATGACTGATACTTCTCAGGATCGGAAAGTATCGATAGAAGGCCGGCGACAGTGGTTGATTTACCCGAACCAGTTGTCCCAACTACCGCACAGTGCCTGTTGACGAGTTTGTTGACGTCCACCAATGCAGGAATCGTTTCCGAGCCCGCGAGAGATCCTATTCTTGCATATGCCGGATCCGCCGGCCTTCCATACAGAATCTTTAGATCATTCTCCGTAACCAGATGAACAACATCACCTACCGTTGGATGCTGGGATACGCCCCGCTGAAATCCTTCTCGCGGAGTTCCGTCCCCTACTAGTTGCACCTCCATCCATTTTGAATCCGCATCTTCGTTAGCCAGCTTGTCTGGAACCGCACTTGCACCGACGCTGGACACAACTCCGTAAAGGTCTACATACCCCAAAGGAATTCTAACAAAACCACCTATTTGTCCAATTCGGTAGGGCTTTCCTTCTATGAAGCTAAGGCCAGATGATGTCGAGCGAAATAGTCTTACCCTTACGGTAGATCCTGCAACATCGGCGACACGCCCAAGAGCCGTTGCATCCCGATTCATTTCGTCTTGTCCATTTCAGGTTCGACGCCAGAAAGCGACTTTAGGAACGATCCGAACTTCTTGAAATCCCCTAGTTCTAGAGCAGCCACCACATCCCCACCCGTCTTCTCAAGCGCATCCTGATCCCAAGAGAAGATATCTTTGAGCGAAAAATTCTGCGGGGATGGGGATATCATCCAAGTCTTTCTCTGCCCTTTAGAGTACTCCGCGTCCCGCGCGTAAACGGTCAGATTTGGGCAACGATTTGCCAGCTTTACTGCATCCGGATATGAATCAAGAGCAGCGTACTGGATAGCAAAGCAAGCGGCTTGTGGGTTTGCCCTCATACCCTCCTCCAGAACAGCATTCAAATGCTCATCCGAGAAAGAGAACCCGTGAAGGAACAATGCGACAGGCTTCCCATCATTCCTAAGAAATGCCTTTAGCTTGTCTATCAATGCGAAATACGGCATTCGACGACTATCGTCGTACTTGTGATGAGATGGGTGTATGAGTAATTCGACACCAGAATCTGGAGACATGGTTCTGCAAACCCTTTTAGTCTCCTCATTTTTTCGCCAGTTTATTGACCCGTGGAGCTTCCAAAGCCTCGCCCAGCGTGAAGGAAGCAAATCCTGGTCTATCGCAACCAAATCAAAAAAAGGCTCATGACTTCCTACGAATCCATCAAAATATGGAACTCCCGCCCTTTCCAAGGCCTGCTCCATAAGAAGATCATAATTCGTCGTAAAAATTTCTGTTGCACAACTTCGTCTTGGCTCAATGAATGAGGCAAGATTTTGATAGGCGCTTTCTGATTCCGGGAGCTTCTTACTAACTTTATCGGAGATTGACTCACAAATTCTCCTATCGATTCCAGCTAATTGCTCCTTCGTAAGACCCCTTGCCTCTCCGTTTCCGGCGGCGGCGGCTAGTGTTCGCACAAACCCCAAGATGACTTCTATGTTGGGATCTTTTTTTCCATCTTCCTCGATAGATTTCATAACCTTGGCAAAGGAATCTTTTACTTCCTCTACACCCGCCAGTTCAGTCTTAACAATGTTTGTTAGACCGGCAACATCGGGAATGAGGGGCCCGACTCCCATCTCATCGCTCTCGTTTACTACGATTGGAACCCGTATCGATACGGGGCATCCTGCGCCGACAAAGAACCCAACGGGAAGCTTCTCTATACTAAGAATGCTAGATAGCTGCCGTATCAGTTGATTGGTATTTGCGAAATCTGCCATTCCCTTTCCTCAGATTTTCCATTGCGCATTCAGGACATTCTCTGCACGTTTCGGCCAATTGGAGATATCACTTTGCTTGAACGCAGTTAATGCAGACGACACCAGCTCTCAAAGAGGACTGGTGGTCGTCGCAGATTCTCCTATGCTCAGTTCTGTCGCCCTCCTTAAGCGACTAATTGCGTTCCTTGCTACATCGTATGCGTCGGCTTATCCGCGTTCAGCGTGCCGGCTAGAATGGTCTCGATGCGGTTCTTGATGGCTTCGCCATCACTGTTGTCCGGGAATTGCACGCCGATGCCGGCGGTGCGGGCGCCCTGGGCGCCGGCGGGGGTCACCCACACCACCTTGCCCGCGACGGGCAGGCGTTCGGTGGATTCGGGGAGGGTGAGCAGGAGGAAGACTTCGTCGCCCAGGAAGTAGCGCTTGGGCGTGGGGACGAAGATGCCGCCGCCCTTCATGAAGGGCATGTAGGCGTTGTAGAGGGCGGCCTTGTCCTTGACGGCGAGCGACAGGATGCCCTGGCGACCGGTGGCGGCGGGTGTGTTCATCGGTGTCCCCTTGCTCCTTGTGACGTCAGCCGCGTGCGGCGCGGGTGGGGCGCGGTTCGCCCATCTGTCGCGTCCACAGCAGCAGCAGTTCGGCCACCGCCAGATCCCCCCGGACGGTGGTACGCAGCAAATCCCTTGTCCGGTTGGCGGCGTCGAACCACGCGGCCAGCTTGGTCAATCGGGCGGTGTCGGTCAAGCCGGCGTCGCTGGCGCGGGCCAGGGCCAGATCGGCGGCGTGGCGCAGGCGGGCGTCGGCCAGATCGTCGTTGGCCCACTTCTGCGCGGTTTCCACCACGCCCAGCTGGCCGCGGGCGAGCTTGTCCAGGTCGCTGGCGATCTGCTTGCGCAGGACCAAGCCGTCCTCGCGCAGCCATTGGTCGGCCAGGCCGGGATGGCCGCGGGCGGCGTCCAGGGCTTCCTGCGCGACAGCTGCGGAGTGCCCCTGCCCTTGCAGCCACGCCAGTGCTTCGGCACGCGGCGGCAGGCGGAATTCCAGCCGCTGGCAGCGGCTGCGGATGGTGGCCGGCAGGCGCGCGGGCTGGGCGCTGAGCAGCCACAGGTAGCGGCCGGGCGCGGGTTCTTCCAGGGTCTTGAGCAGGGCGTTGCAGGCCGAGCGGTTGATGGCGTCGGCCGGGTCGATGAGGGCGACCTGGGCGGTGCCGTATTGCGGGGTGAGCGCGAGCTTGCGGGAGAGCTCGCGAATCTGGTCGATGACAATCTCGGTGCGCAGCTTGCTGCCGTCCTTGGTCAAGCCAAAGGACACCACCTGCAAATCCGGATGGGTGCCGGCGGCCATCAGCGCGGCGGTGCGTTGGGCGTGGGCGGCGTTGCCACCGGACAACACGTGCAAGGCCAGCCGCTCGGCGACGGCGCGCTTGCCCAGTCCGGCCGGTCCGCAGATGAGCAGGCCGTGGCCCATGCGGCCTCCGTCCAGCGCGGCGACGGCGTGATCGTAGGCGCGTTGCTGCCAGGGGGAAAACTCGGTCATGCCGGGGTCACTTCCACATCATTCCAGGGTTTCTAGGGTTTCCAGCCACTGCCAGAGGGCGTCGCGCACGGCGGCGCCGACCTGGGCCGGGGTCTGGCTGGCGTCGATCAGGCGGAAGCGCTGCGGTTCCTCGGCGGCGCGCTGGCGGAAGCCGTGGCGCACGCGTTCGAAGAAGTCGTCCTGCTCGCTCTCGATGCGATCGGGCCAGAGGTCGCGGCCGGCGGCGCGGGCGCGGCCTTCGCGCACGTCCAGATCCAGCAGCAGGGTAAGGCCGGGCTTGATGCCGACGGCCTGGCGTTCCAGTTCGGCGATCCAGCGCGCGTCCAGGCCGCGGCCGGCGCCCTGGTAGGCGTAGCTGGAGTCGGTGAAGCGATCGCTCACCACGAACGCGCCGCGTTGCAGCGCCGGGCGGATGACCTGGCGCACGTGCTGGGCGCGGGCAGCGAACACGAGCAGCAGTTCGGTGTCGGCGTGCAGCGGTTCGTTCTGCGGGTTGAGGACGAGTTCGCGGATGCGCTCGGCCAGCGGGGTGCCGCCGGGTTCGCGGGTGAGCACGACTTCGTGGCCGCGCGCCTGCAGCAGATCGCGCAGGGCGGTGATGGCGCTGGTCTTGCCGGCGCCCTCGCCGCCTTCCAGGCTGATGAAGTGCGGATGGCTGAGGACGGACCGGGTCATTGCTTGGCCGCCTTGTCGAGGGTTTCCCGGCGGGTGACGAGGTAACGGGCGACGGCGGCGTTGTGCTGGTCCAGCGAGGCGGAGAACACGTGCTTGCCGCTGCCGTCGCCGACGGCGACGAAGTACAGCGCGTCGCCGGCCTCGGGCTTGACCGCCGCGCGCAGTGCGTCCACGCCGGGCATGGCGATGGGCGTGGGCGGCAGACCGGTGCGGGTGTAGGTGTTGTAGGGCGTGTCGGCCAGCAGGTCGCGTTTGCGGATGTTGCCGTCGTAGCCGCTGCCCAGGCCGTAGATGACGGTGGGATCGGTCTGCAGGCGCATGCCGATTTTCAGGCGGCGGGCGAACACGCCGGCGATGGCGGGACGCTCGGAGGCGATGCCGGTTTCCTTTTCGACGATGGAGGCGAGGATGAGCGCTTCCTCCGGCGAGGCCAGCGGCGCCTGCGGGTCGCGTTCGGCCCAGGCGCTGGCGAGCGCCTTGTCCATGGCGGCGTAGGCGCGCTTGAGCACGTCGAGGTCGGTTTCGCGGCGGGTGTAGACGTAGGTCTCGGGCAGGAAGCGGCCTTCGGGGTGCTGGCCGGCGTGGCCGAGCGCCTTCATCAGCGCGGCATCGTCGAGTTGGCTGGTTTCCTGCTTGAGCGGGGTGGCGGCTTTCAGCGCGTTGCGCAGTTGGCGGATGTTCCAGCCTTCCACGAGGGTGAAGCGGTACTGCACGGTCTTGCCGTCGCGCATGCGGGTGAGCAGGTCGCGCGGGGTGGTGCCGGGTTGCAGGGCGTATTCGCCGACCTTGAGCTTGCCGGCGACATCGAGTTCGCGGGCGAGCAGTTGCCATTCGATGTTCTGGCCGTCGTTGACGCCCTGGGCGCGCAGCTTGCGCAGGACGGTGCCGAAGGCGTCGCCGCTGGCGACTTCGATGACCTGATCGCCCTTCAGGCCGGTGAGCGGGTCATCGGCGAAGCCGTGGTAGCGCTGGTACAGCCAGGCGCCGCCGGCGGCCGCGGCCAGCAGCAGAATCAGGACGATGACGATGTTGCGGCACCCGCGTTTGCAACCTGAAGCCACGTAGGTCTCGGAATGGGACGGAAGCTGGGGAGGATAACCGCTCGGTGTTAAGGGGGCGATGGGTTGACAGGTGGGGTTGGGGGCTGTGGGAAGAGCGCCCCCATCCGCCCTTCGGGCACCTTCCCCCGCGTTGGGGGGGAAGGGAGTTTTCTTTGCGGATATCCAGGATCGTCACGCCGGCTTCCGCCGAAATGACGACCCCAAATCCCGAGACGCCCCCCTTCCCCCGCAAAAGCGGGGGAAGGTGCCCGAAGGGCGGACGGGGGCACGCTCCGCGCCCGCCCCACCTACCGGCTTCCGCCGGAATGACGGCCAAAAGTCCCAACGCTGGTCCCTTCCCGCCAAAGCGGAGAACGGAGTCGGTCAGGCTTCGAGGGCTTTGAGGACGCCGCGGGCCTTGGCGCGGGTTTCGTCGAGTTCGCGGTCGGGGATGGAGTCGGCGACGATGCCGGCGCCGGTGCGGAAGCGGACTTCGGTGCCGCCCTCGCGCGGGAGGACTTCGGCGCTGCGGATGAGGATGTTGAGGTCCAGGTCGCCGTCGCGGTTGAGCCAGCCGAAGGCGCCGGTGTAGGCGCCGCGGGCGACCTGTTCCAGCTCGGCGATGATCTGCATGCAGCGCACCTTGGGACAGCCGGTGATGGTGCCGCCGGGGAAGGTGGCGCGGATGACCTGGCCGGGTGTCGCGTCGGGTTTGAGGTGGCCGCGCACGTTGCTGACGATGTGGTGGACGTGGGCGTAGCTTTCGACCGTCATCAGTTCGTCGACCTGCACGCTGCCGGGCAGGCAGACGCGGCCCAGGTCGTTGCGTTCCAGATCGATGAGCATGACGTGCTCGGCGCGTTCCTTGGGATGACCGACGAGTTCGCGGATGCGGGCGGCGTCATCGTCGCCGGGAAAGCGCGGGCGGGTACCGGCGATGGGGCGGGTTTCGACCACGTCGCCGCGCACGGACACGAGGCGTTCGGGCGAGGAACTGACCACCGCCCAGCCCTGCCCCGCGAACAGGCCGGCGAAGGGTGCGGGATTGGCGGTGCGCAGGCGCGCGTACAGCGCGGACGGTTCCAGGATGCCGTCGAACCAGGCCTTCCAGGCGCGCGAGAGATTGACCTGGAAGACGTCGCCGGCGGCGAGGTAGTCGAGGATGCGGACGACACCGTCGGTGAAGCGTTCGGGGGCGTCTTCGTCGATGCGCAGCGGCGGGTGCCAGGCGGGCGGTTCCGGTGCGGGTGAAGCGAGGTCGGCGGCGATGTGTTCGAGCAGCGCGGCGTGGCCCCGTTCGGCGATGGCCACACAGTCGCCGGTACCGCGATCGCGCAGGATGGCGGCGGGGCAACGCAGGGCAATGGCGATCGGCATGCGCGCGTCGTCGTCGCGCGGGGGCAGTTGCAGGACGGACTCGACTTCGCCGGCCAGTTCGTAGGCCAGCAGCAGCGCCCAGCCGCCACGGAACGGCCAGCGCGGTTCTTCACGATCGAGGCGCGCGGCTTGCCAGTGGGCGTCGAGGGTGTCGAGGAAGCCGGTGTCCTGTTGCGCGCCGCGCAGATCGCGCACGCGGCCGTCGTGATGCAGGGTGAAGCCCTCGCCTTCGGCGGCCATCAGCAGCATGTCCCAGCGGCCCTGCACGGTGCCGGAAGCGACCGATTCCAGCAGCACCGGATAGCGCGCGGGATCGCGCCGGTGCAGGGCCAGCAGATCGGTGTCGGGGGATAGCGCGCGGGTTTCGATCATGGTCTTGCAGGGCGCGGGGAAGCAGGGTGCATTGTGCCGGATGTGGTGGAGGGAGGCATTGCGGGCTTGCCCCCATCCGCCCTTCGGGCACCTTCCCCCGCTGTGCGGGGGAAGGAACTTTCGTCTGGACTCAAAGAGGTGTTGATACATGGCCCTTCCCCCGCCTGCGGGGGAAGGTGCCCGGAGGGCGGATGGGGCGCTTTTCCTAGAGAGCAAACAAAAACCCCTCGCCTTCCAGCGAGGGGTTCGTGTGTCGCGTGATGTCGCCCGGGGTCAGATGCGCTTGAACACCAGCGTGCCGTTCGTTCCGCCGAAGCCGAAACCATTGGAAACGGCGATGTCGATCTTCTTCGCGCGCGCGGTGTGCGGGACGTAGTCCAGATCGCAGCCTTCGCTCGGGTTGTCCAGGTTGATGGTCGGCGGAATGATGCCGTGGTGGATCGCCAGCACGGAGAAGATGGCCTCCGCGCCGCCGGCCGCGCCCAGCAGGTGGCCGGTCATCGACTTGGTGGAGCTGACCATGATCTTGTACGCGTGGTCGCCCAGCGCGCGCTTGATGGCCAGGGTTTCGGCCAGATCGCCCTGCGGGGTGGAGGTGCCGTGCGCGTTGAGGTATTCGACCTGTTCGGCGGTGATGCCGGCGTCCTTCATGGCCGCGACCAGGCAGCGGGCCGGACCTTCGCCGTTTTCGCTGGGGGCGGTCATGTGGTGGGCGTCGGAGCTGGCGCCGAAGCCGGCCAGTTCCGCGTAGATGCGCGCGCCGCGCGCCTTGGCGTGTTCGTACTCTTCCAGGATCAGCACGCCCGCGCCGTCGCCCAGCACGAAGCCGTCGCGATCGCGATCCCATGGGCGCGAGGCGCGGGTGGGATCGTCGTTGCGGGTGGACATGGCCTTCATGGTGCAGAAGCCGGCCATGGAGGTCGGCGAGGAGCCGAGTTCGGCGCCGCCGGCCACCATCACGTCGGCATCGCCGTACTGGATGGCGCGCATGGCCACGCCGATGGAATGGTTGGAGGTGGCGCAGGCCGAGACGACGGAGAAGCTGGGGCCCTTGATGCCCTTCAGGATCGAGAGCTGGCCGGGCAGCATGTTGATGATGGTGCTGGGCACGTAGAACGGCGAGACCTTGCGCGGGCCGCCTTCGTGCAGCTTGATGGTCTGTTCCTCGATGCCGTGGATGCCGCCGATGCCCGAGCCGATGATGGCGCCGATGCGCTCGCCGTTGGCTTCGGTGATCTCCAGTCCGGAATCGTCCAGCGCCATGAACGAGGCGGCGATGCCGTAGTGGATGAACGGATCCATCTTCTTCGCATCCTTGGGGGAGACGAAGGTGGTGGGATCGAAGTCGCGGATTTCACCCGCGATCTGGGTGGTGTAGGCGGAGACATCGAACGAGGTGACCGGACCGATGCCGGAACGGCCGTTGACGATGCCGTCCCAACTGGTGGCCATGTCGTTGCCCAGCGGCGACACCAAACCCATTCCCGTAATGACGACGCGACGCCGGCTCATAACACGCTCCTCAAATGCATTTGTTTCGGTACGCCCGTTTTGCTTGCCGGGCGGTGCGACCCCGGACACGCGCGGGGCCGCATGCGCGGCCCCGACACGAAGACTTCAGAACGCCGGGCTTACGCCTTGACGTGGGCCTTGACGTAGTCGATGGCCTGCTGCACCGAAGTGATCTTCTCGGCTTCTTCGTCCGGAATTTCGCACTCGAACTCTTCTTCCAGCGCCATCACCAGTTCAACGGTGTCCAGCGAGTCGGCGCCCAGGTCATCGACGAACGATGCGCTGTTGGTGACTTCTTCTTCCTTCACGCCGAGTTGTTCGACGACGATTTTCTTGACGCGTTCTTCGATGCTGCTCATTGGATATCGCTCCAGACGGAGATTGGGTGACTAGTTGATATTGCCACGCTTGGCGATGGCAAACCGGTGCATAGTGTAGTGGAAACCGGCGGCGGCGGGCAGATGCCCGGATCCGTCACCAAATCAACCACTTACCGCTATTTTTTGTTACGGCATGTACATGCCGCCGTTGACGTGCAAGGTCTCGCCGGTGATGTAGCCGGCCGAGGGGCCGGCCAGGAACGCGACCGCGCGGGCGATGTCGGCCGGTTCGCCGAAGCGTCCCAGCGCGATCTGGCCGAGCATGGCGTTCTTGGCGTCTTCCGGCAGCGACTTGGTCATGTCGGTGTCGATGAAGCCGGGCGCGACGACATTCACGGTCACGCCGCGGCTGCCGATTTCCTTGGCCAGCGACTTGGAGAAGGCAATGATGCCGGCCTTGGCGGCAGCGTAGTTGGCCTGCCCCGCGTTGCCGGTGACGCCGATGACCGAGGCAATGTTGACGATGCGGCCCTTGCGCGCCTTCATCATGCCGCGCATCACCGCCTTGGAAGTGCGGTAGACGCTGGTGAGGTTGGTGTCGAGGATGGCCTGCCAGTCCTCGTCTTTCATGCGCATCAGCAGGTTGTCGCGGGTGATGCCTGCATTGTTGACCAGGATCGAGACCGGACCGAACTGCTTGGCGATGTCGTCGATCAGCGCCTCGACGGCGGCCGCGTCGGTGACGTTGAGCTCGCGGCCGTGGCCGCCGCGGTCGGCCAGGCGTTCGCCGATGGCCTGCGCGCCGCCGGCGGTGGTGGCGGTGCCGATGACGGTCGCGCCCTGGGCGGCGAGCTCATCGGCGATGGCCGCGCCGATGCCGCGGCTGGCGCCGGTGACGAGGGCGATTTCGCCTTGCAGGGGTTTGCTCATTGCGGGGTCCTCGGAATCAGGGGCACGCGCGGAGCGCGCGCCGGAAGGATGGTACGGCGGGACTCAGGCGGCCCAGTCCGCCAGCGCGGCCTGGAAGTCGCCGACGCCGCCGATAGCGCGCGCGTCCAGCGCCTTGTCGATGCGCTTGACCAGACCGGTCAGCACCTTGCCGGGGCCGCATTCGGCGACCCGGGTGACGCCCTGCCCGGCCAGCGCCTGGACGCATTCGGTCCAGCGCACCGGCAGGTACAGCTGGCGCACCAGCGCATCGCGCAGGCCGTCCAGATCCGCATGCACCCGCGCGTCGACATTCTGCACCACCGGCAGCGCCGGGGTGTGCCAGCTCAGGCCGGCCATGACATCGGCCAGGCGGTTGGCGGCTTCGCGCATCAGCGGGGTGTGCGAGGGAACGCTGACGGCCAGCTTGACCACCTTGCGCACGCCACGCTCGCCCAGCAGGGCGATGGCGCGATCCACGGCTTCGGTATCGCCGCCGATCACGATCTGTCCGGGCGAGTTGTAGTTGGCCGGCACGACCACGCGCGAATCGGAGGCCTGTTCGCAGACTTCGGCGACCACGGCGTCCTCGGCGCCTAGCACGGCGGCCATCGCGCCGACACCCTGGGGGGCGGCTTCCTGCATCAGCTGGCCACGCAGGCGCACCAGGTGCGCGCCGTCGCGCAGCGTCAGCGCGCCGGCGGCGACCAGCGCGGTGTATTCACCCAGGCTGTGGCCGGCGAGCACGGCCGGCTTGGCGCCGCCCTGCTGCTGCCACGCGCGCCACACCGCCACGCCCGCGGCGAGCAGCGCCGGCTGGGTGTATTCGGTGCGGTTGAGCATCTCTTCCGGGCCGCCCTGCGAGAGCGCCCACAGATCCACGCCGGCGCCATCGGAGGCTTCGGCGAACGCTTCGCGCACGATCGGATTCAGTTCCGACAGTTCGGCCAGCATGCCGAGCGACTGCGAGCCCTGGCCGGGGAAAACGAATGCGAGCGGGGTGGAAGTCACGCGGGGGGATCCGGTGAAAAAAAACGAGCGGGGATGATACGTGCGAAAGCGCCGGATTGTCTGTACCCAGGCGTATTGCGCGCCCCGGCCCCGCGCCTCCGGAACCATCGCCCCCATACGCCTCGCTTCAGTCGCGAGCTTCCTGCGCGAACCCGCCACGCCCCGATGACGCCACTCGATGTAGTCACCTCGCCGGCCTGCAACGATGGCGAATTCATCGATGGGCAACACGCGCGGCAGGATGCGCGATGACGCGGTGTTTCCACGCGCGGCGGGTTGCCTCTTCTCCAAAAGCAAAAGGCGCTCCCAAGAGCGCCCTTGCGATACTGCGGAACGGGGGACGTCGCTTGCGTTCAATAACGCAGCAGCGCCGAGCCCCAGGTGAAACCACCGCCGAAGGCTTCCAGCAGCACCAGCTGACCGCGCTGCACGCGACCGGAACGAATCGCTTCGTCCAGCGCCAGTGGCACCGAGCCGGAGGAAGTGTTGCCGTGCTTGTCGACGGTGACGATGACATTGTCCATCGACATCTCCAGGCGGCGCGCGGTCGCCTCGATGATGCGCAGGTTGGCCTGGTGCGGAATCAGCCAGTCCAGATCGCGCTTGTCCAGGCCGTTGGCTTCCAGGGTTTCGTCCACGACCGAGTCCAGCGCCTTGACGGCGTACTTGAACACGTCGTTGCCCTTCATGTGGATGCGGCTGCCGTTGTTCGGCGCGCTCTCGTCGAAGCCGGCGGACACGCCGACCGGGTTCCACAGCAGTTCCTTCTTGCTGCCGTCGGCATGCAGGTGGGTGCTGATGATGCCGGTCTCGGTGTCGGCCTTGAGCACGGCGGCGCCGGCGCCGTCGCCGAACAGCACGCAGGTGGTGCGCTCGGTCCAGTCGACGATGCGGCTGAGGGTTTCGGTGCCGATGACCAGGGCGGTCTTGACGTCACCGGAACGGATGAACTTGTCGGCCACGCTCAAGGCGTACAGGAAGCCCGAGCAGGCGGCGTTGACGTCCATCGCGGCGCAGCCTTCGGCGCCCAGGCGGGCCTGGATGAGGCAGGCGGTGGACGGGAAGATCAGATCGGGGGTGGTGGTGCCCACCACGATCATGTCGATTTCGGAGGGGTCGACGCCGGCGGCTTCCAGCGCGCGCAGGGCGGCCTGGTAGCCGAGATCGCCCGCGGTCTGGCCTTCCGCGGCGATGTGGCGCTCGCGGATGCCGGTGCGGCTTTGAATCCATTCGTCGCTGGTGTCGACCATCTTGGCCAGGTCGTCGTTGGTCAGCACCTTTTCAGGCAGGTAGCTGCCGGTTCCGGCGATACGCGCGTAAATACGCCCGTTGGATTGCTGGCTCATGCCTGCTCCCGTTGCTGGCCCGCAACGGGGCCCTGGATACCACGACGATGATGGCGGGCGCGTCCGCTGGGCGGACGCGCCGGGGGCGCATCAATCTTCTTCGACGGCCGAGGTCTTGGTCGCGATGACCTTCTTGCCGCGGTAGTAACCGTCGGCGGTCACGTGGTGACGCAGGTGAGTCTCACCGGAAGTCGGATCGGTGGACAGCTGCTTGGCGGTCAGGGCGTCGTGCGAACGGCGCTGACCACGGCGGGACGGGGTGACTCGGGATTTCTGCACAGCCATGGGATTGCTCCAGCTATAAACCTTGAAATGAATCTGCGATTCGTAGTGCCAGACCGCCGAAGCGGCTAGTTCTTTTTCAGCGAGGCCAGCGCCGCGAACGGGTTGGCCTTTGCCAATTCTTCTTCCTGCGCCGGCCAGTCACGTTCCACCGCGTCGGACTCCGGATTCACCGGAACCACCGGAACGGCGAGGACCAGTTCGTCCTCCACCAGATCCGCCGGGTGCAACATGCCGTCCTCCGGCACCAGCAGCGCTTCGTAGTCCGGTGGCAACCCGGCCTCGTCGGCCTCGTCGCGCACCAGACCCAGTCGCTGCACGAGACTGACCGGAAGCAGGAATCGTTGCAGGCTGCGCTGGCATACCAGCGGCAACTGCGCCTCGATCCTCAACTCCACGTACGGCACCCGCAGCGCGTCCTGATCGAACTCGATCGTGTAGCGTGCTTCGCCATCGGTATCGTTCAGCAGATCCTGCAGGCGCGTCATGGACGACAGCGGCAGGCGACCTTCGAAACTGCGCCGTGCCGCGACCATGCGCCAAGCATCCAACATCTCGGGCGTATTCGCGGACATAAGCCGCTGAATGTTAAGGACTGCGCGCCGAGCTGTCAAACCTGTCCCGTCATCGCAGGATAAGGGATTGCCGGACGCGGCCCCGCTCGGCAGACTGCCCGCCCCTCCCCCAGGCTCGCCACGATGCCCCTCCTGCTCGCCTCGACCTCCCGCTACCGCCGCGAACTGCTGGAACGGCTGCGTTTGCCGTTCCATGTGGCCCGCCCGGACGTGGACGAGACCACCGGGCCGGACGAGCCGCCGGCGTTCCTGGCCGCCCGGCTGGCCAGTCTCAAGGCCGCTGCGATCGCCGCCAACCACCCCGAAGCGTGGGTGATCGGCGCCGACCAGGTGGCCGAGGTGGACGGCCAGGCCATCGGCAAGCCGGGCCACCGGGACGCCGCCATCGCCCAGCTGACCGCGATGTCGGGCCGGGCCATCCGTTTCCATACCGCGCTGTGCCTGCTGCGCGACGAGGTCCGCCACGAGGCCAGCGATGTAACGACGGTGCGGTTCCGCGCCCTGTCGGCGGAGGAAATCGAGCGCTACGTGGACGCCGAGCAGCCGTTCGACTGCGCCGGCAGCTTCAAGAGCGAGGGCCTGGGAATCACCCTGTTCGAGGCCATCGACTCGCAGGATCCGACCGCGCTGATCGGATTGCCGCTGATCGCGCTGTCGCGGCTGTTGCGCGAGGCGGGGTTCCAGTTGCCCTGAATGGGCGTGGACGACGGCGGCATCCTTCACGTCGCGATGCCGCCGATGCCGCAAGGGTGAGTCCTGGCCCACCCTCGTCGAACAGACGGCGCGTCAAGGCGTGATATCGATCGGACGTTCTTCCCAATCCTCGACGCTGCCATCGTTGCCGTGCAGGCGCAGGCCCAGCCAGTGACGGCCCGGCGGCAGTCCGGAGGCATCCACCTCGGCGCGGAATCCGACCCGCGGATGCTGCGGATCGTTGGAGATGCGCCAGAACACGGCGACGCCCGGTTCGGGTTTTCCGTACCCGGCCTTGGCCACCGGTCTGCCATCGATCATCACGTCGACCCCCTTCAGGCCCACGCCTTCCTTGAATGCCCAGCCCTGCACCGGGAAGCGCGGCGGAACCCCGGCGCGCGATACGGGCGTGTCGATCCAGGCCATCGCCGGCGCCACGCAGGCGCCATCCGATTTCTGCTTCGGCAAGGCGAACAGCAGGAAGCGCTGATGGCCGTGATCGATGTTGACCACGCGCGGCGGCGGCAGCGGTCCCACCTGCCTGCACAGCGTGTGGTAGTAGTCCAGCAGGTGCTTGTACTGCACGTCGCCATGACCGATCACCAGCAGCACCGGCGTGGTGCGCGTGCCATCGTCCTGCAGGTTCCAGAGTTTCAGCTGCGGCGCGCGGCCATGCTTGCGGTTGAGCGGGTGATCGAGCACCCGGATATCCGGATCATCCAGCGCGAAACCCAGTTCCGCACCGACCTTGAAGCTGCCCGCCAGCAACGTGGTGTCGGCGGGCAGGCGCTCGCGTTCCTCGCGCACGGCGCGGGCCAGATGCGACCAGCCGGCGAAGTTGTACGGGTAGTACTTCTCGGCGGCGAAACGTTCACGCCATGACGGCACCGAGGCCACCAGGTAGTAGGCCAGCATCGCCACCATGCCCACGCCGGCCAGCGCCCACAGCGCGCGCCGCCAGAAGCGTGGCCAGGTGGCGATCAGCGCGGGCACCGCCAGGATCAGCGCCAGGTAGCCGGGCAGCGGCCAGTGGAAGCTCACCCGCTCGACGTCGGCAAAGAAGCCGAGCACGAAGAAACCCAGCGTGGAGGCCATCCCGAGCAGGCCGAAGTAGCGCCATTGCGACGGCACGTCGGCGGTTCCGCGGCTGGCGCGAACGCCCGCGCCCATCAACGCGACGAACAGCAATGGCGTGACCGTCAAGGCCTGGATGATCAGGAACCACGCGCCGGTGGGCTGGAACGACCAGGGGTGGCGATCCACCAACTGGAAGCGCAGTCCGGCGTCGGCATACTCCAGGTTCCATGCCAGCAGCGGCGCCCACGCGGCGACGCCGACCGCCAACGCGATCCAGATCCGCGGATCGCGCAGGATCCGCCGCCCTTCCGGCAGACACAGCAGCGCGATGAAGCCCACGCCGATCACGCCGAGGAAGCGGTAGTGGCTGAGCGCGCCGATGGCCAGGCCGAGCGCGAGCTCGGCGGCCGAGGTCGCGTCGATCTCGCGCAGCAGGCGAGCGCCCGCATCCAGGCACAGCACCGCCGCCAGCGCCATCGGCACGTCCGGCAGGGCCAACAATCCCAGGGTGCCGGACAGCGGCATCAGCACGGTCAGGGTGCCGGCCCGCCAGCCGGCGGCCTCGTCGAACCAGCGGCGCGTGATGTGGGCGATCAACCAGGGGATCAGCGCCGCCATGATCAGGAACGGCGCGCGCAGGGCGAGGCGATGCTGGCCACCCAGTTCGGTGCCGAGCCGGGTCAGCCAGGCGGTCAGCCCGGGCAGATCCGAATAGGCGGCGGCCAGGTGGCGGCCTTCCTGCCAATAGAACGCCTCGTCGACGAACAACGGCAGCCGGGCCGCGATCACGACCTTGATCACGGATGCGACCAGCCACACGGCCAGAAACACTTTTCTCGCACTTGCTGCGTCGTGCATGCCGCTACACTTCCTCTTCATCTCAACGGTCAGGTCCAGAGCACGCGATGCCCATCCCCACGCCGCCTATGCTATCCGATGCCCTGCGCGAAGCCCTGAAGCGCGCGCAGGAACAAGTCAATGCACTGGTGCTGGGCAAGGCATACGAAGTGCGGCTGGCGTTCGTGGCGCTGCTGTCCGACGGACACCTGCTGATCGAGGACCTGCCGGGACTCGGCAAGACCACGCTGGCGCACGCGCTGGCGGCCACGCTCGGACTGGGGTTCCAGCGCGTGCAGTTCACGTCGGATCTTCTGCCTGCCGACGTGCTGGGCGTGTCGGTCTACGACGGCGCGGCGCGGCAGTTCCAGTTCCATCCCGGACCGGTGTTCACCCAGGTCTTGCTGGCCGATGAAATCAACCGCGCGCCGCCGCGCACGCAGAGCGCGTTGCTGGAAGCCATGGCGGAGCATCAGGTGACGCTGGACGGCGTCACCCATGGCCTGCCGGATCCGTTCTTCGTGATCGCCACCCAGAATCCGGTGGATCTGTCCGGTACCTATCCCCTGCCCGACTCGCAGCTGGATCGCTTCCTGCTGCGGCTCAACCTGGGTTATCCGGGTGCGGACGCCGAGCGTGCGCTGCTGGCCGGCGAGGATCGGCGCGCGTTGATCGCGCAGACGATGCCGCTGCTGAGTTCGGACGATGTGATCGCCCTGCGCGCGGCGGTGAGCCAGGTGCACGCCAGCGACGCCCTGATCGTCTACGTGCAGGCATTGCTGGCGCGCAGCCGGCATCACCCGGGCGTGCGGGTGGGCCTGTCGCCGCGCGCCGGCATCGCACTGCTGCGCGCCGCCCGCGCGCATGCGCTGCTGCTCGGCCGTCAGCACGTGCTGCCGGAAGACATCCAGGCGCTGTTCGGGGTGGTGGCCGCGCATCGGTTGGTCGCCGAGGCGGAAGCCGATTCCACCGCCGCGCTGGCCAAGGCGATCCTGCACGCGGTGGCGGTGGACTGAGTCCATGGCGACGACACTGCGGCAACGCGTGGACCGGCGCATGGAGCGGTTGGCGCGGCCGCGCCAGCCCGAGCCGTTGCCGATCCGGCTGGATCGCCGCCGCGTCTATGTGTTGCCCACCGGATTCGGGCTGTTCTACGCGGTGCTGGTCGGCGCCATGCTGGTCGGCGCGCTGAACTACAACAACAACCCGGCGTTGCTGTTGGCATTGCTGCTGGCTTCGGCGGGCCTGGCCAGCCTGATCGTCGCGCACCTGCAATTGTCCGGCCTGCGCCTGGATGCGCTGTCCGCCGAACCGGTGCCGGCCGGACAACCGATGCGGGTGCAGATCGCACTGTCGGCGCGGGATCACCGCGCGCGCCGAGGCCTGCGCCTGGCCTGCAAGGAAGTGTCCGGGGTGGCGCCTCCCATGACGACGGATGCGGTGGTCGCGGAATTGAACCTGCCCACCCATCGGCGCGGCTGGCTGGATCCCGGTCGCCTGCGGATCTGGACCACGCAGCCGCTGGGCCTGGCACGGGCGTGGGCCTGGTTCTGGCCCCGCCAGCCCCTGCTGGTCTATCCGGCGCCGGAATCGCATGGGCCACCGCTGCCCGAGACCGGTGGCGGCGGCACCCGCGCCCGGCAGCAGGCCAGCGGCGAGGATGTGCATCACCTGCGCGCCTACCGCGCGGGAGATCCGCTGCGCGCGATCGCCTGGAAACCTTCCGCGCGTCGCGATCAGCTGCTGGTGCGCGAGTTCGAGCAGCCGGTGGGCGTGGAAGTGGAACTCGCATGGAGTGCGCTGACCGCGCTACCCGGCGAACAACGCATCCGGCGGCTGGCGCACTGGGTGGACCTGGCCGAACGCGAAGGTCGGCGCTACCGGTTGCGCCTGCCGGGCGACACCGTGCTCGGCCCTTCGCAGGGAGCCGCGCACCGGCACGCCTGCCTGCGCGCGCTGGCGCTGCTGCCCGATGCGTAGCGCCGGGAACACCCACGCCGCGCCGTCGCTGGATGCCACCAGTCGCCTGTGGGCGCTGGCGGCCACCGGCGTGTGCCTGCTGGTGTTGCTGCTCCAGTTGCCGGCCGGGCTGGCATGGGGCACCGCCGCGCTCGCCGTGGCGATGGCCGGGCTGTCCTGGCGCCGCCCAGTGCCTGGCCCGCTGCGCCTGCTGCTGGCCGTCGCGATCATTGGTGGCGTGCTGACGGTGATGGGCATGCGTTTCGGCCGCGACACCGGCTGTGCGCTGCTGGCGGCGATGCTCGCGCTCAAGCCCGCCGAAACCGTCAGCCTGCGCGATGCGCGCAGCCTGCTCGGCTTCGCCTTGTTTGCGCCATTCTCGGCCTTCCTGCTGGATCAGGGGCCGCTGACCCTGCTGTTGGCCACGCTCGGCGTCAGTACCGCCCTGCTGGCCTTGTCGCGGCTGGCCGACACGGAGGTGCCCGCCAGCGACGCACCGCGGCTCCCCGCCCGCCAGCACCTGTGGACGGTGGGACGCCTGCTTCTGCTCGGGCTGCCGTTGATGCTGGCGACGTTCTGGCTTTTTCCGCGTTTTCCCACCCCGCTGTGGGGCGTGCCGGAACGCGCCCTGGCGCAACCGGGCCTCTCGGATCGGATGTCGCCCGGCGGTTGGCTGGATCTGATGGCCGACGACAATCCGGCCCTGCGCGTGCAGTTTTTCGGCGCCACGCCGACGCCGGACGAAATGTATTGGCGCGGGCTGGTGTTGTGGGATTTCGACGGCCGCGACTGGACGCGCGCGCGCGGGATGCCGCCGCTGCCCGACCGTGCCGCTCCCGCGCTTCCGCCGCGTTGGGACTACGAAATGATGATGGAGCCAACCGAACAGCGTTGGCTGGTCGCGCTGGATCTGCCGCTGGCGGCACCGGCCGATGCCCGCCTGGATCGGGATCGGACCTTGACGGCCCGACAGCGCATGAACGGCGTGACCCGCTGGCGCGTGCAATCGACGCCGCCAGCCGACTTCGATGTCGCCCTGCCGCCCCTCCTGCGTGAGCGCGCGTTGATGCTGCCGGAAGGCCTGAATCCACGGACCCGCGTGCTGGCGGCACAGTGGCGCCGCGAGGCCGGTACCGACGATCTGGCCATCGTGCGTCGCGCCATGACGTGGATACGCCGCGATTTCGCCTACACGCTGGAAACGCCGCTGCCGGGGCGCCACGCGGTCGACGAGTTCCTGTTCGACCAGCAGCGTGGCTATTGCGAGCATTTCAGTTCCTCGTTCACCACGTTGATGCGCGCGGCCGGCGTGCCGGCGCGGGTAGTGGTGGGCTACGCGGGCGGCTATCGCAACCGCTTCGGCGACTACTGGATCGTGCGCAAGATGGACGCGCACGCCTGGAGCGAGGTGTGGTTGCCGCAGCGCGGCTGGGTGCGGGTGGATCCCACCGCCGCGGTCGCCCCCGAGCGCATCTTCGACACCCTGGAAGACCGTATGGGCGCGGCGGGCGGTGGAACCCTGCAGCGCAATCCGCTGTTCGATGCCGGTGACTGGCTGCGACGCGGCTGGAACGACTTCGTGCTGGGATTCGACGCGCGCCGGCAGCAGGATTTGTTGCGCCGTGTCGGCCTGTCGCGCCTGGACACGACGGGCCTGGGCACGGTGTTCGCGCTGGCCGCATTGCTGGCCCTGGGTGGTATGGCCTGGCTGCTGGCCCGGGGCGAACGCGAGCGCGATCCGCTGCTGCGGGCCTGGCATGCGCTGGGCGTGCGCTACACCCGGCTCGGGCTGGCACGACAGCCACACGAGCCTGCGCTGGCCTGGGCGCAGCGGGTGGCAGCCAGCCATCCCGCCGCGGGCGCTTCCCTGGTTCCGCTCAGCCAACGTTTCGCCGAAGCGCGCTACGCTGCCGCCGTGAGCGATATTCCCGCGCTGGTCCGCGACCTGCGCCGCCATCGGCCCTGAAGGAGATTTCCATGAAGCTTCGTCACCTCATGCTTGCCGGCGCGGTGGCTACCCTCGCCGCCTGCGCCACCGCCCCGCAGCCGCTGCAGGGGACGTTCACCCCGGTTACCCCGCGCGACGCCGTCGCCGGCGCACAGGTGGGTTCGCAGGTCCGCTGGGGCGGTCGCATCATCGAGACCAAGCCCGGCCAGGACAGCACCTGCTTCCAACTGGTCTCGCGGCCGCTCAACGCCACCGGCCGGCCGATGGAATCGGCGCCGGATGCGACCGACGGGCGTTTCATCGCTTGCCGTTCCGGCTTCTACGATCCGGCCGTGTTCGCGCCGGGCCGCGAAGTGACCTTCGTGGGCCGCATCAACAGCTACGAAAACACCCGTATCGGCGAGTACGACTACCGCCTGCCGAAGATGGACGCCGAGGTGGTCTACCTGTGGCCGGAAGTGCGCGAGGTCGAAGTCCGGCCGTCGCCGTTCTACGACCCGTTCTGGGGTCCCTACTGGGGACCGCGATGGGGCTACTGGGGCTGGTGGTGAACCGGCCCGCGGCCTGACCGGTCGCCGTGATGCGAAAACGCCGCTCGATGAGCGGCGTTTTCTTTTTTGCGAATGCTTCCGTGCCCTGTTCTTTTCTCTGTCATTCGGCAAAGGCCGGAATCCGTTCTCCCGTGGTGGCGAACCTACGTGAAAGGCGAAGCTCCGCGCCCACATGGATTCCAGCTTGCGCTGGAGTGACGATGCAAGGTTCGGTGGCGGCGTGAGCGGTCAGCGTCCCGGGACGCCGAAGTGGCCCAGCGGGGCGCCGGCCAGCAGATGCAGGTGCAGGTGGAACACCGTCTGGCCCGCGTGCTCGCGGCAATTGATGACCACCCGGTAACCGTCCTGGGCGAAGCCTTCTCGACGCGCATATTCGGCCGCCGCCAGCACCAGCTTGCCGACCAGCGCGGCCTGTTCGGGCAGCAGGTCGTCCATGGAGGGAATCAACACATGCTTCGGAATGAACAGCACATGCACCGGCGCCTGCGGCGCGATGTCCTTGAAGCCGAGCACGTCGTCGTCTTCGTAGACGATGGTGGCGGGAATCTCGCGGCGGAGGATCTTGCCGAACAGGGTGTCGTTCTGGGTCATGGCGCGGTCCGGAATGGGGTGGGTGCAAGCATAGTGCCTGCCGGGTGGCACCGGGGCGCTGTGGGGCGACGTGAGTCGTGATGGCGGACGCCGGAGGAAAAGTCAGCGCGGAAGCCATCGCGACTCACGTCGCTCCCACAAGGAAGGGGGAGGCCTCAGGGCATTTCGCTGCGCGAGCCGAACGCATGCGAGAGCGTGCCGCGATCCACGTACTCCAGTTCACCGCCCAGCGGCACGCCATGGGCCAGTCGGCTCGGCTTGACGCTGTGCTGGCGCGCCAGTTGCGCCAGATAGTGCGCGGTGGCCTCGCCTTCCACGGTCGGATTGGTGGCGATGATCAGTTCGCTGACCTCGCCCTGTGCCAGGCGTTCGCCCAGTTGCTCCAGGCCCAGCTCGCGCGGGCCGATGCCGTCCAGCGGCGACAGCCGGCCCTGCAGGATGAAATACACCCCGCGATAGCCGGTCGCCTGCTCGATGGCCAGACGATCCGCCGGTGATTCGACCACGCAGAGCAGGTGCCGGTCCCGGCTGCCGCTGGCGCAGATCGCGCAGGTCCCGCTCTCGGTGAAATCACGGCACTGGCCGCAATGCCCAATCCGCTCCAGCGCGACCGCCAGGGTCCCGGCCAGGTGCTTGCCGCCGTCGCGCTCGCGCTCCAGCAGGTGATAGGCCATGCGCTGGGCGGTCTTCTGGCCCACGCCCGGCAGCACGCGCAGGGATTCGATCAGTTGTTCGAGCAGGGAGGTTGTCACGCGATGACTTCGTAGCGGGCCCGTTCGCAGAGCGGATATGCGGCCATGAAGGACGCGATGCGTTCCCGCATCGCGTCGATCGAATCGCCGTAAAGATACAGTGCCGTCTCGGTCGGCCCTTCCCAGTAGCTCTGGATGCTGCCGATGCCATCCATCAGCCGCTCGATTTCCGACCAGACATGATTGACGTCGGATTCGGCATAGACCTCGGGTTTCAGCTCCGTGCCGTTCAAGTAGATCGCCAGTCCCTGCTGCTTGCCGAAGGCGACCTCCCGCCGCTCGCCATCCTGTTCGAATTCCAGCCGGGATCCCCGTGGGGCGCCCATCCGTTCCAACAGGTCGCAAAGCGCGGGCACGGCCGTGTCCATGTCGTACACGTCCAGATCAATGCCGCAGTACTCGATTTCACCGGTCTGCCGCTGCATCGTTCCGCCTCCCGTCACCTCGGCGACTCCGGAGGCCTGCAGGGCTTCCTGCAATGGATCTTCGTACAGTTCCACGCGATCAAGCGGAAGAAGACGGGCATTCAAGCGCGCATAGACGAAGGTTGCCTGGGCGGACATGGGGACGGTCTGCGGATGATTCGATGGTTCAGAACGGCAGCTTCATGCCCGGCGGCATCGGCATGCCCGCGGTCAGCGCGCCCATGCGCGACTTGGATTCGGCATCGATCTTGTTGGAGGCGTCGTTGAAGGCCGCGGCCACCAGATCCTCCAGCATTTCCTGATCGCCGAGCAGCGACGGATCGATGCGGACCTTGCGGCATTCCTTGGCGCCGGTCAGGGTCACGCTGACCATGCCGCCACCGGCATTGCCGGTGATTTCCAGCTTGGCGATCTCTTCCTGGGCGCGCTGCAGGTTCTCCTGCATTTTCTGCGCCTGCTGCATGAGTTGGGCGATGTTTCCACGCATGTTTGCTTACTCTTCGAATGGACGGATGGAATCCGGTACGACCTTCGCGCCATGTTGCTGGATCAGGCGCTGCACGTCCGGGTGGTTCATGAAATCCTGCTCGGCGGCGTTCTGCTGTTCGCCACGCTCGCGGTCGGTGCGCTGGCGCAGCGTTTCCGCGGCGGCGGGCGCGGACTGGAACACGATCTTCGGCGCCGTGCCATAGCGCTGGGCGATGGCATCCGCCAGATCCCGGAGGGAGCGTTCCGAGCGCAGGTAGTCGAACCCGGGATCCAGCGACAGTTGCAGCACGCCGCTGTCGTAGCCGACGAACCCCGCGTTCTCGACCAGTTGCCGGGTCGCGCCCTTCAATTCGCTGCTGCCGGCGAAATGCATCCAGACGTCGGCGTTGGTGATGCCGATATCGGAAGAGAAGGCGAAGTCGCGATCGGCGGGATGGGTTTCCTGCGTCGGCGCCGGTTGCGCCACGCTGCTGACAGGCGTCGGTGCCGGAGGTGGCGGCGTCATCGCCTGGGACGGCGCAATGGCGACCGGTCCGGCGGATGGGGCCGCACGCGGCGTCTCGATCGGCCATGGCGGCGTGTCGTCGTCCGCCGCCGATGCGGTCGCGTTGACGGGTGTCGGCTCGGGCTTCGGAGCCGCGACAGGTGCCGCGGGCCTCGCCGGCGCGGTTTCACTCGAAGCGGGAGCGGCGGAGGCCGCGGCGGGCGTCGACGCGGATTGGGTTGCCGGGAGCGGCTCGCTCCTGCCCTCGCCCGCGGGCGCCGGACGGAACGCGAGCATGCGCAGCACGCTCATTTCGAAACCGGCGCGCGCGCTGGGCGCCAGCGGCAGGTCGCGGCGTCCACCGAGTGCCATCTGGTACCACAGCTGCACCACTTCCGGACGCAGTTGCGAAGCGAAGCGATCCGCGTCCACGCCTTCGCCGTCCTGACCCGCGCCGGGCACGAGCTGGCGCACCTGGATGCGATGCAGCGCCTCCGCCAGCGCTTCCAGTACGCCGTCCCAGTCGGGCGAGAAATCGGCGAGTGCCGCGATCACCTGCAGCAGGCGTTCGCCGTCGCCTTCGGCCAGCGCCTCCAGCATCGCCCCGACCTGGGTGCGATCGACGGTGCCGAGCATCGTGCGCACGCCTTCGTCGCGCAGCGCTCCGCCCGCATAGGCGATGGCCTGATCCAGCAGCGACAGGCCATCGCGCAGACTGCCGTCGGCGGCCCTGGCGATCTGGCGGATCGCGCCGTCATCGGCTTCGATGCCTTCCGCGCCCAGGATCTTGGTGATCTGGCCTGCGATCTGCGGCTCTTCCAGTCGCTTGAGATTGAACTGCAGGCAGCGTGACAGCACCGTCACCGGCAGCTTCTGCGGATCGGTGGTGGCAAGCAGGAACTTGACGTGCTCCGGCGGCTCTTCCAGCGTCTTCAACAGCGCGTTGAACGCCGCCTTCGACAGCATGTGCACTTCGTCGATCAGGTAGACCTTGAACTTGCCGCGCGAGGGCATGTACTGCGCGTTCTCGATCACCTCGCGGACATCATCCACACCGGTGTTCGACGCGGCGTCGATTTCCAGCAGATCGATGTACCGGCCGGCGTCGATGTCCAGGCAGGCCGCGCACTGGCCGCAGGGATCGGCGCTGGTGCCCTTCTCGCAGTTCAGCGACTTGGCGAAGATGCGGGCGATGGTGGTCTTGCCGACGCCGCGGGTGCCGGTGAACAGGAAGGCGTGATGGACGCGGCCGGTATCCAGCGCGTTGGTCAGCGCGCGGACCACATGTTCCTGCCCCACCAGTTCGGCGAAGCGCTTCGGACGCCACTTGCGGGCGAGGACGAGATAGCTCATCGGTGGATTTTGCCACACCCGGTCGCGGCCAAGGCCGCTTCCCGGCCGCTACACTGGCGGCCAGGACGGGCGCGGGACGCGTCCATGACAAGGATCCGCATGTTTCATCGATTCGGGGCCGTTCCGGCCGCCCTTTGCCTGCTGCTCGCGGCATCACCCGCGGACGCGGCCGGCCCGGCGGTCGGCAGCCAGGTCAAGGATCTGCACATCGCCGCCCGCGACGAATTACCTCCGCCACGCGACCCGCAGGTGCTGGAAGACGGCCATTTCTGCCGGATGCAGGTGATCACGCCGACGACCGCCGCCGGCCGCGCCGTCGCCGCCCGGGGCTGGTACGTCACCAGCGAGGTCCAGCGCGCCGGCCATACCAGCGTGGGTGCGTTCAGCCGCGGTGGCGAAGGCACCAGCGGCACCTGCTTCATCGCCGACGGCAACATTTTCGTCTTTCGCGGCCAGGCACTGGCCGCCATCGTTTACGGCGATCCTCCCGAGGACGAGTACAGCGGGGGCCTGATCGGGGGCGTCGCCGAAACGACGCTGCCGGACCGGGTCCGGATCACGGACCGGACGCCTCCTGATTTCGCCCAGGCCGATCTGCGCTTCGGCGCCGACGTCATCGCGGTGGTGCCGGTCGCTGAACGGGAAACGTTCTGCGGCCGCGTGGAGGTGCCCAATCTGCGCGGCAAGAACATTCCGGAGGTCCGCAAGATCCTGGCCCGGGAAGGCTGGCGCCCCGCTCCGCCCGAAGCGCCCGAGGAAGAGGGATATGACGCCGCCGCCGGTTACCGCGCCGAGGGAATGCCGGAATTCGAGACCTGCTCCGGCACAGGGTACGGCTTCTGCGCGGTCAACTATGCGCATGCCGGCGGCGCGCGATTGCACGTGACCACGGTGGGCGACGAACCACCCACGGTGTCCGCCTACGACGTCCAGTGCGGCCCTCGATGAGCCCTCCGGATGTTTTTGCCCTGCCCGGCGAAATTCCGTAGAATGCCCGACTCCCCGCGGACCGGCCGGTCCATGGGGACCCGGAGAGGTGTCCGAGTGGTTGAAGGAGCACGCCTGGAAAGTGTGTAAGCGTCTAAACCGCGCTTCGGGGGTTCGAATCCCCCTCTCTCCGCCAGATTTCGAGCAATGCACGGGCCGCGCGCAGCGCGGCCCTCGTCTATGGTGACCCCGTCGGTCCCTCGCGACGCTAGGTTGAAAACTCCGCCAGGGCCGGAAGGCAGCAACGGTATCGACTGATGCGGGCGCCGAGGTCAACCGGCGGGGTCATCACCCTTTGGGGGATGCGGAAAAAGAGCATCCCAGCCATTCATTGCTTCCTCCCGTTGCGACGGCATCATTGCCATTGGCGGCGAGCTATCGCGGGGCGCGGCGCCGAGGTCAACCGGCGGGGTCATCACCCTTTCGGGGATGCGGAAAAAGAGCATCCCAGCCATTCATTGCTTCCTCCCGTTGCGACGGCATCATTGCCATTGGCGGCGAGCTATCGCGGGGCGCGGCGCCGAGGTCAACCGGCGGGGTCATCACCCTTTGGGGGATGCGGAAAAAGAGCATCCCGGCCATTCATTGCTTATTCCGGTCGCGACGGCGTCGTTTCCGTCGACGTAGAGTTATCGCGAGGCGCCCCTCTTACGGGAACAGGACAACCGCGCCGGGTTCGCGGCCGGTGACCCAGTAATCCACGACCTTCCATTTCTGTGTGTCCACCACGGCCACGCGATCGCCGCCGCTGAGGGCGACATAGGCGCGGGGCTTCACCGGATCGATGGTGATGCCAATCGGCAGTGCGCCACGTCCCAGTGCGGTATCGCGGATCTCCAAGTCTTCACGCGTCAACTTCACACGGGTCAGCGCCAGCCGGGTGCGCGCGTCGAAGATCTGCAGCTCGGCGCTGCGGGCGTTCACCACGCAGGCGTGGCGACCATCCGGGGTGAAGGCCACGCGCAGCGGGAAACCGCGGCTGGACATCCGTCGCCGCACCGCCAGCGTATTGGGATCGTGGACGGTCACGGTGCCTTCGTCACGATTGGCGACCCACAGCTCCAGTCCGTCGGGACGCAGCGCGATGCCCTCGGCGCCCTTGCCCGCCGGCCGCTCCAGCAGCACCTTGCCGGCGACCAGATCGATGCGGCTGATCGTCCCTCGGCCCAACTTGCTGACGTAGCCGATGCGACGATCGGCGCTCACCGCGAGCATGTGCCCGATGCCGTCGCCGATGTCTATTGCCCGCGTGATCCTGCCCTCGTCCACATCCACCAGCAGCAGGCTGGCGCTGCCTTCGGTGGTGACCGCCACGCGGTCGGCGTCCAGGAAGTGCAGGCCATGAGGGGCGCCGTGGGTGCCCAGATCGATGGTGCGGGTCGGGCGCCCGCGCTGCAGATCCAGCACCGACAGGCTGCTGCCGGCCACTTCGCTGCCGTAGTTGCTGACCACGGCCGTGCGTCCATCCGGAGAGACCGCGATCTCGTGCGGCGAATCGCCGGTGCGGTACTCCCCGCGCTTGCGCCCGTCCTGGGCGGACAGCCGCCAGACGCTGTCGGCGGCCTGATTGCTCACCAGCAGGTCCGCACACCATCCGGGCAGCGGCGCGCACAGCGCCAACAAGAACAACAGACGTCCCTTTCCCATGTTCCGCTTGTGCATCCTTTCCTCAATCCGTCGTGGGCGACGGGTGCAGCCAGCCGGCATCACCGGCGACATAGCGTTCGTGCTTCCAGATCGGAACGCGTGATTTCACTTCATCGATGATCCAGCGGCAAGCCGTGAAGGCGGCATCGCGGTGGCCCGCGCTGACCCCGACCCAGACCGCGAGTTCGCCGATGGCCAGCTCGCCGATCCGGTGCACGCAGCGCGCATCATGGATGGCGAACCGCGCGCAGGCTTCGGCCAGGATCCGCTCGCCTTCCTTCTCCGCCAGTTCCACATAGGCTTCATAACGCAAACCGTCCACGGCGCGGCCATCGTTGTGGTTGCGCACCCAGCCCTCGAACGCGGCGAAGGCGCCGGCGCGTTCGTCCAGCAGGACCGCGCGCAGCGGCGTCGGATCGAACGGACTCTCGCTCAATGCAAAACGCGGCATCGCTCAGCCTCCGCTTACCGGCGGGATGAAGGCAACCTCGCTGTCCTCGCGCGGCGCTTCGTCCCAGCGCGCGAAATCGCCGTCGACGGCGACCCGCAGATGCGCCGTCGGCAACGCGAAGCCGTGGCGCGCCTGCAGTTCGGCATAGAGCCCGCGCAGATCCGATGCCGCCGTCTGAAGGATTTCCTCGCCGACGCCGGCGGCGTCGCGCAGGCTGGCGAAGTAGCGCACCGTCAGCCGGGTCATGACGTCGTCCCCACGTCACGCTTGCCGCCCCGCTTGCCGAGCAGCCGCGCCGGTCCCAGCACGATCGCGTGCGACAGCGCCTTGCACATGTCGTACACGGTCAGCGCGGCCACGGTCGCGCCGGTCAGCGCCTCCATCTCCACGCCGGTGCGATGGGTGGTGCGCACCGTGCAGCGTATGTCCAGGCTGCGTCCGTCGTGCCAGTCGATGGCGATGCGGCAGCCATCGATGGGCAGCGGGTGGCAGAACGGAATCAGTTCGTGGGTGCGCTTCACCGCCATCGTGCCGGCAATGATCGCGGTATCGACGATGCCGCCCTTGGCGCTGCGCAGACCGCTGGCGCGCAGTTGATCGGCGACAGCGGCCGGAAATTTCACCCGGCATTCCGCGCTCGCTTCGCGCGCGGTCACCGGTTTGGCGGACACGTCCACCATCGCCGGACGTCCGTCGGCGTCGAGATGGGTCAGCGAGGGGTTCGGTTTCTTCATGGGGCCGGCGAAGTGTCCAGGCCGCTCATGGTAGCGTCCCGCGCGCGCCGCGCCCATCGGGGCTCATCCGCCGATCAGGTACATCTCGACCGGGCGCCCGTGGCGGGCGCCGGCTTCGTCGCGCTGTTCGCTGTAGCGGTCCTCGCGCTGCCGCCACAGCGCGGCGGCGTGTGCGGCGAGCGCCTGTTCGCCCTGCGCCAGCGCCGGACGCAGGTCCGCCCCCTCGCTGCCGAACAGGCAGGTGTACAGGTGGCCGTCGGCCGAGACCCGGGCGCGATGGCAGTCGCCGCAGAAGGGCGCGCTGACCGAACTGACGAAGCCGATTTCGCCCTGTCCGTCGTCGAAGGCGTAGCGTTCGGCTACCTCGCCCCGGTAGTTGGCCTGCACCGGGTGCAGCGGCCAGCGCGCGGCGATGCGCTCGCGCAGTTCCGCCGACGGCACCATCTGGTCCCGCCGCCAGCCGTTGCGGGTGCCGACGTCCATGTACTCGATGAAACGCACCACGTGGCCGCTGCCGCGGAAATGCTCCAGCAACGGCAACACCTGCCGCTCGTTGAGGCCACGCTGGACCACGCAGTTGATCTTGAGCCGCTCGAAGCCGGCCGCCGTCGCGGCGTCGATGCCGGCCAGCACGTCCTGCACGCGGCCGCGACCGCCGGACATGGCGCCGAACACGTCCGCGTCCAGCGCATCCAGGCTTACCGTCAGCCGGCGCAGGCCCGCCTGTTTCAATGCCGCGGCCTGTGCCCTCAGCAATGCGCCGTTGGTGGTCAGCGCCACGTCGTCCAGGCCGGGCAGCGCCGACAGGCGCGCGACCAGATCCGGCAGGCCCTTGCGCAGCAGCGGTTCGCCGCCGGTCAGGCGAAGCTTGGAAACGCCCAGCCGCACGAATGCCCGCACCAGGATTTCGATCTGATCGAAGGACAGGCGCGAGGCCGCATCCAGCCCGTAGTCGTCCGGCACCCGGTCGGCCGGCATGCAGTAGCCGCAACGGAAGTTGCAGGCCTCGATCACCGACAGCCGCAGATCGTGCAGCGGGCGTCCCAGGCGATCCACCGGCAATGGCGCCAATCCGGGCACGGCGTTCACGGCGTCACCTCCGCGATCTCCAGCGGAGGCGTCAATGGCAGGACCTGGCCCGGCTCGGCGACCCGGTGCCCGCGCGCGCGCATCGCCGCGCCGTCGGCGGCACTGGCGTAGTGGTACAGCACGCAGCGCGCCAGCAACGCGGGCGGATACTCGCGTTCGAGATCCTCCACGCCGCTGTGCGATGGATTGCCGTGCAGTGCGCAGTCATGGGCAATCAGTTCGTCGGCATCGGCAAAGCGCGCCAGCATCTCGGGAATCGGACGGGTGTCGCCGGTCCACACCACGCTGCCGGGCAAGCGCAGGCCGAACGCCGTTTCCGGCCAGTGGTGACGCACCGGAAACACCTCCAGGCGCACACCCTCGTGCCAGAACGCGCCGCCGACCGGGATCAGCTGGAACGCGTCCCAGAAATTGGCGCCGCCCTCGGCCAGCACGTTCGGGTATTCGCCCACCCGCTGGTGCAGCAGCGGCACCACCGGCGCGGGCACGTACAGGCGCACGCGGCCACGCCGTTCCGGCTCGAAATAGTGACCGACGAACAGGCGCTCGAAGCCCGCCACGTGATCCAGATGCACATGGGTCACGAACAGGGCCTGCGGCCATTCGCCGTAGTGTTCGAGGAACGCGGTCAGGCCTTCGCCACCGCAGTCGACGGTCAGCCACGGCCGGCCGTCGCGTTCCACCGTGGCCATGGCCGAGCCCAGCGCCACCGCGCTCGCGCTGCCGACCCCGTGGAAGCGCAGCCGCCAGTCCATCTCAGACGCCCCGTGCCCAGGCCTGGTCATAGGCGCGGCGCAGGCGGCCGAACTCCTGGCGCACGTCCTCGCCGGACCGCGCACCGCGCAGTTTCAGCAGCGAGCGCAGCAGGCGCGCCAGGTTCTGCTCGCGCCAGCCGGTCGCCGGGATGCGCAGGCGACCGCGATCGAAATCGATCAGCCAGCCTTTCCCCTGCTCGTCGAACAGGATGTTGTGGGCATTGAGATCGGCGTGCTGGAGCCCGGCCCGATGGAAGCGCGCGATCAGCCGGCCGGCCTCTTCCCAGGGCGCGCGCAGTTCCTGCGCGAGCGTGGCCAGCGAGGTCACGCCCGCCAGCCGCTCCATCAGCAGGGCCGCGCGATAGAACATGCCCTCGTGGACGTATTGGGCCGCGACCGGCTGCGGCACCGGCAGGCCGCGCGCCAGCAGGGCGCGCATCAGCCGGAACTCGGCGAAACTGCGGGTCTTGTCCGGTCCCCGCCACAGGTAGCGGTCACGGCTGGCGCGCGCGGCCAGGCCGCCGCGCAGATAGCGCCGGAGCACGCATTGGCTGGACGGCGCATCGATGAACCAGGCTCCGCCGCGCCCGCCATCACCCACCGGTTGGGCGCGTTCGCCCCACTTCTCCGGCACGAACCAGTCCGGATTGGCTTGCCGCAGGTACTGGCGGTCGAACAGAATCGCACCGTATCCGCGGCCTTCGCGGAACGGCGTCAGGGATTCCGTGGCGTCGAAACTGACCATCCAGCGAGTCTAACAACTCTTGTCCGCCATCCCCCAATCGATCTGCCTGCTGCGCCTGTCGGCGCTGGGCGACGTGACCCACGTGGTGCCGCTGGTGCGCACCCTGCAGCGGCACTGGCCGCGGACCCGCCTGCATTGGGTCATCGACAAGGCCGGGCACAAGCTGCTGGACGGCCTGGAAGGCGTCACCTTCCACACCTACGACAAGCGCAGCGGGCTGGCCGGCATGCGCGTCCTGCGCCGGGAACTGCCGGCCGATGGCTTCGACGTGCTGCTGCAGATGCAGGTGGCGCTGCGCGCCAACGTGCTGTCGGCCTTCATCCCCGCACGGCGCCGCATCGGCTACGACCACGCACGGTCCAAGGACCTGCATGGCCTCTTCATCAACGAACGCATCCCGGATCGGCCGGGCATCCACGTGCTGGACGCGATTGGCAGCTTCTGCGAACCGCTGGGACTGAAGCAGGACCAGGTGATCTGGGATCTGCCCTATCCGCAGGACGCGCGCGACTGGGCTGCCGCGCAGTGGCCGGAGGACGGCGCGCCGGTGCTGATGATTTCTCCGTGCTCGAGCCACGTGCGTCGCAACTGGTACGCCGATCGCCATGCCGCGCTGGCCGATCACGCCGCCGCGCAGGGTTGGCGGGTGGTCCTGTGTGGTGGCCGCAGCGATCTGGAGCGCAGCACCACCGACGCGATTCTAGCCGCGATGCGCGCACCGGCGCTGGATCTGGTCGGCAAGGACACCCTCAAGCAGTTGCCCGCGCTGCTGGAACGCGCGGATCTGCTGGTCACGCCGGATTCCGGCCCGATGCACATCGCCAACGCGGTCGGCGCCAAGGTGCTGGGCCTGCATGCGGCCAGCAACCCGCGCCGCAGCGGTCCCTATTCGGATATCCGGTATTGCGTGGATCGTTACGACGACGCCGCCCGCAAATACCTGGGCAAGCCCGCCGACGCGCTGAAATGGGGTACCAAGATCGAATTCGACGACGTGATGAATCTGGTCACGGTCGAGGACGCGATCGCCGCGTTCGAACGCTACCGCGCCGATACGGCGCGCTGACGTGATCACGGGCGCATAATTCCGGCCATCGCGTCCGGAAGGTCCCGTTTCCATGTCACTCGCCACGTTGCTGGGAACCGAATTGCCGCTGCTGCAGGCGCCGATGGCCGGCGTGCAGGGCAGCCGCCTCGCCATCGCGGTGAACCAGGCCGGCGGCCTCGGCGCCCTGCCCTGCGCGATGTTGTCGGCGGCGGCCATCCACGCGGAAGTCGCCGCCATCCGCGCGCAGGGCACCCATCCCTTCAATCTCAATTTTTTCTGCCATGCGCCACCGTCGCCGGATCCGGTGCGCGAGGAGGCCTGGCGGCGGAAGCTGGCCGGTGACTATGCACGTTTCGGCCTGGATCCCTCGACGATGCCGGCGGGTCCGGGACGCCGGCCGTTCGACGCCGACATGCTGGCGCTGGTACGCGAGTTGCGGCCGCCCGTGATCAGTTTCCACTTCGGCCTGCCGGAAGAATCCCTGCTTGCGCCGCTGCGCGAATGGGGTTGCAAGGTGCTGTCTTCGGCGACCACGGTGGACGAAGCGCGCTGGTTGGAGACCCATGGCGTCGACGCGGTCATCGCCCAGGGCCTGGAGGCCGGCGGACACCGGGGACTGTTCCTGAGCGAGGACCTCACCACCCAGATCGGTACCTTCGCGTTGCTGCCGCAGGTAGTCGCCGCGGTGCGCTGTCCGGTGATTGCCGCCGGCGGCATCGCCGATGCGGCCGGGGTGGCGGCGGCGATGGCGCTGGGCGCGGCAGGCGTGCAGATCGGCACCGCTTTCCTGCTGTGCCCGGAAGCCGACACCGGCGCGCTCCACCGCGCGGCCCTGCTGCGTCCGGAGGCGGCGCACACCGCGCTGACCAACGTGTTCACCGGTCGCCCCGCGCGCGGAATCGTCAACCATGCGATGCGCACGCTGGGGTCGATGGCCGATGACGCGCCGGCGTTTCCACTGGCCACCGCCGCGATGGCGCCCTTGCGGCAGGCCGCCGAAGCGCGCGGAAGCGACGACTACTCGCCGCTGTGGGCGGGCCAGAACGTCGCGGGCGCCCGCCCGATACCGGCCGCGCGACGGGTCTGGGATCTGGCGCGCGGGTTCGGGCCGCAGGAACCGCCCTGCCTGGTCTGATCGAAACCTCGCCGGCAGGCGACAGGCACCGGGGAGATCGCTATCATCCCGCGTGCGTTGTCCATGTCGGGCCCCGCCGTAAGCGTTCACGTCAATCAACGCGCCATAGCCGCCGGATACGTCCGGGGCTGTTGTCCCGGTGCATGCCGGGTGGCGCCTTTGATCGACCGGCTTACGGAGATGTCATGAAACCCGACGCAACACCCCTCAAGCGCGGCCTCCCGCGCAAACTCCCCGCCCGCTGCGCGCAATGGATGATGCCGTTGCTGCTGTCCGTGCTGATGACCTGCGTGGTCTCGATGATCAGCACCCTGCGCAGCGCCGGTCTGCATCCGCATCTGGGATGGCTGTGGCTCAGTGCCTGGGGCCTGTCCTGGCTGGTCGCCTTCCCGACGCTGCTGGTCATGCTGCCGCTGGTGCGGCGCCTGACCGCGTGGATGGTCGAGAGTCCGCGCATGTGAGCAAGCCACCGGGACGCCTCGGGCGTCCCGGTGCGCCGGCAAGGCTTACGGCGCCGCGCCGGTCCGATAGTCCTGATAGGACTTCTCTTCCACGTAGCTGGAACCCAGCGCCAAATTGATGTCCTTCTTGATGCGGGCGCGCTCGTCGTTCTCGAAATAGACGCTGCGCGCCAGGCGGACGAATTCCTCATCGAAGGCCTGCGCCTTTTCCTTGAGGCGGATGTCGTCCTCGATCACCCACAGGCGTTCGTTGACCGCCTTGAGCTGCGCACGCAGTTCGCTGATGTTGCCGACGGCCGCCGGGTGCGCCATCCAGGTCTTTTCCAGTGCGCTCAGTTCATTGCGCACGTTGGCCAGCTTGGCCGGGTCGCTCATCCGCTCCGATTTGATCTGCAGGATGGCGATCTTGTCGAGCAGTTCGCCGAAAGAAACGGGGACGAGGATTTCGGACATGACGCGATACCGCGGAACGGGGTCGCCAGTGTACCGGAAGGCGGATACACGCCCCGCCGCACGGCGCTACCATTGGCGTTTTCCGCACCGGGATGTCCTCCATGAATTCATCGGTCCAACGTGTTGTCGTCACCGGCGCCTTCGGCGCGCTCGGGCGCGTGGTCGTGCGGTCGCTGGCTGCCTCGGGCGCGAATGTCGCGGCGCTGGATCACGCACCGGCACCCATCGAACCGGGCGCGGGCGTGCATGCCTTCGGCGGCATCGACCTGGCGGACGGCGCGGCGGCGCGGGCCGCGCTGGACCAGGCGAACCAGGCGCTGGGCGGCATCGACGCGCTGGTCAACATCGCCGGCGGTTTCCGCTGGGAAACCGTGGCCGAAGGCAACCTGGACACCTGGGATCAGCTGTACCGGCTGAACCTGCGCACCGCCGTGGCCGCCAGCCAGGCGGCACTGCCGTTCCTTCTGGCCGCCAGCGGTGGCCGCATCGTCAACATCGGCGCGGCCGGCGCGGTGAAGGCCGGTACCGGCATGGGCGCCTACGCGGCGTCCAAGGCCGGCGTGGCGCGCCTGACCGAGGCCATGGCCGAGGAGTTCAAGGACCGCGGCATCACCGTCAACGCCCTGCTGCCGAGCATCATCGATACGCCGGCCAACCGCGCCGACATGCCGGACGCGGACGCTTCGCGCTGGGTGACTCCGGAGCAACTGGCCGGCGTGGTCCGCTTCCTGCTGTCCGAGCCGGCCGCGGCCATCACCGGCGCGCTGATTCCGGTGACCGGCCGGGTCTGAGGGGAACGTCCGGGAAATCCAGATACGCAAAAGCCCCCTTGCGGGGGCCCTTGCGTATCTGGCGGAGAGGGGGGGATTCGAACCCCCGATACGCTATTAACGTATGCCTGATTTCGAGTCAGGTACATTCAACCACTCTGCCACCTCTCCGGTGGTCCCCGGCGCGTGGCCGGGGGCGTGAATGATACGGGTCGGGCCCTCCGCCGACAAGCCGAAGCTGAAAATCCCGGCAGGTTTCGTGCTCTCCCACTGAATGGAAACTCTCGGCGGCTCGCTTTTGCTTGCCGGCTGTCCGTTTCGTCCGGATCATTCCGTATCAACCAGCAGGGACACACCCCTGCTCCCACTTTCAGGACTTCAATGATCGAATTCGGGCATATCACCCACGTAGGCCTCAGAAGGGAGCTGAACGAGGACACCTACTACGGCGACAGCGAGCTGGGGCTGTGGCTGGTGGCCGATGGCATGGGGGGGCACGCCTGCGGCGAGGTGGCCAGCGCGTTGGCGCGCGAAACCATCGTGCGCGAAATTCGCGACGGGACGCCTCTGCACCAGGCCATCCGCATCGCCGACGAGGAGATCATCCGTACCTCCCGGCGCCGCAACGACACTCTGCCGATGGGCACCACCGTGGTGGCCGCGCGGGTCCAGGGCAACCGGTTCGAAGTCGCCTGGGTCGGCGACAGCCGGGCCTACCTGTGGCGCGACGGCCAATTGGCCCAGCTCAGCCAGGACCACAGCTACGTGCAGGAACTGATCGCCCAGGGCTCGCTCACCAGCGAGCAGGCGCGTACCCATCCGCACCGCAACGTGGTGACGCAGGCGCTGGGCGTGACCGATCCGACCCACCTCAACGTGGAAACCCTCACCGGTGAGCTGCGCCCGGGCATGCAGCTGTTGCTGTGCAGCGACGGGCTGACCGAGGAAGTGGACGATCGCAGCATCGCCGAGACCCTGCGTCTGCTCGAATGCAGCGCGCAGGAATGCGTGGACTGCCTGGTCGCGGCCGCGCTGGACGGTGGCGGCTCCGACAACGTCACCGCGATCCTCGTCCGCTGCCACTGACGCGGCTTCCCATCGCCGGGCCGCCCGGCACCACGCGCGGAGCGGAGCGTGCTCCGCTGCCCTCGGATTCCCCACCTCCGATTCGCCGCGCAAGCTCGGCGCCATGGGCGTATGCCGCCTGCTCCGCCCCGGAGATTCAGGCGACGGCGGTTTCCGTCATCGCCGGGGCCTCGAGGTCGTCCCACAACGCCTTGCCGGCTTTCTTGCGCAGCTTTTCCAGGCGCGCCTCATGCGCGGCCTGTTCGGCTTCGTCGATCCGCACGCGCGGGCGCGGTCCGCTGGCCAGGCCACTGAAATCCGCCACCGCCGCCACCGCGCCGGACGCCTGTTCGTCGAGCCCGGCGAATCCGATTTCACGCTGGCCGGCGGTCAACGCCAGATAGACGTCGCAAAGCAACTGGGCGTCGAGCAGCGCGCCGTGCAACTGACGATGCGTGTTGTCCACGCCCAGGCGCTTGCACAGCGCGTCCAGCGAGTTGCGCTGGCCGGGGAAGCGCTGGCGGGCCAGCAACAGCGAATCCTCCACCGTGACCCGATCCAGCAGGCGGCCGTAGCCGTCGCCCAGCAGCGACAATTCATAGTCGAGGAAGCCCACGTCGAACGCGGCGTTGTGGATGATCAGTTCCGCGCCGTCGATGAAGGCGAGGAATTCGTCGGCGATCTGCGCGAACAGGGGCTTGTCGGAGAGGAAGTCCAGGCTCAGGCCGGTGACTTCCGCCGCGCCCTGCTCGAACTCGCGCCGCGGATGGATGTACTGGTGGTAGGTGCGGCCGGTGGGTCGGCGTTCGAGCAGTTCGACACAGCCGATTTCCACGACGCGGTTGCCCTTCTTCCATTCCAGGCCGGTGGTTTCGGTGTCGAGGATGATTTGTCGCATGGTTCCCTGTCTTGCCTATTGCTTGTCGTATTGCCAGGCGAACAACTTCAGATCGATGTCGTCCGCCGAGAGCCGGATCATCTCACGGTACTCGAAACCCAATCCCTGCAGGGTCCGGATCGAGGCCGCGTTGTCCGGGTCCACCACCGCCAGCACCATGGCCATGCCCTGCGCGCCCGCCGACGCGAGCACCGCCCGCGCCGCCTCGGCCACATAGCCATGCCCGCGGAACCTCGGCAGCAGGGCATAGCCCAGATCGACGTGGGCCAGCGGTGGTCGCTTGATCAGCCCGCACAGCCCAACCGCCACTCCGTCCTCGCGCCGTTCCACCCGATACAGGCCGAACCCGTTGAGCCGGTAGCTCGCCACGGGGCCGTCGCGCAGGTAGTCGGCCGCCTGCGCCAGGTTGCGCACGCCACGATCGCCGATGTAGCGGAGGAAGTCCGGATCGGTGAGCAGTTCCAGCACGAACGCGGTATCGCCGGGAGCGTGTTCCGACAGTTCGTACAGGCGCAGGCGCTCGGTCTCGAGCACGGGAGACAGGTTCATGCGGCTACCTTACCGCGGCCGGATCCCGGAACCTGAGCGCCTGGGCACGCGCCAACTGATCCACGCGCTCGTTGTCGGGATCGCCGTTGTGGCCCTTGACCCAATGCCATTCGATGCGATGGCGGCGGGTTGCCTCGTGCAGGCGCTCCCACAGGTCGCGGTTCTTGACCGGCTCGCCGGCCGCGGTCTTCCAGTTTCGCCGCACCCAGTTCGGCATCCATTCGGTGATGCCCTGGCGTACGTACTGGGAGTCGATGTACAGCGCGATGTTGCAGCTTTCGGTCAGCGTCTCCAGCGCCACGATGGCCGCCATCAACTCCATGCGGTTGTTGGTGGTCTGCGCCTCGCCGCCGGACAGCGCGCGCTCCTTGTTCTGGTAACGCAACAGCGCGGCCCAGCCACCCGGGCCGGGATTGCCCAGGCAGGAGCCGTCGGTATGGATGGTGATCTCTTTCATTGCTTCCTGTTGTCGATTTCAGGCGGGGGCCGCGCCCGTGTTCCAGTGGCGCCGGGCCGGCGCGGGGGGAATCAGGGCGGCGACGCGTTTTTCGGCTTCCAGCACACAGACCGCGCGAAGCCGGTTGGCGGAAGGCGGGGAGGCCGCCGCGGTTCCGCGCAGGATGGGGCCCAGGTAGGTCGCCCCGGTCGCGATCGGGTGCAAACCGGCCTGGCGGAGCGCAGCCTGCCAACCGGTGGTGTCGCGCACCCGCAGGGCGGTACCGCGCCAGCGCAGCCGGTACGGACTCATCGGATTGAGCACGTACAGGCGCAGGCGTCCGCCGGGGGCAAGGGTGCGTGCGCATTCGCCCAGCAGGTCCGAAGCCGCCGGGCCTTCCACGGCATGCTGGATGACCATGCTGCCAAAGGCCTCGCTCGGCAGCGGCAGCGGCAGCTCGCAGCGCAGATCGCCGCTGAAGCCTTCCGGATGCCGCCACAGCCACAGCTGACGGCTGAAACCGTGCAGGACGACGGGCGGTTGCGGCGCGGCGGCGGGAGTCAGCCAGAGCGCCGGCTGGGTGGGCCTGCGGGCCAGCCAGAGCCCCGCCGTTGCCAGCTCGGCGGCCAGCAGCGCCTGGCCACGGCCGGCACCGAACCACGTCAGGGCGTCGGGTTGACGGCGGAATGCGAAGGCAGGCATGTTCAAATTGTAGTGGACGACCCCGCCAGCGTCCCTCCCAACCCATCATCGCCCATGCGCCTGACCGCCCTGACCGCCTTCGACGACAACTACATCTGGGCGCTGGCCGACGACGACGGCGACGCGCTCATCGTGGATCCGGGCGACGCCGCGCCGGTGCTGGCCGCGGCCGGCCAGGGGCTGTGGCCGGCCGCGGTCCTGTTGACCCATCACCACAACGACCACATCGGCGGCGTGGCCGCCCTGCGCGCCCGCTGGCCGACCCTGCCGGTATACGCGCCGGAGGACGACCGCATCGCCATTGCCTGCGACCGGGTAGGCGACGGCGATCGGCTGGCGCTGAAGAACTGGAATCTGGAAGTGCTGGCGGTTCCCGGCCATACCCGCAGCCATATCGCCTATCTGGGGGGCGGCCAGGACCAGGCCCACCTGTTCTGCGGAGATACCTTGTTCAGCCTGGGCTGTGGGCGGATGTTCGAAGGTACGCCGTCCCGGATGCTGGCGTCGCTGGACCGCCTGGCCGCCCTGCCCGGCCCCACCGCGGTCTGTTGCGGCCATGAGTACACGCTGGCCAACGCCGCGTTCGCCCGCACGGTGGACCCCGCCAACGACGCTCTGCGTCGCCGAACCGAGGAAGTCCACGCCATGCGCCAAGCCGGCCGCCCGACCCTGCCGTCGACCTTGGCCCAGGAAGCCGCCACCAACCCGTTCCTGCGTGTGGACAGCGATGCCGTACGCGCGGCCGTCACCCATCGGCTGGGCCGCGCACCGGTCGACCGGGTCGAAACCTTCGCCGAACTGCGGCGCTGGAAGGACCAGTTCCGCGCATGAACCGATGCCGCCCGCAACGCGGCCGGGGCGCGGGTTTGCTGGCATTGGCCTGCAGCCTGGCGGTGGGGCTGGTGCACGCATCCCCCGCCAGCGCGCGTCCGCCGGCGCAGCCGCCCATCGAACTGGTCAGCGTGCCGCCCAGCCAGCGGGAAAGCGGGCTGGAGATCTACCAGCGCTTCCGCGCCGGACTGGCGGAACCGCAGTGCGATGCGGCCGCTACCGGACCGCGCTGGAAAAAGCAGTTCGCCCACGCGCCCGGCCAGCTGGTGAAGTCCGACGACGTGCTGCCGTTGTTCGGCTACGTCGTGGATGCATTGCGTGAAGCGCACCTGCCCACCGAATTCGCCCTCATCCCGTTCGTCGAAAGCGGCTACAAGCCCGGTGCCCGCAACAGCAGCGGCCCCGCCGGCCTGTGGCAGTTCATCGGGGTGACCGCGCGCAACCACGGCGTGCCGGTACGCGCGGGCTACGACGGCCGGCTTTCGCCGGTGGATTCGACCCAGGCGGCGGTGCGCTATCTCAAGACCCTGCACGGCATGTTCGGCGGCGACTGGCGGCTGGCGGTGATGGCCTACAACGCGGGCGAGTACCGCGTGCTGCAATCGATGCGGCGCGCGGGCATGAATGCGCAGAACGCGCGCCCCGCCGAACTGCCCGGCCTGTCCAGCATCACCTACGCCTACGTGGAGAAGCTGCATGCGCTTGCCTGCATCTTCGAACAGGCCGACGACCGCGGTGAATGGCTGAAGCGGCTGGACCGTCCGGTCCCCCGTCTGGCCGCGCATGCCCTGCCCCGCGACGCGATCAACCTGGAGCGCTGGGCGAACGCCAACGGCCACGACAGTCTGCTGCTCAAACGTCTCAACCCCGGACTGGGCCAGGGAATCCCCAGGCTGGAGAAACCCGTCCGGATACTCGCGCCCACGCCGATCGACGCGGGCTCCGGCTCCCCGATGTCCCTGCTGGTGGTCACTGCCCCGGTTCCCGCGGACGAGGATTCCGCCATGGACAGCGGAATCGGCGCCGCCACGGTCGCCGCGACCACGCCCCGCGTGGCCGCGGCCGCCCGTCGTTCGCACACCGTCCGCAGCGGCGAATCCGTCTGGACCATCGCCCGCCGCTACGGTCTGAAACCCCAGCAATTGCTGTCGCGCAACGGCCTGAAATCCGATTCGGTGCTGCGGCCAGGCATGGTCCTGGCCCTGGATGAGAAGAACCCCTGACAGGTGTCGGACGCTGCATGGACGCGCGGCCATCCAGCGAAAACGACCCCGTGCCGGGGTAACAGGCCCTACTCGAGGTGCGTCGCGCCGGTCAGCAGGACCATTTCGACATCGCCCTTCTGCTGGACCGGGCCCTGCCCGATGAGCCATACCGCTACGTGGACAATCTGGGCCGGGACGCAAACTTCGTCCTGAACCACGTGGCCGTGTCGGACCGGGTAGTCGTCGGCTATCCCCGTTCTGGTGTTCCCGCCGGACCCGCACGGCCGTGCACTGTGGCAGCGGCTTCTTCGTCCCTGCCTGGGATGCCTGGCGGTCCAGCCAGGCTCATCAACGCCGGGCGTCGAACACCGTCTGGTGCACGCGACGCTCGCCGTGCTTCCATCCATTCCGGTCGCAGGGAACATGGCGGCTCACCTCTATCTGGAGTGCTCTGACGCGCTGGTTCCGGCCTACGAAAAAAAGGGCTTCGAACAACTGACGCCCACGCGGGTCCTGCAACTGGCCGGCATGCCCCCGCGAGCCAACGTCATGCGGCGCCCGCTGCGCGCATGAAAAAAAGCCCGGCCAATGCCGGGCTTTTTTCAGACAACGTGTGGGTCGAACGCCTTACAGGCGATCTTCCATCACCGTGACCTTGTACTGCTTGCGCATGGATTCGATGAACGCCTGGGTGGCAACGCCACCGCCCAGCTGCATCAGCTGCTGCTTCATGCCGTCGCGCTGCTCGGCTGGTACCTTGCTGGCCTCGCCATCGGTGACCTTGGTGACCGCGAACACCGCGAACGCGCCGCCGCCCAGCGCCACCTTGCCCGCCGAAGCCTTGCCCGCGGCCGGGCGAGGCACCGCGAAGATCGCCTCGTTGCCCTCGGCGGTCGGGACGGGCATGCCGCGCGGCATGCCCGGCATTTCGTTGAACTGCAGCTTGTCGGCGGTGGCGATGGCCTGCAGCGTCTCGCCCTTTCCGATGCGCGCCAGGATCGCGTCGGCGGTCGCGGCGGTCGCCTTTTCCTGGCGGTCGGCGCGGATCGCGGCAATCACCGCATCACGCACCTGCGCCAGCGGCTGCGGCTGCTCGGGCGTATGTCCGGTCACCCGGATCACCACACTGTGGCTGGGGGCGATCTCGATGGGATCGCTGACCGTGCCGTCCTGGACCAAGGTATCGGAGAACGCGCTGCGCAGCACCGCCGGATTGGCGGTGATGCCGCCGGCGGTGGCGCGGGAGAACGGGCCCGCCTTCTGCACCGGCAGCCCCACGGCCTTGGCGGCGGGCTCCAGCGCGGTCGGGTTCTTCAGCACCTCGTTGACCAGCTTGCCGGCCAGCTCGTTGTAGGCGCGCTCGGAATCGGCGGATGCCTGTTCGCGGGCCAGCTCGTCGCGCACTTCCTCGAAGCTCTTGCCATGGCCCGGCTTGATCTCGCCCAGCTTGAGCACGTGATAGCCGAAGTCGGTCTTCACCGGTCCCCGGATCTCGCCGGACTGCATCGCGAACGCGGCATCCTCGAACGGCTTGACCATCGAGCCGTCGCGCGCGAACGCCGGCAGCAGGCCGCCGGTGTCCTTGGAACCCGGGTCCTCGGAATTGGCCTTGGCCAAGGCGGCGAAATCCGCTCCCTGCCTGGCCTGCGCGGCCAGCGCGGCGGCCTTGTCCTCGGCCTTCTTGAGGGTGGCGGCGTCGGCACCGGCGGGAGCGGAAATCAGGATGTGCGACACCACGCGCTGCTCGGGCGACACGAAACGGTTCTTTTCGGCTTCGTAGCGCTTGCGCAGGGTCGCCTCGTCCGGCGCCGCGGTCCCCGGCAGGTTGGCGCCATTGACCTCCACGTACTCCAGCGACACCGTCTCCGGCTGGCGATAGCTGGCCTTGTGGCCGTCGTACCACTTCTGGATGTCCGCATCGGTCACCGGCGCGGTATCCGGCGCGGCCGGCGGCACCAGCGCCAGACCCACGTCGCGGGTCTGCGCCAGCAGCTTGAACAGGCGGTCCAGCTCGCCCTGGGTGGCGAAGTCGGACATGCCGATGCCTTCGGGCATCACCATCATCTTCAGTCGCTCGCGTTCCTGCTCCTGGAACTTCAGCGGCTGGATGGCCGGCACCTGCGAGGCCAGCACCAACTGGTAGCGCTCGGCGTTGAACTTGCCGTCGACCTGGAACGCCGGTTCGGCGGCAATCGCCTGGTTCACGGCGGCATCACCGATCACCACTCCGGCACGCTCGGAAGCCAATGCCAGCACGCGCTGGTTGATCAGCTGCTCGAGGATCTTGAGCTTGTTTTCCTTGGTCTCGAACGCGCGCGCATCGAAGTTCTCGCCCAACGCCTGACGCTGCTGCTGCCGCGCCGTCTCGAAGGTGTTGCGGAACTCGTCGATGGTGATTTCCTTGCGCTGCCAGAGCCTGGACATCGGCCACCAGTGCGGCGCGGATTGCCACCAGGTGGGCGGCGCCTCGACGGTCGCGACATCGTTGGCCGTGCCACCGGTCATGTACTCGTTCACGCCAACGAAGGCGAACGGGATGATCAGCAGGCCCAGGATGAGGGTGGCGATCCACCCGGATGTCTTATCGCGGAGTTTTTGCAGCATCGATGCGTGGCTCGATTTCGGTTAGCCAAGCAGTTTACCGTGCTTCGGGGAGGTCCGCCTCCATCCCTCCGGATTGGCCACGCCCGTTCATCTATGCCGGACCGCTGGTCCCCGGAAAAGCAGAAAGCCCGCTTTCGCGGGCTTTCCGGGATAAATGGCGGAGTGGACGGGACTCGAACCCGCGACCTCCGGCGTGACAGGCCAGCATTCTAACCGACTGAACTACCACTCCGCGCTGAGACAGATAGTGTACGGGGGTTCCGGGAATTGCGCTAGACCGGCCGAACAGATTTTTCAGGTTTGATGCCCCGTGACGGCTTCGAACCAAGGGGCAGCCGCCTCGGCTCGCGGCTGCCGGCGTCCACGGAAACATGGGACATCCCGTCATCCCCTTGGTCTGCTCGCGAAACACTCTTCCCTCCCGGGATTCCGGTCGTCACCGGTTCCCCTCCCGGATTCAGCCATCACGACGGAACGCTGCCCCCGCCATCCGGCAGGCGATCGCGGAATCCTTCGCGCTCCCCGGGTAGAACCAACGCTCATCAGTCCTCCTGAGCGTGAACAACGCAAATGCCTCCTGGAATCATCCCGATAGAATCAACCCCTGATCACGCTGCAAATGGATCGCGCTGCAAATGCGTTGTGTCAAAACATCTCGCCTGCTTCGACTGCTCACCTGGCTACTCCTGCCCATCCCGATGCTCGTCTTCGGCTATCCCGTCGACGGCGCCAGGACCGGACATGTGGTGAACGCCGCGACTTCCTTGATCCCCTACCTCCATGCCGATGGGCGGTTCGGTTTTATCGATGGCCACGGGCAGACGCCGTTCGTAAAAACCTTCGAGGATGCGCAGCCGTTTTCCGAAGGCCGGGCCGCAGTGAAGTCGAAGGGAAAATGGGGCTATATCGATCTCCGGGGACGTTGGATCATGCGTCCCCGGTTCACCGAAGCCCATCCGTTCAGAGACGGCGAGGCCCGGGCCGCCATCGTCAAACCGTCGACCCGGAGTGGATTCATCGATCTGAATCCTTTTCATTCCCCGGAAAGCCGGAAGTGTTATCTCATCTCTCCGGACGGCCATGCACGATCCTGTGGCGGCGACTATCCGGATCGCCATGACGTGGCATCCAAGCGCGTCCGCGAGCAGTCGTCGGATTCCCGGCAACTCCGTGTTGTGCAGGCCGCGGCCGGCGAAAGCACCGGCGTGTTCAATGCCGATGGCCGGCAAATCGTCCCGTTCGGCATCTATGACGACCTGCGATATCAGGATGACGGCCTTTTCGTGGTTCACCGCGCGGGAGGCTGGGGCATCCTGGATGCGGCGCGCAATGTGGAGATCGTGAGCGCGGATCGGCCAAGCTTCGAATACCTGGGATACACCTCTCCTGATCTCTCTCCCCGTCTACTGGTTGTCCGGCGCGACGACGGCACTCGATGCCTCCTCGATCGAGCGGGGGCGGAACTCCATTGTGGTCTGGGCGATGTTTCGAATTGGGGAGAAAGTCTGATCGCGGCCAGCAACGAGCAAAAGCAATGGGGAGCCCTCGATACGCGCGGACAACTGGTCATCCCTTTCCGCTATGACGGCGAGTTCAGGTTCCGCGACGGGCTCGCGCGTGTGCGTGCTGGCGGTCGTGAGTTCTACGTCGATTTGCGGGGGCGCGAGTACCGCGCATCATCCCCGTCTGACTGACGGAGTTTCAGATGAAGACGCATCCACGGCGCCGGAGGCCGGCGGCTTGATGAGCGACGCGGCCGTTCCGCGCCATCCGCATCGCTCCGGTGGATCGAAACCGGCGCATCGACAAAAAGCCCCAGCACTGCGGGCAACAAAAAACCCCCGATTTCTCGGGGGTTTTTCATGTTCGTGGCGGAGTGGACGGGACTCGAACCCGCGACCTCCGGCGTGACAGGCCAGCATTCTAACCGACTGAACTACCACTCCGCGGAAACTGAAACCATTGATCCGGTTTGGTGGGTGCTGAGGGGCTCGAACCCCCGACCCTCGCCTTGTAAGGGCGACGCTCTACCGCTGAGCTAAGCACCCGTTCGACCGATCGGACTCACTCGGCAGCAGCGAGCCGATTAGTTTACGGCATCCTTCAGGGCTTTGCCAGCCTTGAAGGCGGGATTCTTGGAAGCCTTGATCTTGATGGTGTCGCCGGTCTTCGGGTTGCGGCCGGTACGGGCGGCACGCTTGCGCACCTGGAAGGTACCGAAGCCCACGAGGGTCACGCTGTCGCCCTTCTTCAGGGCCTTGGTGATGCTGGAAATCACGGCGTCGACGGCGCGTCCAGCTTCAGCCTTGGACATTTCGGCTTCGTCGGCGACGGCATCAACCAATTCGGTTTTGTTCATGTAAAAACTCCTTTTGCGGAACAACCGCGGAATGTGTAACCGGAATGCGCCGGACCTGTGGTCGCGGCGCTTCCGATCGTCTTCCACGAACGTGGGAGCACATTGCCCGCCACGCTCACGGGTGACGCCGTTATACCAGTGGGTATACAGGCACGCAAGCCGAAAACCCAATAATGGCGCGGGTTTTGCGGCTTTTTTAACTTGCGCGTCAGCTGCGTTTCAGTGCTTCACGTCGGGCTGTACGGGCGTCTTGCGGCGAGTTGGCACCCGTCGTGCCTTGCCCCCCTCCGCCGGCGTCGCGGTGGGCGCCAGCGGCCGTTCCAGCGCCAGATCAAGTACCTCGTCGATCCAGCGCACCGGAACGATCTTCATCCCCTGGGTGACGTTGGCGGGAATGTCTGCAAGATCCTTGCGGTTCTCTTCCGGAATGATCACCGTGGTGATGCCACCACGCAGCGCTGCCAGCAGTTTCTCCTTCAGGCCGCCGATCGCGGACACGCGTCCGCGCAGGGTGATTTCACCGGTCATCGCCACGTCGGCGCGCACCGGCGTACGGGTCAGCGTAGAGACCAATGCGGTCACCATCGCGGCGCCCGCGCTCGGACCATCCTTCGGCGTCGCACCGTCGGGCACGTGCAGATGCACGTCGTGCTTCTGCAGGTACTCCGCGTCGATACCCAGCGCGGTGGCGCGCGCGCGCACCACCGACATCGCCGCGGCCGCGGATTCCTTCATCACGTCGCCCAACTGGCCGGTCAGGGTCAGCAGGCCCTTGCCCGGCACCAGCGCGACTTCGATCTGCAGCAGGTCGCCGCCCACCTCGGTCCAGGCCAGGCCGGTCACCAGACCGATTTCGTTCTGTTCCTCGGCACGGCCGAAGTCAAAGCGGCGCACGCCGGAATACTTGTCCAGGTTCTTCGAGCTGACCTGCACCAGCGCGCCCTTCTTCTTTTTCTTGGCCACCTGCGGACCGGCCAGCGCGATCTCCTTGACCACCTTGCGGCAGATCTTGGCGATTTCGCGCTCCAGGTTTCGCACGCCGGATTCACGTGTGTAGTAGCGCACGAGGTCGCGGATGGCGTCCGCGGCGATCGTCAGTTCTTCCGGCTTCAGGCCATTGGCCTTGATCTGCTTGGGCAGCAGGTAGCGCAGGGCGATGTTGAGCTTCTCGTCCTCGGTGTAACCCGGAATGCGGATCACTTCCATGCGGTCCAGCAGCGGACCGGGGATGTTGAGCGAGTTGGACGTCGCCACGAACATCACTTCGGACAGATCCAGATCCACTTCCAGATAATGATCGTTGAAGGCGCTGTTCTGCTCCGGATCCAGCACTTCCAGCAGCGCCGATGACGGATCGCCGCGGAAGTCCATCGACATCTTGTCGATTTCGTCCAGCACGAACAGCGGGTTCTTGCTGCCGGTCTTGTTGAGGTTCTGCACGATGCGGCCCGGCATCGAACCGACGTAGGTACGGCGGTGGCCACGGATCTCCGCCTCGTCGCGCACGCCGCCCAGCGACATGCGCACGAACTTGCGGTTGGTCGCCTTGGCGATCGACTGGCCCAGCGAGGTCTTGCCCACGCCCGGCGGTCCGACCAGGCAGAGAATCGGTCCACGCATCTTCTGCACGCGCGACTGCACGGCGAGGTACTCGAGGATGCGTTCCTTCACCTTGTCGAGGCCGTAGTGATCGGCGTCCAGCGTTTCCTGCGCGACCTTCAGATCCTTGCGAACCTTGCTGCGCTTCTTCCAGGGCACGCCCAGCAGCCAATCCAGGTAGTTGCGCACGACCGCCGCCTCGGCGGACATCGGCGACATCTGCTTGAGCTTGTTGAGTTCGTTCTTGGCCTTGGTCTCGACGGCCTTCGGCATGCCGGCTTCGGCGATCTTGCGGGCCAGCTCTTCCTGCTCGTTCGGCGCGTCGTCCAGCTCGCCCAGTTCCTTCTGGATGGCCTTCATCTGCTCGTTGAGATAGTACTCGCGCTGGCTCTTCTCCATCTGCGACTTGACCCGGCCGCGGATGCGCTTTTCCAGCTGCTGCACATCGATCTCACCGTCGACGAAACCGACCAGCAGTTCCAGCCGCTCGCCGATGCCGATGGTTTCCAGCAGCCGCTGCTTGTCACTCAGCCGCACGCCCAGATGGGCGGCGATGGTGTCGGCCAGCCGACCGGGCTCATCGATGCCGGCCAGCGTCTGCAACAGCTCCGGCGGCAGCTTGCGATTGGTCTTGACGTACTGTTCGAACAGCCCCATCAGCGAGCGCGCCACGGCCTCGATCTCACGTGGCTCGCGGCCTTCGGTGGACTCGATTTCCTCGCCTTCGCCATACAGCGAACCGTCGCGCTCGACGACGTTGGACACCTTCACGCGCGAAACGCCTTCGACCAGCACCTTGATGGTGCCGTCGGGGAGCTTCAGCAACTGCAGGACCTGGGCCAGAGTGCCGATGCTGTAGAGGTCGGCGGCGACCGGGTCGTCGGTTTCGGCCGATTTCTGGGCGAGCAGCAGGATGCGCTTGTCCGCTTCCATGGCCTGCTCCAGCGCGCGCATGGACTTGTCGCGGCCGACGAACAAGGGGATGACCATGTGCGGGAACACCACTACGTCGCGCAGCGGCAGGACCGGCAGGTCGAGGACTTCGGTGGGGGTACGGCGGGGCATGGGGGCTCCAGCGGATTACGGAATTACGGGGGCTGAAAAAGCCAATGGCCCCGTTATGGGGCCATTGGCAGGAGGATGCAAGTGCAACCTTGAAATGTCATTTGAATCAAAAGCTTGGGCCAAATGGCCGACCCCGCTTCACTCCGCGGCGGCGACCTTCTGGGCCGGCGGATTCTGGTAAATGAGATACGGCTCGGACTTGTGCTCGATGACCGATTCGTCCACCACCACCTTGCTCACGTTCTCCAGCGACGGGAGGTCGTACATGGTGTCCAGAAGGACCGATTCGACGATGGTGCGCAGGCCGCGGGCGCCGGTCTTCCGCTTGAGTGCCTTGCGGGCGATCGCCGAAAGGGCGTCCGCCCGGAATTCCAGTTCCACGCCTTCCATGTCGAACAGCTTCTTGAACTGCTTGGTGATGGCGTTCTTGGGTTCGGTCAGGATCTTGACCAGGGCGACCTCATCCAGTTCCTCCAGCGTCGCGACCACCGGCAGGCGCCCGACGAACTCGGGAATCAGGCCGAACTTGATCAGATCCTCCGGCTCGACCTCGGACAGCAGCTTGCCGGTCTCGGTCTTGCGCTCGGCGCTGCGGACCTTGGCGCCGAAACCAATGCCGCTGGCCTCGGTGGAGCGCTGCTGGATGATCTTGTCCAGGCCGGCGAACGCGCCGCCGCAGATGAACAGGATGTTCTTGGTGTCGACCTGCAGGAATTCCTGCTGCGGGTGCTTGCGACCGCCCTGCGGCGGCACGCTGGCGACGGTGCCTTCGATCAGCTTCAGCAATGCCTGCTGCACACCCTCGCCGGACACGTCGCGGGTAATCGACGGGTTTTCGCTCTTGCGCGAAATCTTGTCGATTTCATCGATGTAGACGATGCCCTGCTGCGCCTTCTCGACGTCGTAATCGCACTTCTGCAGCAGCTTCTGGATGATGTTCTCCACGTCCTCGCCCACGTAACCGGCTTCGGTCAGCGTGGTGGCGTCGGCGATGGTGAACGGCACGTTGAGCAGGCGGGCCAGGGTTTCGGCCAGCAGGGTCTTGCCGGATCCGGTCGGACCGGCCAGCAGGATGTTCGACTTGGCCAGTTCGACTTCGTCGTTCTTCTGGCGGCTCTCGATGCGCTTGTAGTGGTTGTACACGGCCACGGCCAGGGTGCGCTTGGCGCGCTGCTGGCCGATCACGTACTGATCCAGGACCTCCAGGATCTCGCGCGGCTTGGGCAGGTGGCTGCGGGCGGACTGCGCCTTTTCCTCGAGTTCCTCGCGGATGATGTCGTTGCACAGCTCCACGCATTCATCGCAGATGAACACGCTGGGACCCGCGATCAACTTGCGGACTTCATGCTGGCTTTTGCCGCAGAACGAGCAATACAGGATCTTGCTGCTGTCGCCGGTACGGCCCTGACGGTCTTCGCTCATGCTTCGATTACTCGGTCACCCTGCCCGCTAGGCGGACTCGGTCGGAGAATAGCACACGGCCCCGGCCTTGCAGCCGGGTCCGCGGAGGGGGTAGTGGACGCGGAAAACAGGCCCCGCGCCCGGGGTTCACGCCGGTTGGATGGTCTCTTCAGGACGGCGTTCCAGCACCTGGTCGACCAGGCCGTAGGCCTGCGCGTCGGCGGCGCTCTTGAAGTTGTCGCGCTCGGTGTCGCGCTCGATGGTCTCCAGTGCCTGGCCGGTGTGCTTGGCCAGGATCTGGTTCAGACGCGAACGCAGGGTCAGGATTTCACGGGCATGGATGTCGATGTCCGTGGCCTGGCCCTGGAAGCCGCCCAGCGGCTGGTGGATCATCACCCGCGAGTTGGGCAGGGCGTAACGCTTGCCCTTGGCTCCGGCAGCGAGCAGCAGCGCGCCCATGCTGGCGGCCTGGCCGATGCAGACGGTGCTGACGTCCGGCTTGATGTACTGCATGGTGTCGTAGATCGCCATGCCGGCCGTGACCACGCCGCCGGGCGAGTTGATGTACAGACTGATGTCCTTCTCGGGGTTCTCGGCCTCGAGGAACAGCATCTGCGCCACGATCACGTTCGCCACCTGGTCGTCCACACCGCCAACCAGGAAGATCATGCGTTCCTTGAGCAGGCGCGAGTAGATATCGTAGGCGCGCTCGCCGCGGCTGGTCTGTTCGACCACCATCGGCACCAGGTTCAAGGCTTTGGTTTCAATGCTCATCGGCTTATTCGCGCCCAAATTGTCGTGGAGGGGTCCGGCCTAGGATAGCCGGACCGGGGCGGGCTGGGACCTCATCGACCCCGGCGAACCGCCGTTAGTTCCGGATGGCTTCCTGGAAGCTCAGCGACTGCTCCGTATGCTCGGCGCGCTCGGCGATCCAGTCGATCACCTGCTCCTCCATCACACGGGACTGCAGTCCTCCCATCAACTGGGGGTCGTTGCGGTACAACTCAATGACCTGCTCCGGCTCCTCGTAGGTCGAGGCGATCAGGCGCAGGGTCTCGTTCAGGCGCTTGGGATCCAGGCGGAGCTGGTTGCGACGGGCGACCTCGCCCACCAGCAGGCCGACCAGAACGCGCTTGCGGGCGGCGTCCATGAAGCCTTCATGGGCATTCGGCGGAATCTGCACCTGCTGGCCATTGCGGGCGGCCTGCTCGGCGGTCTGCTGGACCATGGCGCGGGCCTCGTTCTCGACCAGACGCGGCGGCATTTCCACGTGCGACCAGGCGGCGATCAGCTGCTCGCCGACTTCCCGGCGCAGGCGGCCCATCAGGGCGCCCTTGAGCTCACGCTCCAGGTTGCTGCGGATGTCGCGGCGGAACTGTTCGGCGTCGCCGCCCTTCACGCCGAAGCTGCGGATGAAGTCCTTGTCCACCGCCGGCATCACGGATTCGGCCACTTCCGTGACCTTCACGTACACGTCCACCTGGCGACCCGCCAGCTGCGGCACACGCCAGTCAGCCGGGAACTGCACCTGGATGGTCTTTTCCTCGCCGGCGGCCAAGCCGATCAGGCCCTTCTCGATGTCCGCGAACATCACGCCCGAACCGATCAGGGTGGCGCCCTTTTCCGCGCCTTCTGCGGGCAGGCGCTCGTCGCCGGCCTGCGACCAGGTCTCCAGTTCGACGCGATCGCCTTCCTTCGCGCCACGCTGCACCACTTCGAAGGTGCGACGCTGCAGGCGCAGGTTCTCGACCATCTGGTCGATGTCGGCGTCGGCCACTTCGGCCGTGTGGCGGATGACGTTGAGCTTGGCGACGTCAATGTCGCCGAAGTCCGGCACCACTTCGAACATGGCGACGAAATCCAGTTCGCCTTCGCCATTCTTCTCGATGCGCGGATTGCCGGCCAGTTGCAGCTCGTTCTCGCGCACGGCGTTGTTGAAGGTTTCGCGCAGCAGGCCGTCCAGGGCCTCGGCACGGACCTGCTGGCCGAAGCGCTGCTCGATCACCTTGGCGGGCACCTTGCCGGGGCGGAAACCCTTGATGCGGGCGGTGCGCGCGATTTCGCGCAGGCGACCACCGATATGGGTATCCAGACGCTCAGCCGGCAGGCTGAAGGTCATGCGGCGTTCGAGATTGCCGACCGATTCGACCGAAACTTGCATACTCACTGGCTCCTGCTGCCCGGGTCCCATGCCCGGGCAAGATGTTGATGAATTCGGGTCGCCCGCGAACACGTGACGTGTCGACCGGCGGAACGGAATAGTTTCGCCTATTCCGGGCTTGCCTGCCAACCACAGGCGCCGGGGGAATGGAAAATGCGGGGAATCCAGGGGAATCCGCCGCGAGACGCCGGGAATCCCCTGCGGTTCCCGGAGCGGCCCGGGAAGGCGTGGTGCGAAAGGAGGGACTCGAACCCTCACGGGGGTTACCCGCTGGAACCTAAATCCAGTGCGTCTACCAATTCCGCCACTTTCGCAGGTGCGCCGGCATTCTACCCAGCCAGGATGGCCCCGGGGCACCGCCGGAAAGAAAAACGCCCGACCTTGCGGTCGGGCGTCTTGTTTGGTGGGCCGTCAAGGATTCGAACCTTGGACCTATTGATTAAGAGTCAACTGCTCTACCAACTGAGCTAACGGCCCCAAAAAACCGGACGCGTAGTGTAACCGCATCCTTATTTTCTTACAAACCCCCGCATGCGCGGAGGCCTTGCTTGGTGGGGTGGCTGAGGGGACTCGAACCCCCGACATCTGGAATCACAATCCAGTACTCTAACCAACTGAGCTACAGCCACCACTGAAACTTCTTCTACCGCTTCGTCCGCCGCTTGCGCCGGATGGCGCGCCCGACAGGACTCGAACCTGTAACCGCCGGCTTAGAAGGCCGGTGCTCTATCCGGTTGAGCTACGGGCGCCCGGACCGGATTGTCGCATCCCGGAGGTCGGGACGAACCAGACTGGTCGGGGTAGAGGGATTCGAACCCCCGACCCTCTGCTCCCAAAGCAGATGCGCTACCAGACTGCGCTATACCCCGACGAGGGCCCGGCGTCGGCGCCAGGCAGCGTCGACAAGGCCATGTATTGTCGGAATCTGCCGGCTTTCTGTCAAACGCCGCGTGCGGTCGCCGGCATCGGCTATGCTCCGGGCTTGGGGACAGAAGTCCGAATCAACCATGAGGGAACCATGATACGCAGCGGCAATCCGGCTCTTAAGGAGTCCACCTTCCTCGATCTGGGCAGCGGCGCGGTGGTATCGCGCGACGCCGGCGCGATGACGCTGAACGGCACGGTCAACCGGACCGGCATCCTGCTCCTGCTGTGCGTGCTGACCGCCACCTACACCTGGAACACCGCCCTCACCCCGGCCGGCGAGCTCGCGCCGGGCGCCATGCTGTACATCCTGGGCGGCGCCATCGGCGGCTTCGTGCTGGCGATGGTAACCATCTTCAAGAAAACCTGGGCGCCGGTCACCGCACCGCTGTACGCGCTGGCCGAAGGCCTGTTCCTGGGCGCCATCTCGGCGATGTACGAAGTCAAGTTCAACGGCATCGTGCTGCAGGCCGTGCTGCTGACCTTCGGCACCCTGTTCGCGCTGCTGATGGCGTATCGCTCGGGCTGGATCAAGGCCACCGAGAACTTCAAGCTGGGCGTGGTCGCGGCCACCGGTGGCATCGCCCTGATCTACCTGGCCACCATCGTGCTGGGTTTCTTCAACATCAACATTCCCTTCATCCACGAATCCGGCCTGATCGGCATCGCCTTCAGTCTGTTCGTGGTGGTGGTGGCGGCATTGAACCTGGTGCTGGATTTCGACTTCATCGAGACCGGCGTGGAGCAGAACGCGCCCAAGTACATGGAGTGGTACGCGGCGTTCGGCCTGATGGTCACCCTGATCTGGCTGTACATCGAGTTCCTGCGCCTGCTGTCCAAGCTGCAGTCACGCAACTGAGTCGGCATCACCGACCCCAAAAAGGGCGCCCATGGCGCCCTTTTTTCATGCCTGCCGGAACGGCTCCTCGCGGTGCCGGCGCGAGGGCCAGACCATGAAGAGGATGGTCATGCCGACCAGCATCCAGCAGTAGTGGGCCTTGCCGATCAAGGCCAGCGGCGACAGGCTGGCCAGCGACGCGGCCAGCAGGATCTGCGCGCCGTAGGGCAGCAGGCTCTGCACGCTGCACACGAAGATGTCCAGCAGACTCGCCGCACGCGCGGCGGGCACATCGTGGCGTTCGGCGATATCGCGGGCCACGCCACCGCTGATCAGGATCGCCACGGTGTTGTTGGCGGTGAAGATGTCGGTCACCGTCGCCAATGCCGCGATGCTCCATTCGCCGGTCCTGCGTCCGGTGTTGCCGCGGGCGATGCGGGAAATCTGCGCGGCCAGCCAGGCCAGGCCACCGCTGGCCTTGATCAGCGCGCCCAGGCCGCCGATGAACAGCGCCAGCAGGGTGATTTCCACCACGCTCTCGAAACCGGCATAGATGTCGCCGGTGAAGGTGGCCAATGTGTAGTCCTGGTCGCCGAGGAAGAAACCAAACAAGCCCGCGGCGATCAACCCGATGCTGAGGACGACCAGTACGTCGAGCCCGATCACCGCCAGCACCAGCACCAGCAGGTAAGGCAGCACCAGCCAGGGTGAAGTGCCTTCGCTGGTGGTCACCGGCGAGGCATCGCCGACCAGCGCAAGCACCAGCAGCGTCAGCAATGCGGCGGGCAGCGCGATTCTGGCGTTCTCGCGGAATTTGTCGCGCACACTGCAGCCCTGGGTGCGGGCAGCCGCGATTGCGGTATCGGAAATCACCGACAGGTTGTCGCCGAACGTCGCGCCGCCAATCACCGCGCCGACCACCAGCGCGCGGTCGATGCCGGCGGCATCCGACACGCCCAGCGCGATCGGCGTGACCGCGGCGATCGTGCCCATCGATGTGCCCACGGCCAGCGACAGAAAACCCGCGACCAGGAACAGGCCCGGCAGGATCAGCGCCGCCGGCAGCGCTCCCACGCCCAGCGCCACCACCGCGTCGACCGCGCCAATCTGCTTGGTCACCATGGCGAACGCGCCCGCCAGCAGGAAGATCAGACACATCAGGATGATGTTGGCGTCGCCGATGCCGTGCAGCAGCGTGTCCATCGCACGGGCGCCGGAACGGCTGGCAATCCACAGCCCCAGCGCGATGGCCGGCAGAATCGCGACCGGCGCATGCAGCTGATAGAACCCCATGGCGTCGCCCTGGGACGTGTAATAGAGGCCGGCGCCGAAGAACAGGGCCAGGAACAGCAGCAGGGGCGTCAGCGCGAGCGCGCTGGGGCGGACGGTCATCGTGGGAGCGGCGGGGTGCGGAAAACCCGCGATTGTCCGGCTTGCCACGACCCGGTCCAAGCCCCGCGGGTGGGACGAACGCAAACAAAAACGGGACGCTGGACGTCCCGTTTTCGTGTTTGCGGCCAGTGAAATCCCGGCGAGCGGCGGAATCAGACCCGGCTGGCGATCGCCTTGGCGAAGGACATCGTGGTGCCCTCCCCGCCCAGATCCGGGGTGAGCGAATCCTTGGCTTCCAGGGTGTCGATGATCGCCGCGCGCAGGCGCTCGGCCTTGTCCGGCTGGCCCAGGTGGTCGAGCATCTGCGCCGCGCCCAGCAGCAGCGCGCACGGGTTGGCGATGCCCTTGCCGGCGATGTCCGGCGCCGAGCCATGGACGGCCTCGAAGATCGCCGCATCGACGCCGATATTGGCGCCCGGGGCCAGGCCCAGGCCGCCGACCAGGCCGGCGCACAGGTCGGAGATGATGTCGCCGAACAGGTTGGTGGTGACGATGATGTCGAACTGCTCCGGACGCATCACCAGCTGCATGCAGGTGTTGTCCACGATCATCTCGTTGCACTGGATGTCCGGATACTGCGCGGCCACTTCGCGGGCGACTTTCAGGAACAGGCCCGAGGTGGTCTTCAGGATGTTGGCCTTGTGCACCACGGTGACCTTCTTGCGGCCGGTCTTGCGGGCCAGGTCGAAGGCGTAGCGGACGATGCGTTCGGAACCCTTGCGGGTGATTTTCTGGGTCAGCAGCGCGGTTTCGCCGTCCTCGGAAATGGACTGGCCTTCACCGATGTAGGCGCCTTCGGTGTTCTCGCGGACGGTGATCAGATCCACGCCGGAGGGGAAGCGCGACTTGGTGTTGGGGAACGACTTGGCCGGGCGGACATTCGCGTACAGGTCGAAATGGCGGCGCAGGGCGACGTTGATCGAGCTGAAGCCCTCGCCCACCGGCGTGGTCAGCGGGCTCTTCAGGGCAACGCCGTTCTTGCGGATCGAGTCCAGGGTCGCCTGCGGCAGCAGGTCGCCGTGCTTTTCCAGCGCGACCATGCCGGCATCGGCTTCCTCGTAGCTCAGGCCCACTTTCAGGGCTTCGAGCACGTGCAGGGTCGCGTCCATGATCTCCGGGCCGATACCGTCGCCGCGGATGACCGTAATCGTCTGGGTCATTTGCTTGGGATTCCGAACAGGGGCGCCATGCGGGCCGGGAGCCGGGATGCAGGCGCGAGGGGGTTTCAAGTCCGCCAATTATGCCTGAACCCCCCGTACGGTCCCAAATCGACCATGGTCGGAGAGGCGGTACGGGGGGCCGGTCGGGCGCCCCGGGAGGGGGCCCGGCGCCGCGGAAAGCGCCGGATGGACGCCTCAACCGTGGTCGTGCGCCTGCGGCGCCCCGGTGCCGCCGTTTTCCAGCTGGTCAAGGAAATCGACCGCCCGGCGCAGGTGCGGGATCACGATCGAGCCGCCGACCACCAGGCCCACCGAAAACGCCTCGAAGAACTCGTCGCGATTGACCCCCGCCTCCTTGCACTGGGCGACGTGATAGCTGATGCAGTCGTCGCAACGCAGCACCATCGACGCCACCAGTCCCAGCAGTTCCTTGGTCTTCAGATCCAGCGCGCCGGGCTGGTAGGTCTGGGTATCCAGTGCGAAGAAACGACGGACCACCTGGTTGGGTTCGGCCAGGATGCGCTCGTTCATGCGCTGGCGGAACTCGGTGAATTCGCGCACCCGATCCTTGCCGTCGACGTCACCGCCGCTCACGCGCCCTCTCCCGCCAGCAACGGCTCCAGCTTGCCGGCGCGATGCAGGGCCATCATGTCGTCGTAGCCACCGACATGGGTCTCGCCGACGAAAATCTGCGGCACGCTGGTGCGGCGCGCGCGCGCGACCATGCGATCGCGCTCGACCGGATCCAGGTCGATGCGGACTTCGTTCCAGCTCCGGCCCTTGCTCTTCAGGAAATTCTTCGCGGCCACGCAATAGGGACAGATCGCGGTCGTGTACAGGGTGATGGCCGGGCCATCGGTTGCGGTGTCGCTCAAGGAATCCTCCGGGATGGAACCAAGTGGTCCGAATCAGGTCATTGAAGATGGGGCCACGGGCAATATGGGTCGCGGATCGACCGCTTTCCAGCCGACCGCGTGGAACAGTGCGGCCCGGGGTCCGGTTAACCGCATGTTCACTCGTTGCCATCGGCAAAGCGTCATCCTGCCGCTCGCAAGCCTGCCGCCATTGTCCGACAACGGAGTTCCGTTTGCGCCTTTCGCCGCTCTCCACCGCCGTGCTCACCCTGCTCCTGGCCGCTCCGCTGGCACAGGGACAGGAGGTGCGCCTGCCGGACATCGGGTCCTCCGCCGGCGAGGTGCTCAGCCCGGCACGCCAGGCCGAGTACGGCGGGATGATGCTGCGCGAGCTGCGCAACTACGGTTATCTGCTGGAAGACCCGCTGCTGGACGAGTGGCTGCAGAAGGTCGGCACCCGGCTGGGCGCGGAAAGCGATTCGCCGCGCCAGAGCTACACCTTCTTCCTGATGAAGGATCGGCAGATCAATGCGTTCGCGACCCTGGGCGGCTACATCGGCACCAACGCGGGCCTGATCCTGACCGCCGAACGCGAGGACGAGGTGGCGGCGGTGCTGTCGCACGAAATCGCCCACGTCACCCAGCAACACGTGCTGCGCGGCGTCGAGCGGGCCGAGCGCGATCAGATTCCGATCCTGCTCGGCATGCTGGGGGCGATCGTGCTGGCGCAGAGCGCCGGTGGCAATTCCAGTGGCGACGCCTCGATGGCCGCGGTCGCCAGCGGCATGGGCCTGATGCAGCAGCGCCAGATCGACTACACCCGCTCCAACGAGTCGGAAGCCGACCGCCTCGGCATCCGCACCCTGTCGCGCGCGGGCTACGACGTGGACGCCATGGCCGGTTTCTTCGCCCGCATGGCCCAGGCGACCCGGGCCAACCGCGGCAGCGGCCGCGAGGCCTATCCCGACTACCTGATGACCCACCCGGTCACCACCACCCGCATCAGCGAAGCCAAGCAGCGGGCCGAGCAGATGCGCAAGGACAATCTGACCCTGATCACCCGGGTGCCGGGAGGCGGCGAGCGGGTCGAGCAGTTCGATCCCAAGCGGGTGGTTCCGCCGGAAAAGGACAGCGACAACCCGCTGCTGCCACTATCGGTGCGCCTGCCGGGCGATCTGTTCAGCCGTGGCCCCACCGGTGATTTCGACTGGGCCCGCGAGCGCCTGCGGGTACTCAGCGCGACCACCGCCGACAGCGCCGCCCGCGATTACGAGACCATCCGGCGCGAGACCGGCAAGGCGCTGACCGACGCCCAGCGCTACGGCCTGGCCCTGGCGCACCTGGGCGCCGGCCGCCCGGATGTGGCGCTGTCCGAACTGGCGCCGCTGCTGGCCGAGCATCCGGGCAACCTTTGGCTGGAGCTGGCGATCGCCGAGGCCGAGTCCCGGGGCGGCCGCACCGCCGCCGCCAACCAGCGGCTGGCCCGCCTGCTCCAGCAAATGCCGAACAACCGTCCTGTCGCCCTGACCTTCGCCCGCGTGCTGAACGAACAGGGCGGCGCCGAGGCCGGCCGGCACGCCCAGGCGGTCCTGCGGCCATTGCTTTCCCGGGCCGGCAACGACCCCGTGTTCCAGCGGGAGTTCGGCCGGGCCAACGAGCTGGCCGGCGATCCGGTGCGCGCCGGCGAAGCGTTCGCCGAGGCGGCGTTCCTGAACGGGCGGCCGGAGCAGGCCCTGATCCAGTTGCAGAATCTCAAGAAGCGCAGCGACCTGGATTATTACGCCCGCGCCCGCATTGACGCCCGCATCGCCGTCATCACCCCCCAGGTGCTGGAACTGCGCCGCCAGGGCGTGCGCGACCCGGATATCGAGCGGCGCTAGGTCCCGTCCGGCGCCTTGGCGGACCCGGCTGTCATATGACGGGCGCGCGGCATGTCACGTTTCCGTCATAAAATTGTCGTCTACTGGAGCCGTACCCCACAGACGACGGTAAACGCGTGCAGAAGCACATCTTGATCGTTGACGACGAGCCCGCCATCCGCGACATGGTCGCCTTTGCCCTGCGCAAGGGTGATTACGAGCCGGTGCATGCGGGCGACGCCCGCGAGGCCCAGAACGCCATCGCCGACCGGGTCCCGGACCTGATCCTGCTGGACTGGATGCTGCCGGGCACCAGCGGACTGGAACTGGCGCGGCGCTGGCGCAAGGACGCGATGACCCGCGACGTTCCGATCATCATGCTCACCGCCCGCGGCGAGGAGAACGACCGGGTCGGCGGGCTGGAAGCCGGAGTCGACGACTACGTGGTCAAGCCGTTCTCGGCCCGCGAGCTGCTCGCCCGGATCCGCGCGGTCATGCGCCGCTCGCGCGAAGACGACGAGGACGGCAGCGTCGGCATCGGTCCGCTGCGCATCGACGGTGCGGCCCATCGGGTGTTCGCCGGCGACACGCCGGTGCCGATTGGCCCGACCGAATACCGCCTGCTGCATTTCTTCATGACCCACCCCGAGCGGGTGTATTCGCGCACGCAGCTGCTGGACCACGTCTGGGGCGGCAGCGTGTATGTAGAAGAGCGCACGGTGGACGTGCACATCCGCCGCCTGCGCAAGACCCTGGAACCGCACGGCCTGGAGAACATGGTGCAGACCGTGCGCGGTTCGGGCTACCGGTTCTCGGCATCGGTCTGAGCATGGGATTCGGCGGTGGGGATCCGGGATTCGATGTTTCCCTCGCCTGCTCCCGCTGGCTGTCATAAATAACTGCCTACAATCGGCCCATGCCTCAATACATACGCTCCGCCTGGTTCAAGACGCTCGGTCAACTGGCGGGTGTGCTGGCCCTTGCGGTGGTGATCGGATTGCTGATCGGCCATGTCTGGCCGGTCGTCACCCTGGCCGCGCTCGGCGTGGTCGCCTGGCACTACTGGCGGCTGCGCAAGGTGCTGGTGCGCCTGACCGCCCGCCAGCGCCTGGAACCCGCGCGCGGCAACGGGGTCTGGAACGAACTGGATCGGTTGCTGTTCCGCGGCCATGCGGAGATGCGCGCGCGCAAGCGCAGGCTGCTGGACATGCTGCGCGCCTACCGCGCCGCCGCCGCAGCGCTGCCCGACGCGGTCGTGGTGGTGGAGCGCAACAGCCAGCGCGTGCAGTGGTTCAACAAGGCCGCCACCAGTCTGCTGGGCCTGCAGTATCCGACCGATATCGGCGCGGCGGTCGGCGATCGCCTGCAACCGCTGCCGATGTCGCACTGGCTGGCCGCCGGCCGCAACGCCGAGCCGATGCTGGACGCCGCCTCGCCGGTGGATCCGCAGTTGCGCCTCAATCTGCGCCTGATTCCCTATTCCGATCAGTACTGGCTGCTGGTCGCGCGCGACGTCAGCAAGATGCTGCGGCTGGAACAGATGCGCCGCGACTTCGTCGCCAACGTCTCGCACGAGCTGCGCACGCCGCTGACGGTGGTCCATGGTTACCTGGACATGCTGGATCCGCAGGATTTCCCGGAATGGACGCCGATGCTGGCGGAAATGCAGAAGCAGTCCCAGCGCATGACCCAGCTGGTCGAGGATCTGCTGACGCTCTCGCGGCTGGAAGCGCAGGACAGCCTGCCGGACGAAAGCGTGGCGATGGCGCCGATGCTGGCCACCCTGCGTCGCGAAGCCGAGGCGCTGAGCCAGAAACGCCATATCGTGACGGTGGAAGACGACGCGGGCGTGGATCTGTGGGGCTCCAACAAGGAACTGCACAGCGCGTTCTCCAACCTGGTCAGCAATGCGGTCCGCTACACCCCGGCCGGCGGCACCATCAGCGTGCGCTTCGCCCGCGAAGGTGACGGCGCCGTGCTGAGCGTGCGCGATACCGGCTACGGCATTCCCGCCGCGCACCTGCCACGCATCACCGAACGCTTCTATCGCGTGTCCACCAGCCGTTCGCGCGAAAGTGGCGGCACCGGCCTGGGCCTGTCGATCGTCAAACACGTGCTGAACCTGCACCAGGCGCGGCTGGACATCCAGAGCGAGGTCGGCCACGGTAGCGTGTTCTCGGTGCATTTCGGTGGCGAGCGCGTGCATTCGCGCACGCCCGCGCCTCCTCCTTCCCTCCCGCACAGCCAGATCGCATGAACGCCGCCATCGACACGACGCCGGACCATCTGAGCAACGAAGACGCCCTGCGCGATCCCTCGCTCTACCTCAACCGCGAACTGTCGCAGCTGGATTTCAATTTCCGCGTGCTGGCACAGGCGCTGGATCCCCAGGTTCCGCTGCTGGAGCGGCTGCGCTTCCTGTGCATCTCCTGCACCAACCTGGACGAGTTCTTCGAAATCCGTGCGGCCACCGTCCGCCACGCGCAGGATTTCGGTCTGCCGCCGGCGGCAGATGGGCTCAGCCCGACGGTCGTGCTCAACCGCATCCACGACCGCGCCGCGGAACTGGTGGACGCGCAGTACAAGTGCTGGAACGAGGTACTGCGCCCGGCCCTGAACGAAGCCGGCGTTCGGGTGTTCGGCCGCGGCGCGTGGAGCGCGCGCCAGACCCGCTGGCTGCGCGCGTACTTCCGCAACGAGATCATGCCGGTGCTGTCGCCGTTGGGCCTGGATCCGGCGCATCCGTTTCCGAAGATCCTCAACAAGTCGCTCAACATCGTGGTCGTGCTGAAGGGCAAGGACGCGTTCGGTCGCGCCGGCCATCTGGCGATCGTGCGCGCGCCGCGTTCATTGCCCCGCATCATCCACCTGCCATCGCGGGTGTCCGGCGGCGAGAACGACTTCGTGCTGCTGTCCTCGGTGCTGTCGGCGTTCGTGGACGAACTGTTCCCGGGCATGGAGGTCAAGGGTTCCTACCAGTTCCGCGTCACCCGCAACTCCGAACTGGTGGTCGACGAAGAGGAAGTGGAGAACCTGGCTCTGGCCCTGCGCGACGAACTGGTCGGGCGCGGCTACCGCCCCGCGGTGCGCCTGGAGATCGCACAGGATTGCCCGAAGCCGATCATCCGCACCCTGCTGCAGAACTTCGCCCTCCCCGACAACGCGGTCTACCTGATCGACGGGCCGGTCAATCTCAACCGGGTCATCCAGGTGTACGACCTGGTCCAGCGCCCGGAATTGAAGTACCCGGTATTCACGCCGCGCACCCTGCGCGACAGCGATGCCATCTTCGACAAGGTCGATGACGGCGACGTGCTGCTGCACCACCCATTCGACGCCTTCACTCCCGTGCTGGAACTGCTGAAGCAGGCGGCGGTGGATCCCAACGTGCTGGCGATCAAGCAGACCCTGTACCGCACCGGCAAGGATTCGGCGATCGTCGACGCGCTGGTTCAGGCCGCGCGCAATGGCAAGGACGTCACCGTGGTGGTGGAACTGCGCGCGCGCTTCGACGAGGACGCCAATCTGGGAGTGGCCGATCGCCTGCAGGAAGCCGGCGCGCAGGTGGTGTACGGCGTGGTGGGCTACAAGACCCATGCAAAGATGTTGCTGATCGTGCGTCGCGAGGGCAAGAAGCTGCGCCGCTACGTGCATCTGGGCACCGGCAACTACCACAGCGGCACTGCGCGCGCCTATACCGATCTGGGCCTGATCACCGCCGATCCGGACATCGGCAGCGACGTGCATCTGCTGTTCCAGCAATTGTCGGGACTGGCCCCGTCCACCAAGCTCAAGCGCCTGCTGCAGTCCCCCTTCACCCTGCATGCCGGCCTGATCCGCAAGATCGAACGCGAAGCGAAACTCGCCAAGGCCGGCAAGCCGGCCCGCATCATCGCCAAGATCAACGCGCTCAACGAACCCCGCCTGATCCGCGCGCTGTACGCCGCCTCGCAAGCGGGCGTGCGCATCGATCTGATCGTGCGGGGCGCGTGCGCGCTCCGACCCGGCGTTCCCGGGGTATCGGACAACATCCATGTCCGTTCCATCGTCGGCCGCTTCCTGGAACACAGCCGGATCTACTGGTTCGGCAACGACGGCAATCCGGAACTGTATTGCGCCAGCGCCGACTGGCTGGAACGCAACCTGCTGAACCGGGTCGAGACCTGCTTTCCGGTCCTGGACGCCGATCTGGCCAAGCGGGTGTTCCGCGAGGGTCTGCAGAACTATCTGGACGACAACCAGAACGCCTGGGTGCTGGATGTCGACGGCACCTACCGCAAGGTGGCGCCGGCCGACGGCGAGGCCCCGCATTCGGCGCAGGCGACCCTGCTGGCCGGGGTCTGAGCGTGATGCAAGTGCCTGAAATGGCAGGAACCGCGTTGCCAACCCGCGGCTCCTGCCTCTAGGCTTTTCCGATGCCGCCCGTTTCCGCCCACGTCTCGCCGCCGCCTCATGACGGCGAACAGCTCGCCGCCATCGATCTCGGTTCCAACAGCTTCCACATGATCGTGGCGCGCTACACGCTGGGCCAGTTGCGCGTGGTCGATCGTCTGCGCGAGACCGTGCGCATGGCCGACGGCCTGGACGGCAAGGGCGGACTCTCGCAGGCCGCGCGCGAACGCGCGCTGGACTGCCTGTCGCGCTTCGGCCAGCGCATCCGCGACGTTCCCGCCACCCGGGTGCGTGCGCTGGCCACCAATACCGTGCGCCAGCTGGCCGATCCGCAAGCCTTCCTGGTGCCGGCGGAAGCCGCCCTCGGCAAGCCCATCGAAGTGGTGTCCGGCCGCGAGGAGGCGCGCCTGATCTACCTTGGCGTGGCCCACGCGCAGCCGCCCAAGCCGGGACAGCTGCGCCTGGTCATCGACATCGGCGGCGGTTCCACCGAGTTCATCATCGGCCGCGGCATGGAGACCCTGGAGCGCGAGAGCCTGCAGGCCGGCTGCATCGCCAGCACCCGCCGCTTCTTTCCCGGCGGCAAGATTTCCAAGAAACGCTGGAAGGAAGCCCTCACCGAGATCGCCGCCGAGTTCCAGCAGTTCGCCGGCCAGTACCGCGCGCTCGGCTGGCAGGAAGCCATCGGTTCCTCCGGCACCAACAAGGCCATCGGCGAGATCTGCGCCGCCATGAAACTCACCAAGGGCGCGGTCACCGCCGAGGCGTTGCCGCAGGTCCGCGAGCGACTGCTGCAGGCCGAACGCATCGACGCAATCGACCTGCCCGGCCTGTCCAGCGACCGCCGCCCGATCATCGCCGGCGGCGTGCTGGTGCTGGAGGCCGCCTTCGAGGCGCTGGGCCTGCAACGCCTGATGGTCAGCAAGGCGGCGATGCGCGAAGGCATCCTGTACGACATGCTCGGCCGCGGCAGCGACAATGATCCGCGCGACCTGTCGGTGGCGGCGCTGATCCAGCGCTACGGCATCGACGAAATCCAGGCCGCTCGGGTGGAGGCCACCGCGTTGCGCCTGCACCAGCAGGTCGCCGAAGCCTGGAAACTGGACGACGACGACGCCCGCATGCTCGGCTGGGCCGCGCGCCTGCACGAGATCGGCCTGGTCATCGCGCACAGCCAGTACCACGCCCACGGTGCCTACGTGCTGGAGAACTCGGACATCGCGGGCTTCTCGCGGCAGGAGCAGCAGGTCCTGGCGGCGCTGGTCCGCACGCACCGCCGCAACATTCCCAAGACCGCGTTCGATGCCCTGCCCGACCGCCTGCTGGTGTCGGCCAGGCGCAAGGCCGCGTTGCTGCGGCTGGCGGTGCTGCTGCACCGCGCCCACGAGGCCGCGCCGATTCCACGGCTCGAACTGGCTGCCGACGGCGACGAACTGCGGCTGGTGGTGGACCGCCGCTGGATCGAGGCGCGCCCGCTGCTGAAATCGGATCTGGTCGGCGAACCGGAAGACATGCAGGGCCTGGGCATCGCCTTCAAGCCCTTCGTCGCCTGAGCCCCGGCCCGGGGCCCTCCCCTCTGCAAACCTGAACCGGCCGCGCTAGACTCCGCCCGGGAATCCATCGAGGCCATGCCGGACGACGCCGGACCGGGCGGGAACCGTTCCGTTGCGCCATGCGTCCGTCGCGTCCGCCGATCGATCGTTTCCCGCCCTTGCCTTCAGGAGGAAGTCATGCGGAACGACAGTCCCTGGAATGCGATCCTGGCCGATGGCGGCCCCGGCGCGCTGGCCATCGGCCGCAACGTCGATCGCGTGCTCGATGCGGTACGCACCCATCTGGACATGGACGTGGCCTTCATCTCCGAATTCGGCGGCCGCTACCGGACCTTCCGACACGTGGTCGGTTCAGCCGATCCCATGCCGATTCGCCCCGGCGATACCAGTCCGCTCGACGAAGGCTATTGCCTGCGGGTGGTCGAGGGCCGCATCCCGCAACTGATTCCCGACACCGGCGCGGTGCCCGCGCTGGCGGCGATCCCGGAAACCGCGCAGGTCCCGATCGGTTCGCACATCAGCGTTCCAATCCGGCTGCGCGACGGACGCGTCTACGGTACCTTCTGCTGCTTCAGCCTGCGCCCGCAGCCGTCACTGGGCGATCGCGACCTGCACATGATGCGCGCCTTCGCCGACCTGCTGGCCTACCAGATCGACGGCAACCTGGAGGCCGTGCGCGAACACCAGGAGAAGGTCGAACGGGTCACCTCGGTGCTGGAAATGGGCCAGCCCAGCATCGTCTACCAGCCGATCTACCACCTGGCCGAGGAGCGCATCGTCGGCATCGAATGCCTGTCCCGGTTCGACATCAATCCCCCACGTCCGCCGGATCTGTGGTTCAACGAAGCGCGCGAGATTGGTCTGGGCGTGCGCCTGGAACTCAACGCCATCCTCACCGCGCTCGATGGCCTGCGCCACGTGCCCGGTGATTTCTATGTGTCGGTCAATGTCTCCCCGCAGACCATCATCAGCGGCGAAATCGCCGGCTATCTGGATGAGCTTCCGCCGCATCGGCTGGTGCTGGAAATCACCGAGCACGCCTATGTGGAGGACTACGCGGTCCTGCGCGAGCAATTGGCGCCGATGCGGCGCCAGGGCGTCCGCGTCGCGATCGACGACGCCGGCGCGGGGTATGCCAGCATGCGCCACGTGCTGGCCACCAGCCCGGACATCATCAAGCTGGACATGACCCTGACCCGCGGCATCGACAGCGATTCCCCCCGCCGCGCACTGGCGGCGGCGCTGATCGCCTTCGCCCGCGAAACCCACAGCGGCATCATCGCCGAGGGCGTGGAAACCGCCGCCGAACTGGCCGCGCTGCGCGCGTTGGGGGTACCCGACGCACAGGGTTACTTCCTGTCGCGGCCGCTATCGCTGGCGGCCCTGATCGCCCTGCTGCATCCGCCGGGCAAGCGCGTCCACTGACTCCATCCCGTCCCTGATCCCGTCGGGCCCGCGCAGGGCTCTGGCATGATCCGGCATCCTTTCCGGAATCCACGACATGCGGCGCCACCCGATTCCCCACACCGACCTGCGCGCCTCGCGCATCGCCTGTGGCTGCATGCAGCTGAGCCGCGTCTGGGACGACAGCGATCCCACTCCCGAGGAACGGCGGCAGACCGCGCTGCTCATTGAAACGGCGCTGGAGCAGGGCATCAACCTGTTCGATCACGCCGACATCTACGCGCGCGGCAAGTCGGAACGATTGTTCGGCGACTGGCTGGCGGCCTCGCCCTCGCGCCGCGACGGGCTGATCCTGCAATCGAAGTGCGGCATCCGCTTCGCCCACGATCCGCAACCGGATTCGCCCGGCCGATACGATTTCAGCCACGCGCACCTGATGGACTCCGTCGAAGGCAGCCTGCGCCGGCTGCGCACGGATCGCCTGGATCTGTTGTTGCTGCACCGGCCGGATCCGCTGGGCGTACCGGAAGAAGTCGCTCGCGCGTTCGATGATCTGCACCGCAGCGGCAAGGTGCGGCATTTCGGTGTCAGCAACCACACCGCCAGCCAGATCGCGCTGCTTCAGGCGCATGTGGATCAGCCGCTGGTGGTCAACCAGGTCGAAATCAGCCTACTGCACCACCACCTGATCAACGAAGGCGTGATCGCCGCCACCACCGGCACCGCATACACCGCTTCGGCCAATACGCTGGACGAATGCAGGCGCCAAGGGATCCTGCTCCAGGCATGGTCACCGCTGGCCGGTGGCCGGCTGTCGCATCCCGAAACCGCCGAACCCGCGCTGCGCCCCACCGCCGAAGCCGTCGCTCTGATCGCCGCGCGCCACGGCGTTTCCGCAGAAGCCGTCCTGCTGGCCTGGCTGCTGCGCCATCCGGCCGGCATCCAGCCGGTCATCGGCACCACCCGGCCCGATCGCCTGGCCGCGGCCTGCGCGGCCGATGGCATCGAACTCAGCCGCGAGGAGTGGTACACGCTGTTCACCGCGGCGCGGGGCGGGCCGGTGCCTTGAGCGTGGGGATTGGGGATTGGGGATTGGGGATTGGGGATTGGGGATTGGGGATTGGGGATTGGGGATTGGGGATTGGGGATTGGGGATTGGGGATTGGCAGGATCTTCCGCTTTTGCCTCCCCCCTTTGAAAAAGGGGGATTGAGGGGGATTTGCTCTTTGCGCCAAAAGCAAAAAATCCCCCGTCACCTGCCTTCGCAGGTGCCCCCCCTTTTTCAAAGGGGGCTACCTGGAACGGCGACGCCATATGCGAGTCCACATTGGCTTCTTGAAGGCACTTTCCCGGAAATCCAATCCCGTCGGCCGCTGTCACGCGAACGCCATGTAACTGCAATGCGGGTTTCATCGCCGCTCTCCACCATGCGCAAAACGTGGAGTCGCGCATGCGGTACGCCATCGTCACCGAAACCTATCCGCCCGAGGTCAATGGCGTTGCCCTGACCGTGCAGGGGCTGGAGCAGGGCCTGCGCGCGCGCGGGCACCGGGTTTCGCTGGTCCGGCCACGCCAGGAAGGCGACCTGCGCGAGCTCGACGACGTCACCCTGGTGCGCGGCGCGGCGCTGCCCCGCTATCCCGGACTGAAATTCGGCCTGCCGGCGGCGCGGCGCCTGGTCCGGCTGTGGAGCGAATCGGCACCGGACGCGATTTACGTGGCCACGGAAGGCCCGTTGGGATGGTCGGCGCTGCGCGCTGCGCGACGCCTGGGCATTCCGGTCGCGACCGGCTTCCACACCCGCTTCGATGAGTACATGCGCGACTACGGCGCGGCGTTCCTGCAACAGACCGCGATGCGCTGGATGCGGCGCTTCCACAACGGCGCCAACGCCACTCTGGTCCCGACCCGCGAACTGCAGGAATTCCTGGCCTCGCAGGGATTCGCCCGGGTCGTACGGCTGGCCCGCGCGGTCGACACATCGCAGTTCTCTCCCGGACATCGCGACCCGGCGCTGCGCGCGCAATGGGGCGTCGATGCGGACACGCCGGTGGCGATCTACGTCGGCCGCATCGCCGCCGAAAAGAACCTGGCACTGGCGGTGCAGGCATTCCGCGCCCTCCAGCGCGAACGTCCCGACGCCCGCTTCGTGTGGGTCGGCGATGGTCCCGCGCGGGAACGGCTGGCGGCGGCCAATCCGGATTTCGTGTTCTGCGGCGTGCAGCGCGGCCTGGCGCTGGCGCGGCATTTCGCCAGCGGCGACCTGTTCCTGTTTCCGAGCCACAGCGAAACCTTCGGCAACGTCACCCTGGAGGCGATGGCCAGCGGTGTGCCCACCATCGCATTCGACTACGGCGCCGCGCGCGAACACTTGCGCAACGGCCTGCACGGTTTCGCGGTCCGCGACGACGATGCCTTCGTGAACGCGGCCATGCAACTGGGCGCCGACGATGATCTGCGCAAGCGCCTGGGCGCCAACGCCTGCGAGGCCGTGCGCCCGCTGCGGCCGGAACAGGTGGCCATCGATTTCGACAACCTGCTGGCCGGTCTGGCCGCGCAAAGGAGGCCGCATGAGAACGTCGCTACCGCGTAACGCGCTGCGGGGCCGCGACGCGGGCTGGTGCCTGCGTGCCAACCGCTGGGGCGAATGGCACGGCGTGCGACGCTTCTTCGCGGTGATCAGCCGGCTGGGCGACGGCGTGTTCTGGTACGTGCTGATGGGCGCGCTGATCGTGGTGGACGGATTGGACGGATTGGCCGCGTCGGCGCATCTGGCCGCCACCGGCGTGATCGCGCTGACCCTGTACAAGCTGCTCAAGCGCTGGACCCGCCGGCCGCGTCCGTTCGCGTCCGACGTGCGGATCCGCGCCTGGATCGCGCCGCTGGACGAATTCAGCTTTCCGTCCGGCCACACCCTGCACGCGGTCGCCTTCACCGTGGTCGCGCTGGCCCACTATCCCGCGCTGGCCATACTGCTGATTCCGTTCGCGGCCTGCGTTGCGGTGTCGCGGGTGGTGCTGGGCCTGCATTATCCCAGCGACGTACTGGCGGCCACCGCGATCGGTTCGGCGCTGGCCGGGCTGTCGCTGTGGCTGGTGCCGGGCGTGTCGCTGTTCGGCTGAATCGCGCGCCGCGATCCACGCAACACGCAAGAAGAAGGCCGGATTCCTGAGAATCCGGCCTTCTTCACATCACGAGGATGATGCTCAGTTTTCCAGCAGCGGCTTGCGCGGCAGTTTCTGCTCGCGCATCGCGGCGTGGTAGGCGAACGAGGCCAGGATCGCCGCGGCCTGCTTCAGATCCTCCGGCGACGCGTGATCGTAGGTGTCCAGATCGCTGTGGTGGACGTTGCTGAAGTAGTCCAGACCGTCCTGCACGAACTGGAAGCCCGGCAGACCGACGCGATCGAACGAGACGTGGTCGGTGCTGCCTGTGTTGCGCACCGTCACGATGGTGGCGCCCACGTCGTTGAACGGCTTCAGCCACGCTTCGAAGATCGGCATCGCCGCCTGGTTTTCCTGTGCATAGATGCCGCGGATCTTGCCGGAGCCGTTGTCCAGGTTGAAATAGGCCGAGAACTTGTCGTAATCGCGCTTGCGCTGCAGCGGGCCGGTGCGTTCCTGGAAGTAGCGCGGCAGCTTCTTCTGTTCCGGATCGGTGGCTTCCGGGTAGTCGGCGAAATGCTTGGCGACATAGGCGGCCGAACCGATCAGTCCCTGCTCCTCGCCACTCCACAGCGCCACCCGGATGGTGCGGCGCGGCTTGGCGCCCACCGCCTTGAGGATGCGCATGGCTTCCATCATCACCGCTACGCCGGCGGCGTTGTCGGCCGCGCCGGTGCCGGCGTGCCAGGAATCCATGTGCGCGCCGATCATCACGATCTCGTCGGCCTTGCCGCTGCCCGGGATCTCGGCAATCGTGTTGTAGCCGGGATCGTTGGTCTCGCTGGTGAACTGCGCATCCACGTTGATGCGCAGCCGCACGTCCTGCTTGCGCTCGATCGCGCGCAGCAGCGGGTTGTAGTGCTCCGCCGCCACCGCCAGTTCGGGAATGCCGGCCGGTTCGCCGGCGCGGCGCGAACCGCCGCCGCCGACCCGGATGATGCCGTTGTCCCAGCCGCTGATGCTCAGCGCCGCCAGCGCGCCTTCCTCGGTCAGGAAACGGTTGGTCGCCTGCACCAGATCCTGGCGCTGCCGGTACTCGGCCAGACGCTTGCCGCGATCCGCCGGGTTGGTGTCCTTGGGTACGCTGAAGGACAGCAGTTCGGTGAGTCCGGCTTCGTCGTAGCGGCGCGAGTCCGCCTCGGTGCCGGGCTTGTACTCGCGGACTTCGCTGAGCAGGACGATCTTGCCCTTCAGCTTGCCCTTGTACTTGTCCAGGTCCGCCTTGGTCTTGAGGGTGACGACCACCGCCTCGCCCTCCACCGGACCCTGCGTGCCGGGCGTCCAGGCCTTGGGCACCGCGCGCAGCGAGGTCACCCGCGGCGCCAGCAGTTCCACGCTCGCGGAGCGATACGTCCAGCCGCGGCCGAAATCGTCGAAGGCCTCGTCATGGACATTGGCGAGGCCCCATTCGGTGAATTTGCCGCGCGACCAGGCATTGGCCTGCGCCATGCCCGGCGAATTGGTCAGGCGCGGCCCGATTTCCTCGGTCAGGTGGCCGAAGGTCGCCATCACCTGCGACCGGTGGAATGCCTCCTGGCGGATGCGGTTGACCATGTCCAGGTCCACCGGCTCATTCGCCTGCGCCATTCCGGCCAGGCCCAGGCACAACGCCATCACGCTCCGCTTCAACACGCCCCTGCTCTCCCCGGGTTGTCCCCGAATGTGCACAAAGGATCGAGTCTGCCCCGGCCAAAGGTCATGGTCCCCCTGCCATCAGTCATGGTCCGGAGGAGAGCCAGCGAGAGCCTGGCTCAGCGGAACGGCTCGCGGCGGGCTCGTTGCAATGCGGGAACGCCCTGTCCGGCCCAGTCGCGATCATTGGCGACCTGCGCCTGGCCGCGGCTGGCTTCCAGCGCGTCGAAATCGAGTTCGGCGATCGCCCAGACCTCGTCACCCCGGGTCTGCGCCAGCACGCCGTCCGCCGGAAAACCGCGATCCACGGGTGCGAACAGCGCCGCCTCGCCGGTGTTCACGTCCAGGGCCGGGCTCCAGTCGGCGATGCCGGCGGTGACCGCCTGGGCCACGAAGAAACGGTTTTCCAGCGCGCGCGCCAGGCACCCCACGCGCACACGGGTGGCGCCGGCGTCGGTGTCGGTGCAACTGGGTACCGCCAGCAGGCGTGCGCCGGCTTCGTACTGCGCGCGCACCGGCAGCGGAAACTCGCTGTCGTAGCAGACCGCGATGCCGGCGCGCACGCCTTCGACATCGAACACCCTGAGCGCATCGCCGCCCTCGATCACACCGATCGCCTTCTCGAAACCCGTGAGCTGAAGCTTGTCCTGCCAGCCGTGGGTGCCCTCGGGCGCGAACCAGTAGCTGCGGTTGCGGTAGCGCTGCTCGCCCACCGCGAGCAGGAACGATCCGGCCACGACGTGCATGCGCAGTTCCGCCGCCAACCGCGGGAACAGGTTCATCCAGTCCGCATGCAAGGCCTGGGTCGCCGCCAGGGAGGCGACCAGATCACCGCGAACCTCCGCCGCGAAGCTCGCGGCCAGTTCCAGCGACAGATATTCCGGCAGCACCGCCACCTTGGCGCCCCGCCCGGCCGCCTCGCCCAGCAGTCGCGCCACGCGCTCGGCGAAGACGTCGAAATGATCGGGTGCCTGGATCGGATACCTGGCGACGGCGACCTTCATGGCGTGGCCTCCAATGGACGCAGCCAGAACGTCAGCGCATGCGGGATTTCGCCTCGACCGATTTCGTTCCAGTCCAGTTGCATGGTCATTCCCGCGCTGCGCCGGTAGCCACGCTTGTGCCAGAACGCGTCGTTGCCCCGATGCGCGGCCGGCCGACGCGGGTCATCGGCTTCGCGATCCACCGCGCAGAATGCGGTCCAGCGGAAACTTCCCAGCGCGCGCGCATGCGCCTCGCGATGGTCGAAGAAGGCGTGGCCGATGCCGTGCCCGCGGTAATCCGGCAAGAGCACGGATTCGCCGAAATAGAACACGTCGCCGGGCGCGATGTCCGATCCCTGGAACGGCTGGCGGAATGCCTCGCCATCGTCCAGCAGCGGCAGCCCGGTGGATGCGCCGATCACCCGATCCCGATCCGTCGCCAGCACGAACACGCTGCGCGGCGATGCCGCATAGGCCGCCAGATAGTCGCGCTCGTAGTCGAAATCACCCTCGTACAGATAGGGCCAGTCGCGGAACACGGCCACGCGCAGGCGCGCCACGTCGGCCAGCCACGGACCGATGTCCGGCCCGCGCAATACGCGGATGTCGAGGGAAGAATCCATCCGCGAACTTTACCGCAGCGCCGGCAGGGCCACGCAGGATCACGGCGCGCGGTCGTCACCGGGCCAGTCCCGCGGCCGCTCGACACCCCCGCGGGCAATCCTGCGGCCCACCGCCACCGCCGCGCCGGCGAGCAGGCCGCCCACCACGAGCATCACGTGCGCCGCCATCACCATCAGTACGCCGAGGGCTTCTCCGGGACCACCGTCATGGCCCGGCTGCGATGAGGCATGGCAGTGCTGCAACCAGAGCAGCGACAACAGGAGTTGCGGCAACAGGAACAACGCGGCGTACAGGCGCCACGAAATCACCGCGGCCATGACATAGAACAGGACGGCCAGGATCGTCCCCAGCAGCATCACCGGCATCGGTCGACGTCCCCCGGCGACAGGTGTCGGCGATCGTCCCAGGCGTAGACCACGATGCCCGGTTCGGGCAGCACCCACAGGCGCGCGTGCCCATCGCGCGAACACGCCGTGTAACGATGGGCACGCGGTGAATCCGCTGTCGTCCGCCAGGGTCCCCAGAGGATGGGAACGGCATGCCGCGAAAGGCCTTCCCTGGCCTCCGTCGCGTCCTGCAGGAACATCATCGCCCGGGTGCGCAGCGCGTCCCGCGTGTCCGCCGCCAGCCGGAATCCCAGCCGACCCCGGCGCACATGCCGCAGCGGCAGCAGCAGCGCGGCGAGTGTGCGTTCGCTCGTGCCGAGCACCTGACCCTCGTCCCCGTCGAGGGCGATCACGGTCTCGGTGTGCAGGCAGGCGGGCAGCACGCGGCACGCGCGGCGATGCAGGGTCTGCGGATCCAGCATGGCGGGGCCTCAGCGCAACCCGGAACCCAGGTCGTACCAGTCGACCTTGCGGGTCACCCACATGATCACCGCCAGGATGCCGAACAGCAGCAAGGTTCCCATCAGCAGCGCATTGGTTTCCGACAGCAGCAGCATGTACAGCACGCCGTACAGCGCGGTCAGCATCGCCGCGAACCCGGCCGCGCGCAGCCAACTGCGCAGCACCCCGGACAGATAGAAGAACTGCAGGCCGATGCACGCCAGCGCCGATACCAGGTACGCCTTCCAGAAGGCGATGTGTTCGGACAGGCTGAGCAGCAGCAGGAAGAAGATCGCCAGCGCCAGGCCGACCAGCAGGTACTGCAGCGGGTGGATGGGCAAGCGTTTGATCAGTTCGAACAGGGCAAAGCCGACGAAGGTCAGCACGACGAACAGGATGCCGTACTTGCTGGCGCGATCGGCCTGGGTATAGATGTCCACCGGATCGACCAGATGGATGTCGGCGCTGTCGATGCGGGTCAGCGAGGGGCCTTCGGAAGAGGTGTCGATGGCGGCCTGGCCGGTCAGCGGCATGCGCCGGGTGAAATCGCCTTCGGCGCCGGCCAGCTGGGCCTGCGCGTTGCTGGCCAGCGAGGAGATTTCCCAGTTGGCGGTGAAGCCGTCGGCCTCGACGGTGCGCTGGGTCGGCAGGAAGCGTCCGCCGAACAGCGGATGCGGCCATTCCGAATGCACGTCGATGCGGTTGCTGTCGGCGATCGGGCTGATGCCGAGCGACTCGGTGCCGGCCAGTCCGAATTCCAGTTGCACGTCGCTGGCCGGCAGGGGCATGCCGCCCTCGCCGCCCAGCGGCGCATGAACACCGCTCATCCGCGCGGACATCGCGCCGGTGCCGCCCTCGAAGGCGAGCGTGCGCCCGTCGACCTTGACGACGGGCGTACCCACCAGACCGCGCACGTCGCTCAAGCCCATCACCAGGGTCGGTTCACCGTAGGTGCGGCCGTCCGCCTGCTCCAGCGCCAGCGGTTCGAAGTGCGCGCTCATCCTTGCCGACCACTGGTAGGTGCGCACGTCGTACAGGCCGATGCGCCGCAGCGCAGGCTTCAGGCCGCCGCCGGCCTGCAGGCGCTTCGGCGTCTGCAGCACGTAGCCACGCACGGTTTCCTGGCGGATCTCCGGCTTGCCTTCGGCGTTGACCACCGTGGTGTTGCTGCTCTTCTGCCAGGGCACCACCCGCAGCGGCCCGATCACCTGTTGCGGGCCGGCCATGCTTTCGGCAATCCGCTCGACCGCCTGGGCCTGATAGCGTTCTCGATCGCTGATCACGCCGCGCACCATCAGCAGGGGAATCATCAACAGCAGCACCAGACCGCCCACGGTCAGGAACCGCAACAACAGTTTCAACGACTTCATGTCTTCGCCCATCCGGGTGTGGAGATGGGCATAGCCTGATGACGGCCGGTGGGCAGGTGTGGAAGCGGATTTGAAGTCTGTGTGAAGTGGTGGCCGGCGCCTTCTCCCCTGTAGGAGCGACGTGAGTCGCGACATCTCACTGGGTCGAGTCGCGACTCACGTCGCTCCTACAAGGCTGGGGTTCCGGTCAGGCCGCCGGCAGGGTAAGGACGGCTTCGGCGCCGCCGTCGGGCCGGTTGCGCAGGACGATGTCGCCACCATGCAGGCGCGCCACTTCGCGCACGAACGGCAGGCCCAGGCCGGAGCTGCGCAGGCCGGTTCCCGGCCGGGCCAGCGAATAGAAGCGCTCGAAGATCCGTTCCAGCGCGAAATCGGGAATGCCCGGCCCCCGGTCCCGCACGCTCAGCTGGATGCGATCGTCGATGGCCTCGGCCGCCAGCTCCACCTCCATGCCGGAAGGCGAAAACGCGATGGCGTTGTCGAGCAGGTTGCTGAGTGCCTGCCGCAACAGGAACGGGTCGCCGCTCAGGCGCAGGCCGGGCGTCGCCCGCACCTGCAGGCCCAGGCCGGCCGCGCGCATTTCGCCCGCTTCGCGCGCCGCCTCCAGCAGTTCGTCCACCGACAGCGACTGGCGCTTCTGCAGCCAGCCGTGTTGTTCCACTTCGGCCAGCGCGAGCAGCTTGTCGATGGTTTCTGTCAGGCGCTGTTCCTGGGTCTGGATATTGCGTGCGAAGCGCTGCCGTTCCTGCTCCGGCAACGGCTCCTGCAGCAGTTCCGCCGCGCCCCGGATCGCCGCGAGCGGGCTCTTCATCTCGTGGGTCAGCGACTGCACGTACTGTTCGACATAGGCCTTGCCCTCCAGTTTGCGTCTCATCGCCTCCAGCGCGCGGCCCAGATCGCCGATCTCGTCGCGACGCGGCTTGGGCGGCGGCACCGGCTCGCCCGCCGACACCGCCTGGGCGTAGCGGTTGAGCCGGTTGATGCCGCGCACCAGCCACCAGGTAATCAGCACGCCGATCAGTGCGGACAGGCCGATCAGCCAGGCGCCGCGGCGCATGATGCTGCGCTGGCTGGCGGTGATGAAGGGATCGATGGTGTGGTTGGGTTGCGCCACCGTGAGCACGCCAATCAGCCGATCGCCGTCGCGGATGGGCGCGGCCACGTGCATCACCGTGCGCTCCGGATCACCGCCCGACTCCGGACTGGAGCGCGCGCCGTATTGCCCGCGCAGGGTCAGGTAGACATCGTTCCAGCGCGAGTTGTCGCGGCCGACGTCACGGCCCTGCGAGTCGTAGACGACCGTGCCGCGCGCGTCGGTGACGGTCACCCGGTACTCGATGTGGCGCTTGGGGAAACTCCAGATGCGCGCGCGCAGGTCGCGCCCGGCCGCCTCGGCTACCCTGCGCGAAAATTCGCCGTCGGCGATGCGGCCGGCTTTCAGATCGTCGGCCGCCATCACCGCCAGCAGGTTGGCGGTATCGACCAGGGTGGATTCCATCGCCTGGCGCACGCCCGGCTTCACCTCGTTGACGAAGACCCGCATCACGAAGAATGCGGCGAGTCCGACAATCAGGAAGAAAGCGAGGAACAGGCGGACGCCCAGGCGCACGGTCAGATCTCGATGGCGTAGCCGAGTCCGCGATGGGTGCGGATCGGATCCGGATCCGCGCCCGCCGCGCGCAGCTTCCCCCGCAACGTCTTAATGTGCGTGTCGACGGTGCGATCCATGCTCTCGGCATCGCTGTCCCAGCCCCGGTCCATCAACTGCGCCCGGCTGAGAATGGCGCCGGGGCGTTGCAGCAGCGCGGCCAGCAGCACGTATTCGTAGCGGGTCAGGTCCAGTGGCCGGTCGTGGTAGTGGATGCGGTGGCCGTCGCGATCGACGGCGAAGTCGCCCTGGCGGATCCAGCCCGCCTCCGGCGCGGCGGCGTGCAGGCGGCGCAGCCGGGCGCGCACCCGGGCAACCAGTTCGCGCGGCGAGAATGGTTTGGCGACGTAGTCGTCGGCGCCCAGCTCCAGTCCCAGCACCCGATCGATCTCATCGTTGCGCGCGGTCAGGAAGATCACCGGCACATCGCTGAAGCTCCGCAGTTCGCGGCAGACATCGAAGCCGCTGGTGTCGGGCAGGCCGACGTCCAGCACCACCACGTCCACCCCGCCGGCGCGCACGCGCGGCACGACCTCGCGGCCCAGTTGGCAGTGTTCGGTCTCCAGGCCTTCGCTGCGCAGCGCGTACAGCACGGTGTCGGCGATGGCGGGTTCGTCTTCGGCGATCAGGATCAGTGGCATGGCGCACAGGATAGTCGCCCCCCGCGCGGCCCGCCACGCGCGTTCCGACCGCCCGGCATACACTGTGCGTCCCTCACCGCGCCCGGGGCGCGAACCGCGCCGATGAACTATCGCCACGCCTTCCATGCCGGCAACCATGCCGACGTCCTCAAGCACGTCCTGCTGCTGGCCCTGCTGGAGGCCCTGAAGCGCAAGGACGCGCCGTTCTTCGTGCTGGATACCCATGCGGGCCGCGGCCGTTACCTGCTGGGCGCCAGCGAAAGCCGCAAGACCGCCGAGGCCGATGGCGGGATCGTCCGCCTGTTCGACGCCGCCCGCCTGCCCGCGCCGGTGGAGGACTACCTGCGCGCGGTGCAGGCCGACAACCCGGTCGGCGCGCTGGTGGCCTATCCGGGTTCGCCGCTGCTGGCCGCGCAGGCGATGCGTGCGCAGGACCGGCTCGCCGCCTGCGAACTCCAGGCCGAGGAGGCGGCCGAGCTCAAGGCGCTGTTCGCCCACGATCCGCGGGTCGCGGTGCATGCCCGCGATGGCTATGCCGCGATGCGCGCCCTGCTCCCTCCCCGCATCGGCGAAACCCGCTTCGCGCGCGGGCTGGTGCTCATCGATCCGCCTTACGAGGCGCAGGACGCGGAGTACCCGCAGATCCTCGGCGCGCTGCGCGAGAGCCTGCAACGCTGGCCCAACGCGACCTACGCGGTGTGGTACCCGATCAAGCAGCGCCGCAGTCTGCAGCCGTTCTTCCGCAAGGCGGCCGCGTTGCCGGCCAAGGCGGCGTTGGTGGCCGAACTGCAGATTCGCCCGGACGAATCGCCGCTGCGGCTCAATGGCAGCGGCATGCTGGTGCTCAACCCGCCCTGGCAATTCGACACCGCCATCGCGCCGGTGTTGCCGGCCCTGCAGGCGAGCCTGGGCGAGGATGGCGCCAGTACCCGACTGGAATGGATCCGGCGGGAATCCTAGCGTCCTTCTTCCAGGCCGGCGCCGCGACATCCGCATCGTTGCCGGGGCCTGTGCGAGAATCGCGCCTTCCCTTCCCCGCACCTCCTTCCATGGCCGGATCCAGCCTGTTCGCCCTCATCGACGACATCGCCAGCCTGCTGGACGACGTCTCGGCGATGACCAAGATCGCCACCAAGAAGACCGCCGGCGTGCTGGGCGATGACCTGGCGCTCAACGCCCAGCAGGTCTCGGGCATCAAGGCCGACCGGGAACTGCCGGTGGTGTGGGCGGTGGCCAAGGGCTCGATGGTCAACAAGGCGATCCTGGTTCCGGCCGCGCTCGCCATCAGCGCGCTGGAAACCTGGCTGCACGGACGCGGCCTGAACATCCCGCTGATCACCCCGCTGCTGATGCTGGGCGGCGCCTTCCTCTGCTACGAAGGCGTGGAGAAGCTGGCGCACAAGTTCCTGCACGGCAAGCAGGAGGGTGACCAGGAACACGCCGAACGTCTGCGCGCGGTGCAGGACGAACAGATCGACATGGTCGCGTTCGAGCAGCAACGCATCCGCGGCGCGGTCCGTACCGACTTCATCCTGTCGGCGGAAATCATCGTGATCTCGCTGGGCACCCTGGCCGGACGCACCTTCACCGAACAACTGCTCACCCTGGTGGCGATCGCCCTGATCATGACCGTGGGCGTGTACGGGCTGGTCGGCGGCATCGTCAAGCTCGACGACGCCGGTCTGGCCCTGAACCGTGACGAGCGCGGCGGCGGCTGGCCGCGCTTCAAGCGCGCGCTCGGCCGCGGCATCCTGCACAGCGCGCCGTACCTGATGAAGTTCCTGTCGATCGCCGGCACCGCCGCGATGTTCCTGGTCGGTGGCGGCATCCTGGTCCACGGGATCGCGGCGCTGCACCACTTCATCGAACCCTATACCCACGGTGCGTTCGGCGGCCTGCTGTCGATGCTGTTCAACGCCGGGGTCGGGATCGTCGCCGGGGCCGTGATCCTGGCGGTGACGACGCTGCTGGGACGCCTGCGCGGCAAACGCCACGCTGCCTGAACCGCTGTTCAGGCATCTCGCCGGATCGGCGGATTTCATGCGAGCATGATCACATGACCGCGCCGAAACGACTGCCGCCCTGGCATGAACACTTCCGCCTGCCCAGTGGGCGCGAGCTGCTGATTCGCCCGATCCGCCCCGAGGACGCCGGCCCCATCCAGGGTGCCTTCACCCTGCTCGGACCGGACGAAATCCGCCAGCGTTTCCTGTACGCGCTGCGCGAGCTGACCCCGGAAATGGCCCAGCGCCTGAGCCAGCCGGACCCGCAGACCGAATTCGCCCTGGTCGCCGCCGAATCCCTGCCGCCGGGCGATGCCCTGGTCGGCGCGGTGGCGCGGGCGTCGGTGGTCAACCGCACCCGCGAAGCCGAGTTCGCCATCCTGGTCAGCCATTTCATCGCCGGCCAGGGACTGGGCCGCCACCTGATGCGCCGGCTGGTGAAATGGGCGCGCTCGAAGAAGCTGGACCGGCTCTACGGCGATGTCCTCGACAGCAACCTGCCGATGCTGCAGCTGGCCCAGTCGCTGGGCTTCAAGCAGGTCCGCGAAGCCGATGCCGCGCCTGGTCTGGTGCGGGTGGTGCTGGACCTCAACGAAAGCGCCTGAGCGCGCCACATCCGACCGGCGGCGGCCGCCCGCCACCGGCATCGCCGTCATCATGACTGTCTGGGGAGGCCTGCGGCAGGCGCTGTCGCGCGCGATCGGAGGGCTCCCCGATGGGCATCGACGAAACCCGGCTCAACACTTTCCTCGGCAAGGCCGTCGAGGATCTCGGCGCGGCGATCAGCGCCACCCTGATCCTGGCCGGTGACCGGCTGGGCCTGTACAAGGCGCTGGCGGAAGGCCCCCTGACCCCTGCCGCACTGGCCGAACGGACCGGCACCCATGAGCGCTACCTGCGCGAATGGTTGGCCAACCAGGCCGCCGGTGGCTACGTCACCTACGATCCGGCCAGCGGCGAATACCGGCTGGAGCCGGAGCAGGCCTTGTGCCTGGCCGACCCGGCCAGCCCGGTGGATCTGGCCGGCGCGTACTACATCATCGAAGCGGTTTTCCACGCGCTGGATCGCACCGTGGACAACTTCCGCACCGGCGCGGGGCTGGAATGGGGCGACCACCACGCCTGCCTGTTCCACGGCACGGAGCGTTTCTTCCGCGCCGGCTACAACGCCCACCTGCTTGGCGAATGGCTGCCGGCGCTGGACGGCGTGATCGCCAAGCTCACCGCGGGCGCGCAGGTCGCCGACGTCGGCTGCGGCCACGGCGCCAGCACCCTGCTGATGGCCCGCGCCTATCCCGCCTCGCGCTTCATCGGCTACGACTACCATCCCGAGTCGATCCGGGTGGCTGGCGAACGCGCGCGCGAGGCAGGCCTGGAAAACGCCCGCTTCGAGGTCGCCGACGCGGCGAGTTACGCCGAGCGCGACTTCGACCTGATCGCCTTCTTCGATTGCCTGCACGACATGGCCGATCCGATCGGTGCCGCGCGCCACGCGCACCAGGCGCTGAAGCCGGAGGGCCATGTCCTGCTGGTGGAGCCGTTCGCCGGCGACAACGTCGAGGACAACCTCAATCCGGTCGGCCGCGTCTACTACGGCGCCTCCTCGCAGATCTGCGTGCCGGTATCGCTGGCCCGCCATGGTCCGGCGCTGGGCGCGCAGGCCGGCGAGGCGCGCCTGCGCGCGGTGATGGAAGCCGGTGGCTTCGGCCGCTTCCGGCGCGCGGCGCAGACGCCCTTCAACCTGGTGTTCGAAGCACGCCCCTGAATCACGGGAGATGACCATGCCCCGTTATGTGATCGAACGCGACATCCCCGGCGCCGGGCAGCTCCCGGCGGCAGAACTGCAAGCCATTTCGCGCAGGTCCTGCCAGGTGCTGGAAGGACTCGGGCCGCGGGTGCAATGGCTGCAGAGCTACGTCACCGCCGACAAGGTCTACTGCATCTACCTGGCACCCGACGAGGCGCTGATTCGCGAGCACGCGCGCCTGGGCGGCTTCCCCGCCGACCGCATCGCCGAAGTCCACGCGGTGATCGACCCGATCACCGCCGAATGAGGGCAATGATGACCGCGCCGACGCCGGTGTTTACCCGGACGGCGGCGGCGGCGCGGTAAACTGGCGGTCCTTCGCGCTGGTGGCCGACGACGCCTCCGGCGCTGCCGCTGTTTTGTGCGCCGATGACTCCCGACCCGAATTCCGCTTCCTCCACGCCCGCTCCTCCCCTGCCCACCGGCACCCAGACCCGCGCCTGGTGGCGCGCGCCGGCCTCGCCGTCCGCGCTGGCCTGGTTCCTCATGCGCGCCGCGCTGGCGCACGACGGCCCGGTGGTGGCGATCGCGCGCGACAACCACAACGCCCACCAGTTGGAAGGCGATCTGCGCACGCTGTTGGGCGAGCGGGGACATCCGGATTTGCCGGTGCTGCCGTTCCCGGACTGGGAAACCCTGCCCTACGACCGCTTCAGTCCGCATCCGGACATCGTCTCCCAGCGTCTGGCCGCGCTGCACCGCCTGCCCGCCCTCAAGCGCGGCATCGTGGTGGTGCCGGTGCAGACGCTGATGCAGCGACTGCCGCCGCTGCGCCACGTGGTCGGCGGCAGCTTCGACTACCGAGTCGGGCAGGTACTGGATTTCGATGCCGAGAAGCGGCGCCTGGAAACGGCCAGCTACCGGCACGTGCCGCAGGTGCTGGATCCGGGTGATTTCGCCGTCCGGGGTGGCCTGCTCGATGTGTATCCGATGGGCGCTGACGCGCCGCTGCGCATCGAACTGCTGGACGACACCATCGACTCCATCCGCGAGTTCGATCCGGAAAGCCAGCGCTCGCTGGAGAAGACCGGCGCGGTGCGCTTGCTGCCCGGCCGCGAAGTGCCGCTGGACGACGCGTCGCTGACGCGGGCGATGAACCTGCTGCGCGATCGTTTCGACGTCGATACCCGCCGCAGCGCGCTGTACCAGGATCTGAAGTCCGGGCTGGCGCCCGCCGGCGTGGAGTACTACCTGCCGCTGTTCTTCGAGCAGACCGCCACCCTGTTCGACTATCTCGGCGACCGCGCCCTGCCGCTGCTGGCCGACGGCGCCAGCGCGGCGGCCGACGCGTTCTGGATGCAGACGCAGGGCCGCTACGAGCAGCGCCGCCATGACATAGAACGGCCGCTGCTGCCGCCGGACGAGTTGTACCTGCCGCCGGACAGCCTGCGCGAACGCCTCAACCATTCGCCACGCATCGAAGTCTGCGGTCCGGAGCACCCGCGCCACGCCGACGCGGCGCCGCTGGGCGATCAGCCTTCGCCGACGCTGCCGCTGGCACAGAAGGATCAGCCCCCCGGCCAGGCGCTGCGTTCGTTCCTGGATCACTATCCCGGTCGCGTGTTGATCGCGGCCGATTCCGCCGGCCGCCGCGAAGCATTGCTGGAAGTGCTGCAATCGGCTGAACTGAAACCGGCGGTGCTGCATGACCTGCCCGCCTTCCTCGCCGACAACCAACGCTTCGGCATCGCGGTCGCGCCGCTGGAAGACGGTTTCGCCCTGGACGCGCCGGCGATCGCGGTGCTCACCGAGCGCCAGCTGTTCCCCGAGCGCGCCACCCAGCCCTATCGCCGCAAGCGCACCGGCCGCGAACCGGACAGCATCATCCGCGACCTCGGCGAACTGAGCGAAGGTGCGCCGATCGTCCATGAGGATCACGGCGTCGGCCGCTACCGCGGACTGGTGGTGCTGGAAGCCGGCGGCCTGCCCGGCGAATACCTGGAAATCGAATACGCCAAGGGCGATCGCCTGTACGTGCCGGTGGCGCAGTTGCACCTGATCAGCCGCTACTCCGGTGCCTCGGTGGAGACCGCGCCGCTGCATTCGCTGGGTGGCGAGGCCTGGACCAAGGCCAAGAAGAAGGCCGCCGAGAAAGTCCGCGACGTGGCCGCCGAACTGCTGGAAATCCAGGCCCGCCGCCAGGCCCGCGCCGGCCTGGCGCTGCCGGTGGACCGGGCGATGTACGAGCCGTTCGCCGCCGCCTTCCCGTTCGAGGAAACCCCGGATCAGCACGCTGCCATCGAAGCGGTGCTGCGCGATCTGGGCAGCAGCCAGCCGATGGACCGAGTGGTCTGCGGCGACGTCGGCTTCGGCAAGACCGAGGTGGCGGTGCGTGCCGCGTTCGCCGCAGCCAGCGCCGGCAAGCAGGTCGCTGTGCTGGTGCCGACCACGCTGCTGGCCGAACAGCACTACCGCAATTTCCGTGATCGCTTCGCCGACTGGCCACTGCGGGTGGAAGTGTTGTCGCGCTTCAAGACCGCCAAGGAAATCAAGGCCGAGCTGGAAAAACTGGCCGAGGGAAAACTGGACGTGATCGTCGGCACCCATCGGCTGTTGCAGCAGGACGTGAAGTTCAAGGATCTGGGCCTGGTCATCGTCGACGAGGAGCAGCGCTTCGGCGTGCGCCAGAAGGAAGCACTGAAAGCGCTGCGCGCCAACGTCCACCTGCTGACCCTCACCGCCACACCGATTCCGCGCTCGCTCAACATGGCAATGGCGGGCCTGCGCGATCTTTCGATCATCGCCACGCCGCCGGCCAACCGCATGGCCGTGCAGACCTTCATCACTCCGTGGGACGGCACGCTGCTGCGCGAGGCCTTCCAGCGCGAGCTCTCGCGCGGTGGCCAGGTCTACTTCCTGCACAACGACGTGGAGACCATCACGCGCATGCAGCGCGACCTGCAGGAACTGGTGCCGGAGGCGCGCATCGGCGTCGCCCACGGGCAGATGCCCGAGCGCGAGCTGGAACAGGTGATGCTGGGCTTCCAGAAGCAGCGCTTCAACGTACTGCTGTGCACGACCATCATCGAATCGGGCATCGACATCCCGAACGCCAACACCATCGTCATCCATCGCGCGGATCGCTTCGGCCTGGCCCAGCTGCACCAGTTGCGCGGTCGCGTCGGCCGTTCGCACCACCGCAGCTACGCCTACCTGGTGGTGCCCGACAAACGCAGCATGACCGCCGACGCCGGGCGCCGGTTGGATGCAATCGCGGCGATGGACGAACTGGGCGCCGGCTTCCTGCTCGCCACCCACGATCTGGAAATCCGTGGCGCCGGCGAGCTGCTGGGCGAGGACCAGAGCGGCCAGATGGCCGAAATCGGCTTCAGCCTGTACACCGAACTGCTGGAACGCGCGGTGCGCTCGATCCGCCAGGGCAAGCTGCCGGACGCGGATCTCGGCCAGGAGGCACGTGGCGCGGAGGTCGAGCTGCATGTGCCGGCGCTGATTCCGGACGACTACCTGCCCGACGTGCATACCCGCCTGACCCTGTACAAGCGCATCAGCAGCGCGCGCGATCGCGATGAACTCCGCGACCTGCAGGTGGAGATGGTTGACCGCTTTGGCCTGCTGCCGGATCCGGTCAAGTACCTGTTCGCGACCACCGAGCTGAAACTCGACGCCAACGCGCTGGGCATCCGCAAGCTGGATCTGGGCGAGGCCGGTGGCCGCATCGTGTTCGAGGCCAAGCCGAACATCGATCCGATGGCGGTCATCCAGTTGATCCAGAAGCAGCCGCGTACCTTCAGCATGGACGGTCCGGACAAGCTGCGGGTCAAGCTGCCGATGGTCGAACCCGCGGATCGCTTCAACGCGGCCAAGGGACTGCTGACCACCCTGCAGAGCTCCTGATCACCGAGTTTCCTGTGGAAGCGACGTGAGTCGCGAACGCTTTTGATGGATTCCTCCAAGAGCATTCGCGACTCACGTCGCTCCCACAGCAGGAATCATTGTCAACTACAGCCGCGATTCGATCGGCAGCCACTCCAGCAGCTTGACCGTACCGCGCCGCCATAGTCCCACGCCGGGTTCGTGTTCCCGCACGCGCATTTTTCAGAACAATCCTATTCGCGCTCCATTTCTTCGACTGGAAGATGCCTTCTCCCTAGGTGGCATCTGGACGAAAAGAAACAATGATGCGAATCGCGATGCTGACGCTGGCCACCGTGCTGCTCTTCCCGTTTCGCTCCCATGGCGCTGCGCTCCAGACCCGTGAAGCCGCGGTGGCCATGGCCGAACAGGTCATGCAGAAGATTGCCGCGGGCGACATGCGAGGAGGCTACAACCTCGCGCGGCCCTACATCCAGATACCGGATGCCGAACTGGAAACAGCCATCGAGCAGACCGAGCTGCGGATTCCGGCGATGAACACCCGCTACGGGAAGAGCATCGGCCATGAACGGCTGCGCACCCAGGCCCTCGGCGAATCCCTGATCCGCATCGATTATCTACAGCGGCTGGAGAAACACGGCCTGGTCTGGCGGTTCTTTCTCTATCGTGGTGCGGACGGCTGGGTCGTCAATTTCTACGTATCCGACGTCCTCCAGACCGCATTTGACGACTGATTCGCAACCTCGGAACCGCACTGCCCGACATTTCCGAACCAATGGAAACGGTCACCCCCAAGCCGGACGACTATCTGACGGCTTCCGTGTCACCGGCTCCGCTACAGCTGCGATTCGATCGGCAGCCACTCCAGCAGCTTGACCGTACCGCGCCGCCATAGCCCCACGCCGGGTTCGTGTTCCCACACCCGCGTGGGCGTCACCGATCCATCGTCCCAGCGCAGTTGGCCGTCCGCCAGCCGCAACCGGTAGCTGTGCGCGGGGGAGGTCTTGTCGCGATAACGCTGGGCCAGTTCGGCGGCCGTGTCGGCATCCTCGAAGAACACACCCATTTCGGTGTTGAGGCTGACCGAGCGCGGATCCAGGTTGAAGGAACCGACGAAGCCCGCCGCCCCATCGACCACGAACGCCTTGGTGTGCAGGCTGGCTCCGCTGGATCCAAACAGGCTGCCGTCCTCCGGCGCCCCCCGCGACATCAGTTCGTACAGCGCCACGCCTTCACGCAGCAGCGGTATCCGGTAGGGTGCATAGCCGCTGTGCACGGCGGTCACATCGGTGGCCGCCAGTGAATTGGTCAGTACGCCGATCTCGACCCCACGCCGACGCAGCCCGCGCAGCCAGTCCACGCCCTCGCGTCCGGGCACGAAGTAAGGCGAAATCAACCACACCTTCTTCCGCGCCTTGGAGATCGCCGGTACCAGCCGGGTAATCAGCCAATCCTCGCTGCCGTTCCCCTGCCCCTTCTCCGGCGGGTCCGAATGCACCTGCGCCCACGCGGGCCAATGCAGCGGCATCCGGCCTTCCATGAAGCCACGCACACCGGGCGCCTGGGCAACGCGCTGAAGGTAGGGATGCGCGCGCCGCGAGCGCTGGGTCTTGTCCAGTTCAATCCGCAATCCATCCAGCGCAACGGCATCCGCGCGGGCCAGCGCATGCAGTGGAATCACCGAATGGCTGTTCCAGAACCCATCGAAGAGGGTCTCGGTCTGGGCCACGGCCGGTCCCAGCAGCGCTGCATCCAGATCCAGGAAATTGGTGTCGGTGGCGGCGTCGAAGTACTCGTCGCCGATGTTGCGTCCTCCGACCACCGCGATGCGTCCGTCGGCGATCCATGCCTTGTTGTGCATGCGCCGGTTGAGGCTGATGCCCCGCAGCAGCAGCTCCATGCCACGGCCAAGGAAGCCAGCGCGGTTGCGCGAAGGATTGAACATCCGCACTTCGATGTTCGGATGCTGGTCCAAGGCAGCCAGCACCGAATCCCGGCCGTGGGCGTTCATGTCGTCCAGCAGCAGGCGCACCCGCACACCGCGATCGGCGGCGAGCAGCAGTTCGCGGTCGAGCAGCTGCCCGGTGAGGTCGTCATGCCAGATGTAGTACTGCAGATCCAGGCTGCGGGCCGCCGCCTGCGCGGTCAGCGCGCGGATGGCGAACGCATCGAGGTTGTCGGCCACCAGGCCCAGACCGCTGCGATGCGGATGGGCATCGGTCAGCGGCGCGATGGCGCGGTCCAGCGCGGTCACCTCGGCGGTGATTGGCAGGGCCCGCGAGCACTCCCCCTGCACGCGCGCGGCGAAGCGGCCATAGCTGTAGAGCGACGCCACGCTGGCGATCACCAGGGTCAGCAGGATCAAACCCAGCAGGCGGAGCTTGCGGGCCATGCGTCTTTTCCAGTGAGGCCGTGGCCAATTCTAGCCGGCCCGCCATCCCGCCCGGTGATGGCGCCTGCGGTATCCTGCGCCGTCTTCCGGAGGCCGCCATGACCACATCGATGAACCGTTTCCTGGGCCTGTTGCTGCTCGCCGCCGTGACCGTCCTGGCTGGCTGTGCGACACCGCGTGCGGGCGGGGACGCGGGTGCGTTGACCTTCGTGGTGGTGCGGCATGCGGAAAAGGCCACCGACGATCCGGAAGATCCCCGCCTGTCCCAAGTCGGCCTGCAGCGCGCGCAACGCCTGGCCAGGCTGTTGGCCGACGCGCCGGTCGTCGCGATCTACACCACCGAGTTCAGGCGCACCCGGGAAACCGCGCAACCCACCGCCGAAGCTCACCGGGTTCCACTCTCGGCGTACTTCTCGCGTGGACCGGCCAACGAGAACGCCTCGCGCTGGCGCCACGATCATGATCACGGCACCGTGCTGATCGTCGGCCACAGCAACACCGTGCCGGATCTGGTGGCCGCCCTGTCGGGACAACCGGCCACGCCGATGCCCGAGACCGAATACGACCGGGTGACCCGCATCCGTTTCGATGCCGATGGGCGCGCGCGGGTCGACGTCACGCGCTACTGAGCATTCCCGCACGGTCTGCACGAACCCGGCAGCGGGTTCGGTTAACCTGACCGGATGAACGAATCCACGCCCGTGTTCGGCGCCTGGGACGGCAGCGTCCGCGGCGCGCGCCAACTGCAGGCCGAACTGGCCCGTCAGGTCCGGCTCCAGGACGATTTCGACGCGCCGCGCTATCTGGCCGGATTCGATGTCGGCTTCGAAAACGACGGGGCGACGACGCGCGCGGCGGTCGTGTTGCTGGATGCGCGGGATCTCGCCCCGCTGGAAACCCACGTCGCCCGCGTGCCGACCTCGATGCCGTACGTGCCCGGGTTGCTCAGTTTCCGCGAACTGCCCGCGCTGCTGGCCGCGCTGGCGCTGCTGCGGCAGGTGCCGGATCTGGCGATGGTCGATGGCCAGGGCGTCGCCCACCCGCGCCGGCTCGGCATCGCCGCGCATTTCGGCGTGGTCACCGGTCTGCCCAGCATCGGCGTGGCGAAGAAACCGCTGTGCGGCCGGTTCGATCCGCCCGGCGATCATCCCGGTGACCGCACGCCGCTGCTCGACAAGGGACAGCAGATCGGCTGGGCGTTGCGCAGCAAGGCACGCTGCCTGCCCCTGATCGTTTCTCCCGGCCATCGGGTCTCCATGGCCGGCGCGCTCGACTGGACCCTGCGTTGCCTGCGCGGCTATCGCCTGCCGGAACCCACCCGTCTGGCCGACCGGCTGGCTTCGCGGCGCGGCGAGGTGACACCGGTGCCGGCGGGCGAGCCGCCGCCGTAGCGACGGCGGAATGGCGCCGCGCAAGCGCCGATGCATCACGTGGAGGAAACAATCCGTTGCCTGCGCCGCTCCTGCGCGCGCCATGGCGCTGTGCCATCCTGCGCGCAGCTACCCCGGAGGACGCCATGACCACCATCATCTCCCCCCGCACCCACGACCTGGGCGGATTCCAGGTCCGTCGCGCGGTGCCCAGCCTGCAGGCGCGCAGCGTCGGCCCGTTCGTGTTCGTCGATCACATGGGACCGGCGACCTTCGACGAAGGGCGCGGCGTGGACGTGCGTCCGCATCCGCACATCGGTCTTGCCACGGTGACCTTCCTGTGGAGCGGCGCGATCAACCACAAGGACACGCTGGGGTCGGAGCAGGTCATCCTGCCCGGCGATGTCAACTGGATGACCGCCGGCCGCGGCATCGCCCATTCCGAGCGCACGCCGTCCGACGTGCGCGCGCATCCGCATCCGCTGCATGGCATGCAGACCTGGGTGGCGCTGCCAAAGGCGTACGAGGAAGTCGCGCCGGAGTTCCACCACCACAAGGCCGACACCCTGCCGCAGCAACGCCGGGACGGCACCTGGCTGCGGGTGATCGCCGGGCGCGCGTATGGCGAGGAATCGCCGGTGCGGGTATTCGCCGACACCTTCAACGTGGCGCTGGATCTGGAACCCGATGCGGAGCACGCCATCGACGATCGCCATGCCGAGCGCGCCCTGTACATCCTGGAAGGCGATGCGCAGCTCGACGGCGCCGACATTCCCGACAAGCACCTGGTGGTGCTGGATCCCAGCACCCGGCCGGTGTTGCGCGCGAAGACGCCGGTGAAGGCGCTGCTGCTCGGCGGCGAACCGCTGGACGCGCACCGTCACATCTGGTGGAACTTCGTGTCCAGTTCAAAGGAGCGGATCGAACAGGCCAAGGACGATTGGCGCGAAGGACGGTTCGGCCGGATCGCCGGCGAGACCGAGTTCATTCCCTTGCCCGATCATTAATCAAAGGTGATGTTCGTCACACTTTTTTGAGTCACCCAAGGCATACTGGTGCCGCACCCGGGCGATCCTCGTGCGCGTGCGGCCCGTCGGACGACGGTTCCATCCATTCCTTGGGGGATTACAGATGAGTCTTGGAAAGAAACTCGCGGCGGAGTTCCTGGGTACTTTCTGGCTGGTGCTGGGCGGCTGCGGCAGCGCGGTGCTGGCGGCCAAATTCGGCGGCGACGCCAATCCACTGGGCATCGGCTTCCTCGGCGTGGCCCTTGCCTTCGGCCTGACCGTGCTCACCGGCGCCTATGCGTTCGGCCACATTTCCGGCGGCCATTTCAATCCGGCGGTCAGTTTCGGCCTGTGGGCCGGCGGCCGGTTCTCGATCAAGGAACTGGTGCCCTACGTCGTCGCCCAGGTGCTGGGCGGCATCGCGGCCGGGTTCATCCTGTTCCATATCGCCAGTGGCGCCAGCGGTTTCGCCATCGATCCCAACGCGGCGGGCGCGTTCGCCAGCAACGGCTACGGGGCGATGTCGCCCGGTGGCTACACGGTGGCGGCGGCGTTCCTGACCGAAGTGGTGCTGACCGCGTTCTTCCTGATCGTCATCATGGGTTCCACCCACGGCCGCGCGCCGGCCGGGTTCGCGCCCATCGCGATCGGCCTGGCCCTGACCCTGATCCACCTGATCAGCATTCCGGTGACCAACACCTCGGTGAATCCGGCACGCTCGACCGGCGTGGCGCTGTTCGCCGGCCCGACCGCGATCAGCCAGCTGTGGCTGTTCTGGCTGGCGCCGATCCTCGGCGGCCTGCTGGGCGGCGTGATCTACAAGGCGCTGGGCAAGGATTGACTTCGCCCTGCCTGCAACACGAAAAAAGCCGGGCGATGCCCGGCTTTTTTTTCCCTTCCTCTCTTCCCTGTGGGGGCGACGTCAGTCGCGATGACGATCAGTTGCAGCGATCAGCAGGAATCCCGCTCTCACCATTCGACTTCGGTACCCTTACCGAATCGCGACTGACGTCGCTCCCACAAGATGGGGGTGGATCAGAACCGGCCTTCCTGGAAATCGACGAAGGCCTGGATGATCTCCTGCTTGCTGTTCATCACGAACGGGCCATGCCGCACCACCGGCTCGCGCAGCGGACGGCCAGCGACCAGGATCGCGCGGGCCGGCTGGTTGCCGGTGCGCAGGGCCAGGCCGCTGCCGCCACCGAGCACGGCCAATTCATGGACTTCCAGCGCGCGGGCATCCTCGCCTTCGCCCAGGGTCAAGGCACCCTCGAAGGCATACACGAAGGCGTTGTGACCTTCGGGCAGCACGTAGTCCCACGTCGTGCCGGCATCCAGCGCGATATCGAGGTAGACCGGATCGGTGGCCGGCTGCGAGATCGGCCCCACCACGTCGCCGACCCGACCCGCAATCACCTTGATGCCCACGCCCGGCGCGGGCGAGGTGACCGGAATGCGCTCCGGGGCGAATTCCTGGTACTTCGGCTCGGTCATCTTCTCCCGCGCCGGCAGGTTCACCCACAACTGGAAACCACGCATGCGACCGGATTCCTGCTCCGGCATCTCCGAGTGCACCAGGCCGCGCCCGGCGGTCATCCATTGCACCGAACCCGGGGTCAGCAGGCCTTCGTTGCCGTGGTTGTCGCGGTGGCGCATGCGGCCGTCAAGCATGTAGGTGACGGTCTCGAAACCGCGATGCGGATGCTCGGGAAAGCCGGCGATGTAGTCCTCGGCGCGGTCGGTGCCGAACTCGTCCAGCAGCAGGAACGGATCCAGATCCGGCAGGTCGGGTCCACCGATCACGCGGGTCAGCTTGACGCCGGCGCCGTCGGACGTGGCGCTGCCACGCACCTTGCGGATGACGCGGGCGGGATGGGTATCGACGGATGTGTTCATGGCAACCTCCTGGGCAATGCCCGGAAGATGGCAGCGCGACGCCGCTTTCGGAATGGCGGCGCCCGTAACCCTCTGTTCCAGCGATGGCTCCACAGGGCCGTCGACCTGCAGGAGACCCGCGCCGCGAGGATGTGTCAGGCCACGTAGACCGACTTGATGTTCATGAACTCGTGGATGCCGTGTCCGGCCAGTTCGCGGCCGAAACCGGAACGCTTGGTGCCGCCGAACGGCAGGCGCACGTCGCTGCGCACGATCGCGTTGACGAACGCCGCGCCGACCTGCAGTTGCCGCGCGACCTGGTTGCCCCGCTCCGGATCCCCGGTCCAGACGCTGCCGCCGAGGCCGAAGCTGGTGTCGTTGGCGACCCGTATCGCCTCGGCCTCGTCGCGCACGCGCAGGATGCTGGCGACCGGGCCGAACAGTTCCTCCGCATAGGCCGGCATGCCGGGCGCGACATTGTCCAGGAGGGACGCCGGGTAGCCCGCGTGCGACGCATCCGGTTCGCACCCCAGCAGCGGCCGCGCGCCGGCGGCGATGCTGGCCTGCACCTGGCGATGCAGTTCGTCGCGCAGATCCCGGCGCGCCATCGGCGCCAGCGTGGTGGTGTCGTCGGCGGGGTCGCCGAGCTTCAGCTTCGCCGCGGCCTCGGTGAAACGCTGCACGAAGCGATCGGCGATCGCCTCGACCACGATGAAGCGCTTGGCGGCGATGCAGGTCTGGCCCGCGTTGCCGAAGCGCGAGGCAATCGCGCCGGCCACGGTCTTGTCCAGATCCGCATCCGCCAGCACCACGAAGGCGTCGCTGCCACCCAGTTCCATCACGCTCTTCTTGAGCTGCTGGCCGGCGTTGCCGGCGACCGAGCGCCCGGCGCGTTCGCTGCCGGTCAGGGTGACCGCCGCGATGCGCGGATCCCGGATGACCTCGGCGGCCTGGTCGTTGTCGATATGCAGCACGCCGAACACGCCGGCCGGAATCCCGGCATCACGCAGCACCTCGGCGATGATGTCGGCGCAGCGCGGCACATTGGAGGCATGCTTGAGCACGGCGACATTGCCGGCCATCAGCGCCGGCGCGAGGAAGCGGAACACCTGCCAGATCGGGAAGTTCCAGGGCATCACCGCGAACACGCAGCCGATCGGTTCATAGCGCACGTAACTGCGGCTGCCATCGGTGGCGATTGGTTCGTCCCGCAGATAATCCCCGGCATGATCGGCGTAGTAGCCGCAGGCACCGGCGCACTTGTCCACTTCGGCCAGGGCCTCCTTGCGCAGCTTGCCCATTTCGGCGGTCATGACCCGCTGGATGTCGTCGCGACGCCGGCGCAGCTCGCCACCGACCCGGCGCAGCAGTTCGCCGCGTTCGCCCAGCGGGCGCGCGGACCAGGCGTGGAACGCCGGCTGCGATGCGGCCAGCACGGCCTCGACCGCGGTGGCGTCCATCAGGATCTGGGAATGTTCGACCTGGCCGGTCGCGGGGTTGACGGTATCTACTTTCATGACGATCTCGCATGCGCGTGCAGGCGCCCATTCTGGCGCCCGCGGTGTTAGTGCCGGGTAGGCCCGGTCAGCCGTTCTCCTGCAGCGCCAGCTGCATGTCGCGCTGGCGGCGTTTTTCCTCGCGGTACATCAGCCACCAGCCGACCAGCGCGGCCAGCGACACGATCGCGATCATCAGGGTGGCCAGGGCGTTGATTTTGGGGCTCAGCCCCAGCCGCACCGAGGAGAACACCTTCATCGGCAGCGTGGTCGAGCTCGGGCCGGCGACGAAACTGGCGATCACCACGTCGTCCAGCGACAGGGTGAAGGCCAGCAGCCAGCCGGACACCAGCGCCGGCATGATGATCGGCAGGGTGATCAGGAAGAACACCTTCAGCCGGTTGGCGCCCAGGTCCATGGCCGCTTCCTCCAGCGATTTGTCCAGTTCCGACAGGCGCGAGGAAATCACCACGGTGACGAACGAGACCGTCAGGGTGACGTGGGCGATCCAGATGGCGATCACGCCCTTCGACGGCAGGCCCAGCACCTGCCCCATCGACACCAGCATCAACAGGATCGACAGGCCGATGATCACCTCGGGCATCACCAGCGGCGCGGTGATCAACGCCCCGAACAAGGTCTTGCCGTGGAAGCGTCGCATCCGGGTCATCACCAGCGCCGCCAGCGTGCCCAGCACCACCGCCGCGCTCGCGGTCCAGAACGCGATCTTCAGGCTGATCCAGGCCGCTTCCAGCATCTGCTGATCGCGGAACAGCTCGCCGTACCACTTCACCGAGAATCCCGACCACACCGTGGCCAGCCGCGACTCGTTGAACGAGTACACCATCAGGATCAGGATCGGCAGGTACAGGAAGGCGAAGCCGAAACCCAGCACCAGCCAGGTCAGGCTGCGTTGGCGCAGGCGGCTCATGTCAGCCTCCCTTCCAGCTCGCGCTGCTGCACCCGGTTGAAGATCAGGATGGGGATCATCAGCAGGATGAGCATGACGATCGCCACCGCCGAGGCCGCCGGCCAATCGCGGTTGTTGAAGAACTCGTTCCACAGCACCCGGCCGATCATCAGCGTGTCCGGGCCGCCGAGCAGCTCGGGAATGACGAACTCGCCCACCGCCGGAATCATCACCAGCATGCAGCCGGCGATGATGCCGGCGCGCGACAGCGGCAGGGTGATGGTGAAGAACGCCCTCCACGGCTTGGCGCCCAGATCGTAGGCGGCCTCCAGCAGGCGCTGGTCGTGCTTGACCAGGTTGGTGTACAGCGGCAACACCATGAATGGCAGGTACGCGTAGACGATGCCGATGTAGGCGGCCATCGGGGTGTACAGGATCTGCAGCGGCTCGCTGATGATGCCCAGCTTCATCAGCAGGTTGTTGAGCAGGCCGTTGTTCTTGAGGATGCCGATCCAGGCGTAGATGCGGATCAGGAACGAGGTCCAGGACGGCAGCACCACCAGCATCATCGCGATGTTGCGGCTCGATGGCGGCAGGCGCGCGATCACGTAGGCGATGGGATAGCCGATCAGCAGGGCGAAGAAGGTGGAGATGGCCGCGATCTGGATCGAGCTCAGGTAGGCCTGCACGTACTGGGAGTCGGTGAACAGCGCCGCGTAGTTGCCCAGGTTGAGCTTCAGCGTCAGCGCCTCGTCCACGTACTCCAGGATCGGCGTGTACGGCGGCATCGCGATGGCGAGCTTGGAAAACGATATCTTCAGCACGATCAGGAACGGGATCGCGAAGAACAGCAGCAACCAGAGATAGGGAACCGAGATCACCGCCCAGCGCGGGCCCGGCGTGGCTTTCCTGATCAGGTCGCGGAATCTCATGAGGTCAGCACCACGCCGTCGTTGTCGCCCCACCACACCCAGACCTCGTCGTTCCAGGTCAGGCCCTCGCTGGCCCAGCGCTGCACGTTGGCGAAGTTGGCCATGAACTTGTAACCACCCGGCAGGCGCACGTGGTAGACCGAGTGGCTGCCGAAGTAGGCGATGTCCTCGATCACGCCCTTGGCCTTGTTGTACTGCTGCGCCGGTTCCTCCTTGCCGATGCCGAGTTTCTCCGGACGCACCGCGAACGAGACTTCCTGGCCCTCGAAGCCGGAAATGCCGTGACCCACGTAGACCGGCACCGGCAGCTGCGGGCTGCGGATGGTGACGTAGTCCGACTCGTCCTCGTCGATCACGCCGTCGATGAGATTGACCGAGCCGATGAACTCGGCGGCGAAACGGCTGGTCGGCTGTTCGTAGATTTCATCGGGGGTGCCGACCTGGCGGATCCAGCCCTGGTCCATCAGGGCGATGCGGGTGGCCATGGTCATGGCTTCTTCCTGGTCGTGGGTGACCATCACGCAGGTCACCCCGGATTTCTCGATGATGTTGACCAGTTCCAGTTGCATCTGCGAGCGCAGTTTCTTGTCCAGCGCACCCATCGGCTCGTCCAGCAGCAGCAGCTTCGGGCCCTTGGCCAGCGACCGCGCGAGCGCCACGCGCTGCTGCTGGCCGCCGGACAACTGGTGCGGCTTGCGCTTGGCCAGCTTGCCCAGTTGCACCAGCGCCAGCATGTCCTCGACCCGCTTCCTGATGGCCTCTTTGGACAGGCCGTCCTGCTTCAGACCGAAGGCGATGTTCTGCTCGACGGACATGTGCGGGAACAGCGCGTAGGACTGGAACATCATGTTGAGCGGCCGCTCGTAGGGCGGCAGATCGTTGAGCAGTTGCCCGTCCAGGTAGATCTTGCCGGCGGTCGGCTTCTCGAACCCCGCCAGGCAGCGCAGCAAGGTGGACTTGCCGCTGCCCGAACCGCCCAGCAGGGCGAAGATTTCGCCCTTGCGGATGGTCAGGTTGGTGTCGTCCACGGCGACGAAGCCGTCGAACTCCTTGCGCACGTCGACGATGCGCAGATAGGCATCGGCCCCGGCCTTGGCGGTCGTTGCGTTCGTGGTGTCCTTGCCGTTGCCGGGAGGTGGGTTGTCAGCCGCCATCGGGTTCCCCTGTGCGGCGCCGTGCGGGCGGCGCCTGGCTTCTTTGGAAAATGGTATGGAGACGATCCGGGGCGGGCGCAGCGCCCACCCCTTCGCGCGGACTACTTGCCGGTCTTCAGTTCCGTCCAGATCCGGGTGTACTGGCGATCCACTTCCGGCGGCAGGATGGCGAAGGTGAACAGCTTGGCCTCGACTTCCGGCGGCGGATACACCGTCGGATCGTCGACGATGGCCTTTTCCATCAGCGCCTTGGCCTTGGGAATGGCGTTGGGGTAATGGATGAAATTGGAGTTGTTCGCCATCACCTGCGGATCCAGCAGGTAGTTGATGAAGGCGTAGGCGCCGTCGACGTGCTTGGCGTCCTTGGGAATGGCCAGCATGTCGAACCACTGCGGCGCGCCTTCCTTCGGGATGGCGTAGGCGATCTTGACGCCGTTGCCGGCTTCCTCGGCGCGATCGCGCGCCTGGATGATGTCGCCGGACCAGCCGACCACCAGGCAGGTATCGCCGTTGGCCATCGCGTCGATGTACTGCGAGGAATGGAAGTTGGTGATGTACGGACGCACCGACTTCAGCAACGCGGCCGCCTTCTCGATGACCTTGGGATCGAAACTGTTGGGATCCTCGCCCAGGTAGTTCAACGCCATCGGGATGACCTCCGACGGGGTGTCCAGCAGGGTCACGCCGCACTCCTTCAGCTTGGATACGTTCTCCGGCTTGAACACGATGTCCAGGCTGTTGGCGATGTCGGTGTTGCCGAACGCCGCCTTGACCTTGTCGATGTTGTAACCGATGCCGGTCGTTCCCCACATATACGGAATGGCGTACTGGTTGCCGGGATCCTGCCGCTCGATGCGCTTCATCAACTCCGGATCGAGATTGGCGTAGTTGGGGATCCTGCTCTTGTCCAGCGGCATGAACACGCCCGCCTGGATCTGCCGGCCGAGGAAGTTCAGGGTCGGCACCACGATGTCGTAACCGCTGGACCCGGCCAGCAGCTTGGTCTCGACCACTTCGTTACTGTCGAACACATCGTAGGTGACCTTGATCCCGCTCTGCTTCTCGAAGTTCGGGATGGTGTCCTCGGCGATGTAGTCGGACCAGTTGTAGACGTTCACTTCCTTGGCCCCGTCGGCCTTGGCGGCGCCGGCCGCGCCCTTGTCGGCATCGGACTTGCCACCGCAGGCGGCCAGGGTGGTACAGAGGAGGACAGCGGTGGCCAGGGTTCGCAGTTTCATCAAGCTCTCTCCAGAGTTGGGCCAGGCATGGCAGTGATGAGTGGTGCGTTCTTGCATCTCGATTGCAGGCATCCCGAAGGCGTGCCCTGTTCCCGGCCGGAACCATGGTTCCGGCCATCCCCCCCAAAGAGCAGGGCCGCGCGTGGCGGCCCTGCTCCGGTTACTTGCCCGTCTTCAACTCCGTCCAGATCCGGGTGTACTGGCGGTCCACTTCCGGCGGCAGCACCGCGAAGGTGAACAGTTTGGCGTCGACCTCCGCCGGCGGATAGATGGTGGGATCGTTGACGATGGACGGATCGACCATCGGCTTCGACGCCGGCACCGCGTTCGGATAGGTCACGAAGTTGGTGTTGGCCGCGGCCACCTTCGGATCCAGCATGGTGTTGATGAAGGCATACGCGTTCTCCACATGCTTGGCGTCCTTGGGGATGGCCATCATGTCAAACCACTGCGGAGCGCCTTCCTTCGGAATCGAATAGCCGATGTGCACGCCGTTGTCCGCCTCGTCGGCGCGATCGCGCGCCTGGATGACGTCGCCCGACCAGCCCACCACCAGGCACACGTCGCCGTTGGCCAGATCGTTGATGTAGGACGAGGAGTGGAAGTTGCGGACATACGGCCGGATCCCCTTCAGCAGCGCCGCGGCCTTGTCGATGACCTTGGGATCGAAGCTGTGCGGATCCTCGCCCAGGTAGTTCAGCGCGATCGGGATCAGCTCCGACGGGGTGTCCAGCACGGTCACGCCGCAATCCTTGAGCTTGGACAGGTTCTCCGGCTTGAACACCAGGTCCCAGCTGCCGGTGACGTCGGTGTTGCCGAATGCCGCCTTGACCTTGTCCACGTTGTAGCCGATGCCGCTGGTGCCCCACAGATAGGGCACGGCGTACTGGTTGCCCGGATCCTGCAGGGCGATGCGCTCCAGCAACTTCGGATCGACGTTCTTCAGGTTGGGAATCTTCGACTTGTCCAGCGGCAGGAACACGCCGGCCTGGATCTGCCGGCCCAGGAAGCTCAGCGAGGGAATCACCACGTCGTAACCGCTGGATCCGGCCAGCAGCTTGGTCTCGACCATCTCGTCACTGTCGAACACGTCGTAGGTGACCTTGATTCCGGTCTGCTTCTCGAAGTTCGGGATGGTGTCCTCGGCGATGTAGTCCGACCAGTTGTAGACGTTGACGACCTTCTCGTCGGCCGCCTTGGCCGCCTTCTTCTCCTCGGCGCCGCCACAGGCCGCCAGCGCACCGGCCGCGGCCAGCGCAATCGTCAATGCTCGGAACTTCATGGGGCTTCTCCTGGAAGCAGAAAGGTGATGGCGGACATGATACGCCCCGCCGCCAGCCTGGGAACCCGTTGACCGCCCGCCGTCTCCAACGTCAGCGACCCAGCGCCTGGGCGGTGTCGTCCAGCGCCTTCCAGGCCTTGTCGAACAACTCGTCGACCTGCTCGCGGGTGATCACCAGCGGCGGCGACAGCAGCATCGCATCCCAGGTGGCGCGCAGGATCAGGCCACGCTTGAGGGCGAAGTCGCGGCACATCACCCCGACCGAACCACGATCCGGGAAGAACCCGCGCTGGCCCTTGTCCGGCACCAGTTCCAGCGCCCCGACCAGGCCGGCGATGCGCGCCTGTCCGACCAGCCGATGCTCGCCCAGTTCGGCCCAGCGCTGCGCCAGATACGGCGCGATCTCGGTCCTGGCGCGTTCGACGATCTTCTCTTCCTGCAGGATGCGGATGTTCTCCAGCGCCACCGCCGCGCACACCGGATGTCCGGAATAGGTGGCGCCGTGCGCCAGCTCGCCACCCTGCGCCTTCAGCACGTTCGCCACACGGTCGTTGAACATCGCCGCGCCCAGCGGGATGTAGCCGGAGGTGATGCCCTTGGCCACCGGCATGATGTCCGGCTGGAAGCCGAAGTACTGCGAGCCGAACCACTCGCCGGTGCGGCCGAAGCCGCAGATGACCTCGTCGGCGATCAGCAGCACGTCGTACTTGCGGCAGATGCGCTCGATTTCCGGCCAGTAGGTGCGTGGCGGGATGTACACGCCGATGGCGCCCATGATCGGTTCGCCGATGAAGGCGGCCACCCGTTCCGGACCCAGCTCCAGGATCTTGTCCTCCAGCCGGCGCGCCGCGACCCGGCCGTACTCGTCCTCGGACAACTCGCCGCCGTCGGCGAACCAGAACGGCGGATCGATGTGGTGGATGTCCGGAATCGGCAGGCCACCCTGCTTGTGCATGCCCTTCATGCCGCCCAGGCTGGCGCCGGCCATGGTTGTGCCGTGGTAGCCGTCGTGGCGGCCGATGAAGATGTTCTTGCGCGGCTGATCCTGCACGGCCCAGAAGTGCCGCACCAGCCGCAGGATGGTGTCGTTGGCCTCGGAGCCGGAATTGACGAAGAAGGAATGGTTGATGTCGCCAGGCGCCAGTTCGGCCAGCTTGGCCGCCAGTTCGATGGTCGGTTCGGTGGTGCACTGGAAGAAGCTGTTGTAGTACGCCAGTTGCGTCATCTGCTTCGACGCGACCTCACCCAGTTCCCTGCGCCCGTAGCCGATGTTGACGCACCACAGGCCGGCGAAGGCATCAAGCAACTGGTTGCCTTCGGCGTCCCACACATAACAGCCCTCGCCGCGGGTGAGAATGCGGGTGCCTTTTTTCGCCAGGGCGGCGTTGTCGTTGAAAGGGTGCAGGTGGTGTTCGGCGTCGAGCTTCTGGAGAGTGCGGATGTCGAGGTGTTCCATGAGGACTCCGGGATAACGTTCTTTATGGCTTGTTGTTAGCGCTGGATTCGAACTGAAGCGCTCAGGGCGCTTGCGCATGATGGCGTCGTCGGTGCTCACCGATGGCGCGCTCGCCGCGAGGCGTCCCTTTCTTTGCTTGTGCAAAGAAAGGAACCAAAGAAACACACCCCTGACGGCGTACCCTCCGCTTCGCTCCGGGTCCGCAATCGGTCCGGGAATTTTCGGAAGGGGCATCCTGCCCCTGCCGAAAACGGCGCACGTCCTGTGCGCCGACCTGCGGGTTTACCCGGCCCGCTTGCCACACCTCAACGGGGGCCCGAAAAGCAAAAGCAACGGCAAAGGCAAAGGCAAAGGCAAAGTCGCGAGGAGTTCGCGGCCGGAGGCCACTCCTACCTAGCACAGAGGCCCTTCGGCTTCGGCTTTGGCCCTTGCTCCTGGGCCCCCATCCGCAGCGGTGGCATCGGTGGGTAAACCCTTCAGGGCGCCGCGCACGACGCGCGGCGTTTTGGGCAGGCACAGGGATGTGCCTTCCCAAAATTCCCATCGGTGACACGGACCCCGGCCGCGCAGCGGCTGGGGCGCGAGGACCGGGGTGTGCTTTCTTTTGGTTACTTTTCTTTGCACAAGCAAAGAAAAGTGATGCCCCGCGGCAAGCGCGCCATGGCCGGCGGCCGGCACCACCCACGCGCGCCAGCGCCCGACGCCCCATCCCACGATGGCCCAAAAGATCTCGCACCATGAACACTCAGACGTTCAACAGCAGGAATTCCCGCTCCCACGAACTGATCACGCGGAAGAAGGTCTCGTACTCCTTGCGCTTCACCGACACATACGCCCGCACGAACCGCGGCCCCAGCATCTCCTGCAACGGCTTGCAGGCCTCCAGCCCGTCCAGCGCCTCGCCCAGCGAACGCGGCAGGTCGTAGCCGATTTCCTTGGCGCTGCCGGAAGTCGGCGCGGTCGGCTTGAGCTTCTCGCGGATGCCCAGCAGGCCGCAGGCCAGGGTCGCCGCCATGGCCAGGTAGGGATTGGCGTCGGAACCGGCGAAGCGGCTTTCCACCCTCATGTTCTCCGGGGTGTCCATCGGCACCCGCAGGCCGCAGGTACGGTTGTCGTAACCCCACTGCACGTTGCTGGGCGAGACCTCGCCGAACATCAGGCGACGGTAGGAATTGACGTTCGGCGCGAAGAACGCCATCGCCATCGGCACGTACTTCTGCAGGCCGGCCAGGTAGTGCCCGAACACCGGGCTGAACCTGCCCGGGTCCTTGCCGCTGAACACGTTGTGCCCCTTCTTCGCGTCCACCACGCTCTGGTGGATGTGCATGGCGCTGCCGGGCTCGTTCTCCATCGGCTTGGCCAGGAAGGTCGCGTAGACGCCGTGTCGCATCGCGGCCTCGCGCATGGTGCGCTTGAACAGGAACACCTGGTCGGCCAGCGACATCGCGCCGGCGTGGGTGAAATTGACTTCCAGCTGGGCCGCGCCGGATTCGTGGATCAGCGTATCCACGTCCAGTTCCATCGCGTCGCAGTAGTCGTACATCAGGTCCAGGATCGGGTCGAACTCGTTGACCGCGTCGATCGAGTACGACTGGCGCGCGGTCTCCGGGCGCCCGGAGCGGCCGGCCGGCGGCAGCAGCGGAAAATCCGGATCGGTGTTCTTCTGCACCAGGAAGAATTCCAGCTCCGGCGCCACCACCGGGCGCAGGCCCGCCTTCTCGTACTCGGCCAGCACGCGCCGCAGCACGTTGCGCGGCGCCAGTTCGTGCGGCTGTCCGGCCTTGGTGTAGCAGTCGTGGATGATCTGCGCGGTGGGATCGGCCGCCCACGGCACCATCCGCACGGTGTCCGGATCCGGGCGCAGCATCATGTCCGAGTCCGAGGGCGAGGTCAGTTCGTAGTAGTCGTCCGGATAGTCGCCGGTGACGGTGGTGGCGAAGATGCCTTCGGGCAGGCGGGTGCCGTAATCATGCGAGAACTTGTCGGCGGGAATGATCTTGCCGCGTGCGTTGCCGGTGATGTCCGGCACCAGGCATTCGACCTCGGTGATGCGGCGTTCCTTCAGCCAGCGCCGCAGCGCGCTCTCTTCGGTCTGCTGCGGCGTGGTCTGTTTTCGGGCGTTTTTTTTCTGGCTCATGGGAAGACGGTTCGGAAAGGGGAACGGGAAGGACGCAATCGCTTCACGCCGCGCGGGGCGGCGGGCGTTCCCGTGCGCGCCGATCGGCGTGCTCCCGGCAGGCGGTTCCGAAGGCCTGGAAGATCGACAGATAGAACGGGTTTTCGGTGACCCGCCATTCCGGATGCCATTGCACGCCGAGCAGGAAGCCCGGGCCGTCGTGGCGGAAGGCCTCGATCAGCCCGTCCGGCGCGGTCGCCTCCACGATCAGATCGCGCCCGAGCCGGCGCACGCCCTGCCCGTGCAGCGAATTGACCTTCACCCGCTCCACGCCCGCCCAGCGCGCCAGCAGGCCGTCCGGCGCCAGCGTGATGGCGTGCGCGGGACCGTACTGCACGTCCACTGGATCGTCAGGACGTTCGCGGTGATCCATGAAGCCGGGCTGCTCATGCACCTTCTGGTACAGGCTTCCGCCGAGGGCGACGTTGACTTCCTGGAAACCGCGGCAGATCGCCAGCAGCGGCACGCCCATGTCCATCGCCAGCGGAATCAGCGCCAGATTGGTGGCGTCGCGGCGCGGATCCAGCAGGTTGCCCTCGTAGCTGGATTCGTCGCTGTAATGATGCGGTTCGATGTTGCTGACCGAGCCGGTCAGCATGATGCCGTCCACGCCACGCAGGAACTCGCGCAATGGCAACGCCGGGTCCAGCGTGGGCAGGAGCACCGGCATCGCGCCGGCGCCGTCGACCACCGCGCGGATGTATTTCTCCCCGACCGCGAGGAAGGGATGCGCGCCGATTTGCTTGTGATCGGTCGGCAGGCCGACCAGCGGCTGGCTGGTCATGCAGGGGGCTCGGGATGGCTTGGACTCACCTTAGCCCGGCCGTTTTATTTTTACAACACGGGGCGCCAATCAGCCGCCACACGCCCCTGAATGGTGCGCAGCAGCACCGGTTTCGGGCATTTTTTCGTACCCGACGCCGGGAGCATCGTTGAGTATTCTTGACAATGCATCTCCTCTGCTAAGCTGGCTCCGGCCTTCCGGAGCGCCTGCATGAACCTCCCTTCCCACCCCGAATCACCCGCCGCCGCGGGTCTGCCCGAGGACGACGCCGCCACCCTGCGCGGCATCCACGGCTGCGAACTGATCGACCTGATCCTGCCGGACATGAACGGGCTGCTGCGCGGCAAGCGCATCACCCGCGATGCGCTGGACAAGGTCTACACCGATGGGGTCTGCCTGCCGATGTCGCTGATCGCCACCGACATCACCGGCAACACGGTCGAGGAAACCGGGCTGGGCTACGACATCGGCGACGAAGACCGCATCTGCCGGCCGGTGCCGGGCTCGCTGCGATTCGTGCCGTGGGCGCCGCGGCCGATGGCGCAGTTGCTGCTGGCGATGGAGGACGCGGCCGGCGGCCTGTTCGAGGCCAATCCGCGCGAGGTATTGCGGCGGGTGCTGGCGCGCTACGCCGCGCGCGGACTGAAGCCGGTGGTCGCGGTGGAACTGGAGTTCTACCTGTTCGAGCAGCGCCCGGACGCCGACGGCCGTCCGGTGGCGTCGCGCAATCCCGCCACCGGCGCGCCCAACCGCAGCACGCAGGTCTACTACATGGAAGACCTCAACGACTATCGCGGCTTCACCGACGCGGTCGCCGACGCCTGCCGCGTCCAGCGCATTCCCGCCGACACCGCCGTCGCCGAATACGCGCCCGGGCAGTTCGAGATCAACCTCAAGCATCGCGACGACGCCCTGCTGGCGTGCGATGACGCCATCTACCTGAAGCGCGCGATCAAGGCGATCGCCCAGCAGCAGGGCGCGCTGGCCAGCTTCATGGCCAAGCCGCTGGTCGATCAGGCCGGCAGCGGCATGCACATCCACGTCAGCGTGCTGGACGGCGAGGGCCGCAACGTGTTCGCCTCGCCGGTCGGACAGCCAGCCGATGCGTTACGCCACGCCATCGGCGGGCTGCAGCGCAGCGCCGCCGACTGCCTGCTGCTGTTCGCGCCCAACGCCAACAGCTACCGGCGCTTCGTGCTCAACGCATTCGTGCCGCTCAATACCTGCTGGGGCTACAACAACCGCACCGTCGCCATGCGCATCCCGCACGGCAGCGAGGCCAATACACGGGTCGAACACCGCATCGCCGGCGCCGACGCCAACGTCTACCTGGTCACCGCCGCGGTGCTGGCGGGCATGCTGCACGGCATCGAGAACGGCTTCGATCCCGGCCCACCGATCGTCGGCAACGCCTACGAGCAGACCGAGAACCTGACCCCGTTCTGGCGTGACACCATCGACGACTTTCTCGCCAGCGACTTCGTCGCCGAATGGTTCGGCGCCCCGTTCCGGCATATCTACGGCCAGCAGAAGCTCAAGGAAATGCGCAGCTTCAACACCCAGGTCACCGATCTGGAATACGACTGGTACCTGCGGTCGGTATGAGCCGGCGCGACGCCGCCGCCTATCCGCCCTCCTGGTACGCGGCCAGCGCCGCGCCGTTGCCGCCGCAGCCGCGGCTGGAAGGCGAACTGCGGGCCGACGTGTGCATCCTCGGCGCCGGATACACCGGCCTGTCGGCGGCGCTGGAACTGGCCGAAGCCGGTTATCGCGTGGTGGTGCTGGAAGCCGAGCGGATCGGCTGGGGCGCCAGCGGCCGCAATGGCGGCCAGGCGATCGTCGGCTACGGCTGCGAGCAGGACACCCTGGAGCGCCTGGTCGGTCGCGCCGACGCGCGCCGCCTGTTCGATTTCTCGCGCGACGGCATGGCGCTGATGCGGGATCGCATCCATCGCCACGCCATCGCCTGCGACTGGCGCGATGGACACGCCAGTGTGCCGATCAAGCCGCGCCAGGAGCAGGCGCTGAAGCGCTGGCAGGCGCACATGGCCGAGCACTACGACTATCCGATGGAATGGTGGGACCGCGAACAACTGCGCGCGCAACTGGCCAGCGATCGCTATCTCGGCGCCATCTACGACCCGCTCAGCGGCCATCTGCATCCGCTCGAATACGCCTTCGGCCTGGCCCGCGCGGCGCTCGCGGCCGGCGTGCGCATCTTCGAGCATTCGCGGGTCACCCGGATGGAACGTGGCGCCGCCCCGATCCTGCACACCGACGCCGGGCAGGTCCGTTGCGATTTCGCCGTGCTGGCCGGCAATGCCTGGCTGCGCGGCGTCGCGCCGGAGCTGGAATCGCGGATCATGCCGGTCGGCACCTACATCGGCGCCACCACGCCACTGGGCGAGGAACGCGCCCGCGCGCTCATCCGCAACGGCATGGCGGTGGCCGACGTGAACTGGGCGCTGGACTATTTCCGCCTGAGCCGCGACCACCGCCTGCTGTTCGGTGGCCGCGCCAGCTATTCCACCCTGCCCCCGCCCAACCTGCGCGGGACCATGGCGCGACGGATGCGGCGGGTGTTCCCGCAACTGGCCGAGGTCGGGATCGAGTACGTCTGGGGCGGCTACGTCGACATCTCGCTCAACCGCGCGCCGCACTGGGGGCGGCTGGCGCCCAACGTCTACTTCGCCCAGGGCTTCAGCGGACACGGCGTGGCGGCCACCGGCCTGGCCGGCAAGGTCATCGCCGAAGCCATCCGTGGACAGGCCGAACGCCTGGACGCCTTCGCCCGCATCCCCCACCGCCCCTTCCCGGGCGGCCGCCTGCTGCGCACGCCGATGCTGGTGGCGGCGATGGCCTGGTACAAGTTGCGCGACGCACTCTGGTAGGCATTTCCCGCCGGTTTGATCGGAATCAATGCCCCGCGGGCGGGCCCTTCCTAGAGTGTTTTCCAGGCACGCACACCCCGGCGTGCGGGAAGTACCGACATGGCCCTACTCGTCTGGCAGGACGACCTGAACACCGGCGTGGACGTGATCGACGCCCAGCACCGCCGCATCGTCGAGATGATCAACCGGCTGCACATCGCCAACCGTTCGATGGAACGGATCGCGGTCGCCGAGGTGATCGAGGAACTGGTCGACTACACCCTCTCCCATTTCGCCTTCGAGGAGGAGCTGATGGAAGAGGCCGGTTATCCGTTCTCGGCCGCGCACAAGCGCGTGCATCAGCTGTTCGCCAAGCGCGTGGGCGAGTACCGGCTGCGCTTCGAGGCCGGCGACGACATCGGCGACGAACTGCGATCCATGCTCGCGCGGTGGCTGTACAACCACATCCGCAGCGACGACAAGGACTATGCCGACGCGGTGAAGCACCACCTCAACCTGTTCGCCCGGAAGCACCAGGAAGGCGGCTGGCTGGGCCGCACGCTCAAGCGGCTGTTCCGGTAGAGCGGGGCTTGCCCCGCCGGTTCCGCTGCCCGTAAAGCGGAGCTTTGCCCCGCTGCGCGATGGCGGCGAAGCCATGCGCCTCAACGCGGACGCGGCATCAGCCACAGCGCCAGCAGGGTCAGCGCCGCGGCGGCGCAGAGGTAATAGCCCACGTAGGCCAGTCCGAACTGTTCGGCCAGCTTGGTCGCCACGTAGGGCGCCAGCGATGCGCCGAAGATGCCGGCCAGGTTGAACGCCAGCGACGCGCCGGTGTAGCGGACCTCGGTGGGAAACATCTCCGCCAGGATCGTGCCGCACGGTCCGTAGGTCAGGCCCATGATGCCCAGGCCCAGCGCCAGGAACAGCAACACGCCGGCGGCGTTGCCGGAAGAGAACAGCGGCGCGAACGCCAGCCCGAACGCGAAGATGGCGACGCTGGCGAGAATCATCGCCCGCCGCCGCCCGCGCCGGTCCGCGTACAGCGCGGCCGCCGGAATCCCGATGGCGAAGAACAGCACGCCGACCATCTGCAGCAGCAGGAACTGCTCGCGCGAATAGCCCAGCCGCGAGGTGCCCCAGCTCAACGCGAACACCGTCATCAGGTAGAACAGCACGAAGGTCGCCATCGCCGCGAAGGTGCCGGCCAGGAGCGCGCGCGGGTGCTGCTTCAGCACGGTGATCATCGGCAGGCGCACGCGTTCGTCGCGGTCCAGGGTCTTCTGGAAATCAGGCGTCTCGGTGATGCGCAGGCGCACCCACAGGCCGACGATCACCAGCGCCGCGCTGGCCAGGAACGGAATGCGCCAGCCCCAGGCCAGGAACTGCGCGTCGGTCATCAATTCGGTCAGCAGCAGGAAGATGCCGGTCGAGCACAGGAAACCGATCGGTGCACCCAGTTGCGGGAACATGCCATACCAGGCGCGCTTTCCCGGCGGCGCGTTCTCGGTCGCCAGCAGTACCGCGCCGCCCCATTCTCCGCCCAGCCCCAGTCCCTGGCCGAACCGGCACAACGCCAGCAGCAGCGGCGCGAAGATGCCGATGCTGGCGTAGGTCGGCAGCAGCCCGATGGCGACGGTGGACAGCCCCATGGTCAGCAGGGCAGCCACCAGCGTGGCCTTGCGGCCAATCCGGTCCCCGTAATGGCCGAATATCGCCGAACCGATCGGTCTGGCGAAGAACGCCAGCGCGAAGGTCGCCAGCGACTGCAGCGTCGCCGCCCCGGTATCGCCTTCCGGGAAGAACAGTTTCGGGAACACCAGCACCGCGGCGGTGGCGTAGATGTAGAAATCGAAGAACTCGATGGTGGTGCCGATGAGGCTGGCGAACAGGACGCGACGGGGAGAATTGCCCGGCAGGGCGGGATCGGCAACGGCGGTGGCGGTCATGGGAGCGCGGAGGGGGGTGACGGCCCGATTCTGGCAGATCCGGGGGTGAGCAAAGGCAAATCCCCCTCGGTCCCCCTTTTTCAAAGGGGGAGGACCAACCGTTCGATTGGCCTGCCTCTGATGCAAAGGGTAAATCCCCTTCGGTCCCCCTTTTCAAGGGGGGAGGACCAGCCGTTCGATTGGCTTGCCTCCGACGCAAAGGGCAAATCCCCCTCGGTCCTTCTTTTTGCAAAGGGGAAGGTCATCGCGGACTGTCGTGATAGTGAAAGACAGCCCCCCTTTCCCCCTTTGCAAAAGGGGGCGGGCGACTGCGAAGCAGGCGACGGGGAATTTGCTCCTGGCGCCATTCCACACACCTCCTCCCCGCTTTCATGCGATCCTCCCCACGTTCCCCCTTCATGCAGGAGCCCCGCCATGGATGAAGATCTGGACACGCTCTCGCGCGACGAACTGATTTCAGAAGTACGCCGGCTGCGCGCCGGCATCCGCGAGCACCGCGACAGCACCGGGCACGATCTGTGCTGGCACCATCCCGCGCTGTGGGGCCTGCTGCCCGAGAAAAGCGATCCGCAGCCGGAAGTCCCCGAGTGGCCACAGTTCCTGCGCGGCTGCATCCGCTACCGGCAATCGCTGGACCAGCAACTACCCGATGCGCCGCGCACCCATCGGCCATTCACTCCCGAAGACCCGGACCTGTAGGAGCGACACCAGTCGCGACCGTGGACCGCGCAAACGTTCTTGTGGGAGCGGCGTGAGTCGCGAAAACTCGCGAAGTCTCCCGTGTTCCGGAGCGAGAGCATCGCGACTCACGTCGCTCCCACAGGGAAAGTTGCCGGACCGCCTCAATCCGCCACGTTGTTCCAGGTCGTCTTGACCTCGGTGTACCTGCAGGAGAGCGACGCCAGTCGCGACCGTGAACCGGGCAAACGTTCTTGTGGGAGCGGCGTGGGTCGCGAAGACTCGCGAAGTCTCACGTGTTCCGGAGCGAGAGCATCGCGACTCACGTCGCTCCCACAGGGAAGGTTGCCGGACCGCCTCAATCCGCCACGTTGTTCCAGGTCGTCTTGACCTCGGTGTACCTGCAGGAGAGCGACGCCAGTCGCGACCGTGAACCGGGCAAACGTTCTTGTGGGAGCGGCGTGAGTCGCGAAAACTCGCGAAGTCTCACGTGTTCCGGAGCGAGAGCATCGCGACTCACGTCGCTCCCACAGGGAAAGTTGCCGGACCGCCTCAATCCGCCAGATTGATCCAGGTCGCCTTGACCTCGGTGTATTTGTCGAAGGCGTGCAGCGATTTGTCGCGACCGTTGCCGGACTGCTTGTAGCCGCCGAACGGGGCGGTCATGTCGCCGCCGTCCCAATAGTTCACCCACACGCTGCCGGCACGCAGTCTGCGCGCGACGCGATGGGCGCGGGCGATGTCGCGCGTCCACACGCCGGCGGCCAGACCGTACTCGGTGTCGTTGGCCATGCGCAGCGCCTGTTCCTCGGTGTCGAAGGCGATCACCGACAGCACCGGGCCGAAAATTTCCTCGCGCGAGATGGTGTGCTCGTGGGCGACGCCGTCGAACACCGTCGGCTCGATGTAGCAGCCGCCGGACACCACCTCGGCGCGCCCGCCGCCCAGCACCAGCTTCGCGCCCTCCGCCACGCCCTTCTCTATGTAGCCCAGCACGCGCGCGGTCTGGGTTTCATCGACCATCGCACCCATCGGCGCTCCGGGATCCAGTGGGTGGCGCGGCTGCATCTTCCGTCCCGCCTCGACCACGCGGGCGACGAACTCATCCTTGATCGAACGCTCCACCAGCAGGCGCGAGGCGGCGGTACACACCTCGCCCTGGTTGTAGAAGATGCCGCCGGCCGCAGCCTCGGCGGCCTTGTCCAGATCCGGCGCGTCGGCGAACACCAGGTTCGGGCTCTTGCCGCCGCATTCCATGTAGGCGCGCTTCATGTTCGACAGGCCGGCGCATTGCAACAGGCGCTTCCCGACCGCGGTGGAACCGGTGAACACCAGTCCGTCCACATCCATGTGCAGTGCCAGCGGTTCGCCGGCTTCCTTGCCGAATCCGGGCACCACATTGAACACGCCGGCGGGAATGCCCGCCTCCATCGCCAGTTCAGCCAGCCGGATCGCGCTCAGCGGGGATTTCTCCGAAGGCTTCAGCACGATCGAATTGCCGGTCGCCAGCGCGGGCGCGAACTTCCACGCCGCCATCAGCATCGGGAAATTCCACGGCACGATCGCGCCGACCACGCCCAGCGGCTCGCGGGTCACCAGGCCCAGTTCGTCCGGGCCGGTGGCGGCGATTTCGCCATACACCTTGTCCAGCGCCTCGCCGGTCCAGCTCACGCAGCGGATCGTCGCGGCCACGTCCACCTGGCGCGCGTCGGTGACCGGCTTGCCCATGTCCAGCGACTCGAGCAGCGCCAGCTCGTCGCCATGTTTCTCGATCAACTGGGCGAACTTCAGCAGCACCTTCTTGCGGTGGGTCGGCTTCGCATTGGCCCACGCACCGGACTCGAAACTGCGCCGCGCCGCGGCCACCGCGCGATCGATGTCCTCGCCAGCGCCCTCGGCCACCTTCGCCAGCACCCGCCCATCGATGGGGCTGACGCAGTCGAAGGTCCTGCCGCTGGCCGCGTCCACGTAGCGTCCGTCGATGAAGGCCTGGCTGCGGATGGACAGGCCGCCGGCCATCGCCAGCCAGTCTTCGCGGGTGCGGGGTGCGTTCATCGTCGGCTCCTGGGGGAATGGGTGGCGACGCCGCCGCCACGCGGGCGGCGGCGGAGAATCAGAATGTGGCCGGGGTGTTGGCGCTGACGATCACCGCGTCGTCCTCGCCCACGCTGCGGAAGCGGTGCGGGACCCGGCTTTCGAAATAGTAGGCCTCGCCGGGCCCGAGCACGCGGACCTGGTCGCCCACGGTCACTTCCAGGCGGCCGGCGATGATCACCCCGCCCTCCTCGCCCTCGTGGCGCAGCATCGCCTCGCCGGTGTCGGTGCCGGCCGGCATCACCTCGCGCAGGATGCACATCTGCCGCTGCGGGCGATGCTGGCCGACCAGGAAGTAGTGAATGCCGTTGCTGCCGACGTCCGGCAGATCGTCCACGCCATAGAACGGGTTGTCGGGCAGGCCGGCTTCCAGGTCCAGGGTGAAGAAATCGGCCAGCGAAATCGGAATGCCGTCCAGCACCTTCTTCAATGAACTGACCGAAGGGCTGACCTTGTTCTGTTCGATCAGCGAGATGGTGCTGTTGGTGACGCCCACGCGCTTGGCCAGCTCGCGCTGGCTGAGGTGCTTTGATTTGCGGACGAGTTGCAGGCGGGCGCCGATGTCCATTCCCGTGGGCGTACCGGTGGCGGATGTTGCGGATACTTTACACCCGGTGAGGAGGGCGTCAATTTGGGGTGCCCCCTGTCGTCCCACTCGAAAAGCTTCCGCGCTGCGCGCGGGTCACTTTCTTTGCCCGTGCAAAGAAAGTAACCAAAGAAAGCACTCCCCCGGTCGGCCGCCCGGCGCCAGAGGCGCCGGGTTCGCGGACAGCGCGGGAATTTCCGGAAGGCACATCCATGTGCCTGCCGGAAACGGCGCGCTTCCTGCGCGCCGCCCCTGCGGGGTTTGACCCGCGCCATCCGCCGGCCTGAAAGGGGGCCCTAAAGCACAGAAGCAAAAGCCGGAGCCAGGCCATATCAACGGCAGTTGTAAAGTTTATTCAACGCGGTAAGCTGCGGCCCTACCCCCGCAGCCAGGAGCCGCCATGAGCGCCGACGCCCCCTCCTCCTCCCGCGCGCTGGCCGATTTCTACCAGACCCAGGCCCTGCAGGCGCCCGAATCGCTCAATGCGTTCTGGATGCCGTTCACCGCCAACAAGCAGTTCAAGGCGGCGCCACGCCTGCTCGCGAGCGCTTCCGGCATGCATTACCGATCGGTCGATGGCCGCGAGATTCTCGATGCCACGGCGGGCCTGTGGTGCTGCAACGCCGGCCATGCGCGACCGCGCATCGTCGAGGCGGTGAAGAAGCAGATCGAGACGCTCGACTTCGCGCCCAACTTTTCGATGAGTTCGCCGCTGCCGTTCGTGCTGGCCGAGCGGCTGGCCGAACTGACCCCGGGCGATCTCAACCACGTCTTCTACACCAACTCCGGATCCGAGTCTGTCGACACCGCGCTGAAGATCGCGCTGGCCTATCACCGCGCGCGCGGCGAGGGCCAGCGCACCCGCCTGATCGGCCGCGAGAAGGCGTACCACGGTGTAGGCTTCGGCGGCATTTCGGTCGGCGGCCTGCCCAACAACCGCAAGTGGTTCGGCAGCCTGCTGCCGGGCGTGGATCACCTGCGCCATACCCTGGATCTGGAGCGCAACGCGTTCTCGCGCGGACTGCCGCCATCCGGTATCGAACTGGCCGAGGATCTGGAGCGCCTGGTCGCGCTGCACGACGCCTCCACCATCGCCGCGGTGATCATCGAACCGATCTCCGGCTCGGCCGGCGTGATCATCCCGCCGGAAGGCTATCTGCGCCGCATCCGCGAGATCTGCGACAAGTACGGCATCCTGCTGATCTTCGACGAGGTCATCACCGGCTTCGGTCGCCTCGGCCGCGCCTTCGGTGCGCAACGCTTCGACGTCACCCCCGACATCATCACCGCCGCCAAGGGCCTCACCAACGGCTGCGTGCCGATGGGCGCGGTGTTCGTCTCGGAGAAGATCCACGACGCGTTCTCGCACGGCCCGGACAACGCCATCGACCTGTTCCACGGCTACACCTATTCCGGCCATCCGCTGGCCTGCGCCGCCGCGCTGGCGACACTCGACACCTATGCCGAGGAGAACCTGTTCCAGCGTTCACTGGAGATGAGCGACTACTGGGAGGACGCCATTCATGGCCTGCGCGATCTGCCCAACGTGGCCGACATCCGCAACTTCGGCCTGATCGGCGCGATCGAGATGGTGCCACGTCCGGGGGCGCCCGGCGCCCGCGCCTACGACGTGTTCAACCGTGCCTTCCACGAGGGCAACCTGCTGACCCGGGTCACCGGCGACGTCATCGCCCTGTCGCCGCCGCTGATCGTCGAACGCGGCCACATCGATCGCATCTTCGCCACCCTGGCCGATATCATCCGCACCACCGCCTGACCACCGGATTCCGTCACCCGCCTCCTGCACGCCCCGGCGCTCCCCACGCGCATCCATCCTCACGCAACGGAGAGAAACATGCTGATCGGCGTTCCCAAGGAAATCAAGAACCATGAGTACCGCATCGGCCTGACCCCGGCCGGTGCGCGCGAGTTGATCGCCCATGGCCACCAGGTGATGGTGCAGAAGGATGGCGGCAAGGCCATCGGCCTGACCGACGAGCAGTACGCCAAGGCGGGAGCGGAAATCGTCGGCGGCGCGGAGGAGATCTTCCGGCGCGCCGACATGATCATCAAGGTCAAGGAACCGCAGCCGGTGGAATGCGCGATGCTGCGACCCGGCCAGGTCCTCTACACCTATCTGCACCTGGCGCCGGATCCGGAGCAGACCAAGGCGCTGATCGCTTCCGGGGTCACCGCCATCGCCTACGAGACCGTCACCGACAACCGCGGCGGCCTGCCGCTGCTGGCGCCGATGAGCGAAGTGGCCGGGCGCATGTCGATCCAGGCCGGCGCGCACGCGCTGGAGAAGGCGCAGGGCGGCTCCGGCATCCTGCTCGGCGGCGTGCCCGGGGTGAAACCGGCGGAGGTACTGGTCATCGGCGGCGGCGTGGTCGGATTGAACGCCGCACGCATGGCGATGGGCCTGGGCGCGCACGTCACCATCCTCGACCGTTCCATCGATCGCCTGAAGTACATCGACGAGCTGTACGGCGATCGCCTGACCACCATCTATTCCACCCACGACGCGATCGAGGAACGCCTGCCCTACACCGATCTGGTGATCGGCGCGGTGCTGATCCCCGGCGCGGCCGCGCCCAAGCTGGTGTCACGCGCGCAGCTGAAGCTGATGCGTCCGGGCTCGGTGCTGGTGGACGTGGCCATCGATCAGGGCGGCTGCTTCGAGACCAGCCATCCCACCACCCATCAGGATCCGACCTATGAAGTGGACGGCGTCATCCATTACTGCGTCGCCAACATGCCCGGCGGCGTCGCCCGCACCTCCACCTTCGCCCTGACCAACGCCACCCTGCCCTTCGCCGTGCAACTGGCGAACAAGGGCGCGCGCCGCGCCTTGCTGGACGATCCCCACCTGCTCAACGGCCTGAACGTCTACGCCGGCAAGATCACCTACCGGGCCGTGGCCGAGGATCTGGGCTATCCCTACGTACCGGCGGCGCAGGCGCTGGGCTGAACCCGAAACCCGAATCGCCCCCATGACCGAAATCCTCCACCACTTCATCAACGGCCATCCGGTGGCCGGTAGCAGCGGCCGCCACGGCGAGGTTTTCGACCCCGCCACCGGCCACGTCGCCTCGCACGTTCCGCTGGCTTCGGCCGTCGAAGTGGGCGCCGCGGTCCAGGCCGCACAGGCGGCATTCCCGGCGTGGAGCGCGGTCACCCCGCTCAACCGCGCGCGGGTGCTGTTCCGGTTCAAGGAATTGGTGGAACGGCACGCGGACGAGCTCGCCCTGCGCATCACCTACGAGCACGGCAAGGTGCTGTCGGATGCGCGCGGCGAAGTGACCCGCGGGCTGGAAGTGGTGGAGTTCGCCTGCGGCATTCCGCACCTGCTCAAGGGCGAGCATTCGATGAACGTGGGCCGCGGCGTCGACTCCTGGAGCGAACATGCGCCGCTGGGCGTGGTCGCCGGCATCACCCCGTTCAATTTCCCGGCGATGGTGCCGCTGTGGATGTTCCCGGTGGCGCTGGCCTGCGGCAACACCTTCGTCCTCAAGCCCTCCGAGCGGGATCCGTCCGCCTCCCTGATGCTGGCCGAACTGCTGCGCCAGGCCGGCCTGCCGGATGGCGCGTTCAACGTGGTGCATGGCGACAAGGAAGCGGTGGATGCGCTGCTGGACGACCCGCGCGTGCAGGCGGTCAGCTTCGTCGGCTCCACCCCCATCGCGGAGTACATCTATGCGCGTGGCAGCGCCAACGGCAAGCGCGTGCAGGCGCTGGGCGGCGCCAAGAACCACATGGTGGTGCTGCCCGACGCGGATATCGACGGCGCGGCCGCCGCGCTGCTTGGCGCCGGCTACGGTTCGGCCGGCGAGCGCTGCATGGCGATCTCGGTGGCCGTGTGCGTGGGCGATCACACCGCCGACGCGCTGATCGAGAAGCTCGCGCCGCAGGTCGCCGCATTGAAGATCGGCCCCGGCAGCCGCGACACCGAAATGGGACCATTGGTGACCGGCGCGCATCGCGACAAAGTGCGCGGCCATGTCGATCTGGGCGTCGCCGAAGGCGCCACGCTGGTGGTCGACGGGCGCGGGCTGGTCGTGGAAGGCTCCGCCGATGGCTTTTTCCTGGGCGGCTGCCTGTTCGACCACGTCACCCCGGACATGCGCATCTACCGCGAGGAAATCTTCGGCCCGGTGCTGTGCGTGGTGCGGGTGCCCGATCTGGAGACCGCGCTGGAACTGGTCAACGCGCACGAGTATGGCAACGGCGCCGCTGTGTTCACCCGCGACGGCGGCGCCGCGCGCGAGTTCGCCCACCAGGTGCAGGCCGGCATGGTCGGCATCAATGTGCCGATTCCGGTACCGATGGCGTTCCACAGCTTCGGCGGCTGGAAACGCTCGCTGTTCGGCCCGCTGCACGTGCACGGCCCGGACGGCGTGCGCTTCTACACCCGCCTGAAAACCATCACCGCCCGCTGGCCCGAAGGCGCCCGCGGCGCGGAATTCGTCATGCCGACGATGAAGTGAGCGCCGGTGTTTCTCACCGTCGCCTTGTGGGAACGACGTAGGTTGCAAGCTTTTCCCGAAATCGCATCGCGACTCACGCCGCTCCCACGGAAAACAGGGAAGACGCGCCTTACTTCTTCGCCGGCGCGTTCACCTTCGCGCTGACCTTCTGCCCGGCCACCAGCATCGCGTTCGGCGCCAGCACCACCTGCTCGCCGGGCTTCAGGCCCGACAGCACCTCGGCCTCGTTGCCCAGGTTGCGACCCAGCACCACCTTGCGGAACTGCAACAGCGCGTCGCCACCGACCACCGCCACCTGCGCGCCGCTGGCGTCCTGCGATACCGCCGACACCGGCACCAGCACCGCCGGCACCGCGCGCGGCACTTTCAGGCCGATTTCACCCAGCATGCCGGCGGGAATGCGGCTCTCCGGATTGGGCAGGCGAAGTTCGATGCGCATCGCGCCGACGCTGCTGGAGATGTTCTGCGCGCTGCGCACCACTTCCACGTCGAAGGCCTGATCGGCCAGTTCCAGGAAGCGCATCTGGCCGGCCATGCCCGGGCGCACCTGCAGGGCCGCGTTCTGCGGCACGTCGACCACGATGCGAAGCGGATCCAGCGCGTTGACCTCGAACATCGGCAGCGTCGCCGACGCCGAATCGCCGACCACGCGATCGCCGCGTTCGACATTGCGCGCCACCACCACGCCGTCGAACGGCGCGCGCACCACCTGGAAGCCCTGGCGCTCGCGGGCGCTGGACAGGCGCGCCTGCGCGGCGGACGTGGCCGCGCGCGCCGCGCTCAGACTCGCCAGCCGTTCGCTGTGCAGTTCCTTCGAGATGGCGCCGGATCCGACCAGCACGTCGGCGCGATCGAAGTTCGCCTTGGCGAGCGCCTGATTGGCCTGCGCGAGTTCCAGATCCGCGGCGGCCTCACGCACGGCCTGATCGACTTCCGGTGTGGCGATCGTTGCCAGCACCTGCCCGGCTTTCACCTGATCGCCGAGATCCACCCGGCGCTCGCTGACGAAACCGGTGGCACGCGCGTACAGCCTGGCCGACTCGCCGGCTTCGGCGCGTGCCGGCAACCGCAGTTCGGATTGCGGGTCCGCCGCCTTGGCGGGCGTGGTCAGTACTTCCTGCACGGCGCTGGCCGGCTGGGTGGCGGCGGAACTGCGGCCGCAGCCGCTGAGGGTGGCGATGCCGGCCACGACGGCGGCGGCCAGCAGCAGGCCGGTAACGGGAACGGTCTTCATGGGGAGACTCCTGCGCCGGCGGCGTCGCCGGTGGCGGTGGGGGAAGAAACAGCGGAGATATCGCCGGCCCGCGCAGCTTCGGCGCGGCGCTTCTGCCGGCGGCCAAGCACGGCCAGGATCGAGGGCACCAGCACCAGCGTGGCCGGCGTGCCGAACAGCAGGCCGCCGATCACCGCGCGGCCCAGCGGCGCGTTCTGCTCGCCGCCATCACCCAGGCCGATCGCCATCGGGATGATGCCCAGCACCATCGCGCTGGCGGTCATCAGCACCGGGCGCAGGCGCACGGCGGCGGATTCGTACGCGGCCAGTTCCGGATCGTGGCCGTCGGCGATCAGGCCGCGCGCGAAACTGGTCACCAGCACGCTGTTGGCGGTGGATACGCCGATCACCATCATCAGGCCCATCAGCGCCGGCACGCTCAACGGCGTGCCGGTGATGAACAGGCCGATCGCCGCGCCGGCGATGGCGACCGGCAAGCCGGACATCGCCACCAGCGGCTGGATCCACGACTGGAAGTTGATCACCAGTACGAGGAACACCAATACCGCCGACATCAGCAGCCCGCCGGCCAGTTCGCCGTAGGCGCTCTGCATCTCGCCGGCCTGGCCGGTGATCTCGACGCGGTTTCCCGGCTTCATCCGCGCCTGCACGTCGGCGGTGATGCGGGTCAGGCGCGAGTACACCGAACCCAGATCGGTGCCCTGCACGTTCGCCAGCACGCTGACGGTGGGAGCGAGCGTGGTGCGGGCGATGCTGGCCGGCACGTTGCGCGGAGTCACGGTGGCGATGTTGCGCAGCAGGACCGCCTGCCCTTCCCCGCCGATGCGCAGCGGCATGTTCAGCAGGGTCTCGGCGTCGGGCAGGCTGGCCGGCGGCGCCTGCACCTGCACGGTGTAGGCGATCGCGTTGACGGTGTCGGTCCAGTACACCGGCGTGACCGTGCCGGAGGTACCGAGCACCGACAGCACCGCGCGGCTGGCCTGCTGCGCGTCCAGCCCGAGCTGGGCGGCGCGGGTGCGATCGATGTGCACGCGGTACTCGGGCAGATCCAGGATCTGCCGCAGCGCCACGTCCACCGCGCCCGGCTCCTGGCGCAGGCGGCTTTCCACCTCGCGCGCCAAAGCCAGGTTGCCCGGCACGTCACGCCCGATCAGGCGCACCTCGAAGGCGGCGGCGGCCGAGCCTGCCAGGGTGCGGCTGGTGGCGTCCGGCGGACGCTCGAACACCTTCACGTCGGGGAAGCGTTCGACCATGCGCTGGCGGATCCGCGCCAGGTAGTCGCGGGTCGGCGCGTGTGGCGAGCGCAGCTGCAACATCAGTTCGGCCTCGAACGATCCGACCACCGCACTGTCCACCAGCGACAGGTTGATCGCGTCCGGCACGCCAATCTGCTCGTACACGGTCTGCAACTCGTCGGCCGGGATGATCCGGCGGATCTCGCGCTGGATCTCGGTCAGGCGCTGGGTGGTCTGCTCCAGTCGCGTGCCCGACGGCATGCGCACCTGCAGCCGCAGCTGGCCGGCGTCGACCTGCGGGAAGTACTCGCGCCCCAGCAGCGCACCGGCGCCAACGCCCACCGCGATCACCAGCAGCGCGGCGATCGCCAGCACGCCGCCGTGATGGCCCAGTCGCACCAGCAGCGCATGATGACGCTCGCGCAGGGATTCCAGGATGTGCTCGACCCTGTGGTTGATGCCCAGCAGCAGTTTCTCCGGCGCCCAGCGCGGGTTCTCGCGGCTGCGGATGTCCGCCGGCAGCAACAGGTAGCACAGCACCGGGATCAGGGTGCGCGACAGCAGGAACGAGGCGATCATCGCGAAGATCACCGCCAGCGCCAGCGGGGTGAACACCCATGCCGACAGGCCGGTCATCAACAGGATCGGCGTCAGTACGATGCAGATGGAAACGGTGGAGACGAACTCGGGGAACACCACCTCGCGGGCGCTGTCCAGGATCGCCGTGCGCACGTCCTTGCCCAGGGCGATGTTGCGGTTGGTGTTCTCCACGTCCACCACCGCGTTGTCGACCAGGATGCCGATCGCCAGCGCCAGTCCGCCCAGGGTCATCACGTTGAAGGTGTAACCCAGCAGGTCCAGCATCGCCACGCTGGCCAGCAGCGCCAGCGGAATGGCCGACAGCACGATCAGGCTGGAACGCCAGGAGCCGATGAACACCAGCACCACCAGCGCCACCAGCAGGCCGACCAGCACCGCCTCGTGCTGGATCGAGCCGATGGCGTTGTCGACGAACACCGACTGGTCGAAGATCGGCGCGATGCGCATGCCCGGCGGCGCGGACGCCTCGATTTCCGGCAGCCGCTCGCGCACCGCGCGCACGATCTCCACCGCCGAGGCGCCGCCCAGCTTGATCAGCGCCACCGACACCGCGCTGGAGCCGTCCATCCGCGCGATGTTGGTCTGCAACGCGCCGCCGTCGCGCACCGAGGCGACGTCGCGTACGTACAGCACGACGCCGTCGCGGGTGGCGACCGGCAGGTCGAGGAACTCCTGCACCGAGGCGGGGCTGGCGTCGAGCGAGATCTGCAACTCGCGCGCACCTTCGCGGATCGAACCCGACGGCAGGGTCGGGCTGCCGCGCTCGAGCGCACCGGTGATGTCGGACGGCGTCAGTCCATAGGTCTGCAACGCCGCCGGATTCAGGTCCACCATCACCTGCCGGGCCGCGCCGCCGTAGGGCAGCGTCATGCGGATGCCGGGAATGGTCTGGATCTGCGAGCGCAGTTGCAGGCGCGCGTAGTCGTAAAGCTGCGCCTCGGTCAGCGAATCCGACGACAGCACCAGTTGCAGCACCGGCGTGCTGGATACGTTGTTGCGCACCACCAGCGGCGGCGAGGTGCCCGGCGGCATGCGCCGCAGGATGGTCTGCGACACCGCGGTGATCTGGCCGAGCGCGCGATCCAGGCTGACGTTGGGCTGGAAGTCGATGCGGATGATGCTGGCGCCGTTGATGGTCTCCGAGCGCACTTCCTTCAGGTCATCCACGGTGTTGAGGATGGCCGCCTCGGAGAAGGTGGTGATCTTGGCGGCCATGTCCGCGGCCGACAGGCCGTTGTAGGTCCAGACCAGGTTGATGGACGGAATGCCGACCTCGGGCAGGATGTCGGTCGGCATGCGCCGGGCCGACAGGGTGCCGAACAGCAGGATCAGGATGGCGAGCACCCCGATGGTGTAGCGACGGTTGAGCGCGTACTGGACGATCCACATGGGGCGTGCTTCCAACGACGGGGGAAGCCGGTACGCGGGCGGCACCCCGGCGAGCGGGCACCGTCCCGCATCGCGAGGCGCGCGGGCGCCTCATCCGGTGGGGGACCTTTACGTTAGACGGCTCACCGGCGTGTTCGTTAGTACATTGCTGCCCAATGCTTGCCTATTTCTGCAAACCCGCGCGGCGGCCTTTGCATGAGCGGGCGCGCTTACGAATAATCGCCTTACCCCCGCCCCCCTCCATCGCCATGAGCGCCAACACTTCCGCGGATACCCTCGCCCAGCGCACGACGTGCGCGGCGAAGGCCGAACTGGCGGATCGGATTGCCCAATTGGCAACGTCCGACGGCAGCCACGCCACCGCCATCCCGCAACTGCACCTGATGCGGCGGGATACGCCGACGCCCTGCATTCCCACGGTCTACGAACCACGCCTGTGCATCGTCGCCCAAGGCAGCAAGGAATCGACCCTGGCCGGGCAGACCTATCGCTACGACCCGCTGAACTACCTGGTGGTGTCGGTGACCCTGCCGATGATCGGGCAGGTGATCGAAGCCACACCGGAGAAACCCTACCTGTCGCTGCGCCTGGACATCGATCCGGCGGTGATCGCCTCGTTGATGCTGGACGCCGGACCGCAGCCCACATCCAACCGTCTCGACCCTGGACTGTACGCCGCCAAAGTGACGACCCCATTGCTGGATGCGGTGCTGCGGCTGATGCGCCTGCTCGACACGCCGACGGACCTGCCGGTGCTGGCGCCGCTGGCGATCCGCGAAATCTTCTACCGCGTGCTGGTCGGCGACCTCGGTCACAGCCTGCGCGAAATCGCCGCCGCCGACACCCGCTCGCACCGCATCTCGCGCGCGGTCGCGCACCTGCGTCAACGCTTCCTGCATCCGCTCAACATCGATGAGCTGGCGCAATCGGTGCACATGAGCACGTCCTCGCTGCACCACCAGTTCAAGGCCGTCACCACGCTGTCGCCGCTGCAATTCCAGAAGCAGCTGCGCCTGCACGAGGCACGCCGGCTGATGCTGGCCGACGGCATCGACGCGGTCGCCGCCGCGCACCGGGTCGGTTACGAAAGTCCTTCCCAGTTCAGCCGCGAATACAAGCGCCTGTTCGGCGCCCCTCCGCGCTCGGAGATCGGGCAGGTGCGCCTGACGGTGCGTCCCGGCGCCTGAGCGCCCGGGGCCGTCGGCGGAAACGCCGGTCAATCCAGGTAGCCGGCGAGCAGCGCCCACTCCCATTCCGGGCGCCCGCGTTCGCCGGCCAGCCGGGCCATCGCGAGGTGGTCATAGGGCAAGGCGATGTGCTCCACCCGCCAGCCATGCGCGACCTTTTCCAGGATCGCGTAGCGCGCGTGCGGCGAACCGTTCTCGACCACATACGGCACCGGATGATCGTCGCGATACGCCTGCAGGCCGACGCTGCCGGGATTGAACAACAGCTGCCCCGATGGCGTGCGCACGACGCGCGGCACATGGGTGTGTCCGCAGGCGATGACGGGAGCGGTTTCCCCCGCCAACCGCTGGGCAATCTCGTCGCCCGACGCCATTCGCGTCCCCGGCCCCACCACCGTTTCCAGCAGATGCTCGCAATCGCTGCGCGGGGTGCCGTGGCACAGCAGCAGGTCGTCGTCCACGCGCACGCAGGATTCCAGCGAACGCAGCCAGTCCAGTTCCGCGGTGCCCAGTCGGGATGCCGCGTAGCGGTCGGATTCTCCGCCCCGTCCGTCCCGCAGCAATTGCAGGATCTGCCGTTCGTGATTGCCGGCCAGCGACAACCAGCCCGAGTCCATCAGGAAGCGGGCGGTCTCGCGCGGCAGCAGCGGTCCGGACAGGTTGTCGCCGAGGTTGACCACCCGGGTCGCGCCACGCGCGCGGATGTCGTCCGCCACCGCTTCCAGCGCGGCGAGGTTGCCATGGATATCGGAGACGACGGCGATGCGGGTCATGGGCGCCATGCGTATCGAGGGGAACCGGTGAATCTAGCAGAACGGGATGCCCTGCGCGGTGCGATACTGCGGCACCGGAATCCGCGGGCCCGTCCCGTTCGTCAGCCGCCGCAAGGGTGGCACCGACCGTTGGAGAACATCATGAGCATCGAAGTGCGTGGTGTATGCGCGTTGTTGCAGGTCTTCGACATGCCGACGTCCGTCCGTTTCTACCGGGACGTGCTGGGGTTCGAGATCGTCGAAACCTCGGTGCGCGATGGCGATCAGTTCGATTGGGGACTGCTGCGGCTGGGCGAGGCCGAGCTGATGTTGAACACGGCATACGAAGCGGATGACCGGCCGGCTTCGCCGGATCCGCAGCGCCTGTCGCAGCATCGCGATGTCTGCCTCTACTTCGGCTGTCCCGATCCGGACGCGGTCTACCGGCATTTGCGGGCAAAGGACGTGGACGTGGAACCGCCCAAGGTCACGCCGTACGGCATGAATCAGTTGTACGTCCGCGATCCGGACGGCTTCCTGTTGTGTTTCCAGTGGTCGGCGGGATGAAGCATCCCTTTCGTCATTGCCACGATGCGCGCCTGGCGGGTGCATTGTCCCGATGCTCCGTCTTTGCCCCCGAAGTTCCATCGGGATGATGACGGGTCTTGCGGCATGTTCATCGATGCCGGCACCCTCACCTGTATCTTCGATGACAACGACGGATCTTCGAGCGTTGAATGCGAACAGGCACGCCATCCAACTGTCCATCCGCCGGCAACGCTGATACTGTTCCAGTCACAAAAGATCATTGTTGTCGGGAAGAAAATTCATGTTCAGTCACGTTACCGTGGGTGTCAGCGATCTGGATGCCGCAGCCGCGTTCTACGACGCCATCTTGTTGCCGCTGGGTTTGCGGCAGCGTGAAGTGACACCGGATGGCGGCCCCTCGGCCCGCTGCTGGATCAAGCCGGGCCAGGCATTGCCCCGTTTCTATGTCTATCAACCGTTCGATCGGCAGCCCGCCAGCGCCGGAAACGGCAGCATGCTGGCGTTCCTCGCCGGCGATGAACAGCAAGTGTCGCAGGCTTACGCCGCCGGACTGCTGGCGGGTGGCAGAAGCGAAGGCGAGCCCGGCGAACGCCCGCACTACGGCAAAGGCTATTTCGGCGCCTACCTGCGCGATCCCGATGGCAACAAGATCCATCTGGTCCATCGCGGGGATCTGGCATGACGAAGTGTTCGGTCTACATCGCCACCAGCGTGGACGGCTACATTGCCGGAGCGGACGGTGATATCGATTGGCTGCTGCGCCCCGAATACGCCGTTTCCCTGCTCAACGGGCTCGGCTACGAAGCCTTCATCGCCGATGTCGACGCCCTGGTGATGGGACGTCATACCTACGACAAGGTCCGCACCTTTCCCGAATGGCCCTATGGCGCCCTGCCGGTCATCGTGCTGTCGACGCGGCCGCCTGACACCTCCGCCGGCCAGCCCGCCAACGTGCGATGGATGAGTGGTTCGCCGGAAGAAATCACCCGGCAACTGGCCGAAGAAGGATGCCGCCACCTGTACATCGACGGCGGCAACACCGTGCAACGCTTCCTGCGGGCCGGATTGATCGATGAGCTGACCATCACCCGCGTCCCGCTGCTGCTGGGCAATGGAATACCGCTGTTCGGTGCCGATGCCCCCGAACAGAAGCTGCGACTGATCGCTGCAACGCATTCCGAAAATGGCTTCGTCCAGGAACGCTACGCCGTTCAGCGCGCGCGGTAACACGCCGCCCCTCAAGTGCGTTGCGCGACGCAGGCAATGAACACTCCCTTCTTCGCATCGCCTTGCCCTGGTGGACCCGCACATGCCTGTCGCGTGGAATCAGCTATCCGATGTGAGAGGCTCCTGCGATGCCACCGGGACGCCCGTGCCCGGCCCAGCCCACACGCTGTCGCGGGGACCCAAGCGCGCGCGCCGCCGCGCGTGCACCGCCATCAGCAGCAGTGCGCCTGCTCCCAGCAGCGCGATCCCGTCGACCCATGCCAGCACACCCGGCGGGAACCACGCGCCGCCCAGGCCCCAGTGCCCGACGAGACTGCCGAGTGGAATCAGCAGGGTTGCGGCCGCTGCGAACAGCGCCAGTTCCGATGACGCGCGGCCGGCGCCGCGCAGGAAGGCCCATCCGGTCGCACCCAGGAATACCGCGTAGTAGACGAGCCGATGCCACAGCGCCGGATCTTCGACGCGCGCCGGCAGCCACTTGGCCGCGGCGAGCGTGGCGGAGATGCCGGCCACGCAGCCCAGCGCCACGCCCACGGTCAGGCAGGCCATCACCCGGCTCGAACGGCGCTGTGCGACGGCGCCCTGGCCGCGCTCCTTCCTGCGCCGCGACTCCAGCCACAGCACGTTGCCGGTGTAGAACAGCATCGCGCCGGCCAGGCCGAGCAGGAAGTACGCCCACCGCACCGGCAACCCGCCGAAGTTGCCGAAGTGCAGGCTGAAGAAACTGGCGATCGCGGTCTCGTAGCCCGCATGGCGCCCGGGAATGTCGTTCCGATGCAGTTCGCCGGTATAGGGATTGGCGCCGATCTGGGTGGAGATGCGACCACGGATCGGATGGCGCGGGTCCACGCCCTCCAGCCGCACCCGGGTCACCCCGCCACGGCTCTGGTAGCTCACCGCCAGCACCTCGAAACCCGGCGCCTGGGACCGCGCCTGCCGCACCAGTTCGGCCGGCGCCAGCACCTGCGCGCCCGCTGGCCGCTGCGGAGGCGGTTCCCCGCCCCATTCGATCGCGGTCGGATACACCACCCGTTCCTGCAGGTCGTAGAACTGATCGTGGAAAGCGAACACCACGGCGGTGAGCGCCATGACGATGTGGAACGGCAGACTCAGGATGCCCAGCGCGTTGTGCGCGTCCAGCCACATGCGCTTGAGGTTGTGGCCGATGCGCAGCGCGAACAGATCCTTGATCAGGGTCGGCAGCAGGACGATCACGCCGGATACCAGCGCCACGCAGTACAGCAGCGCGATGATGCCCATGATCGGCATCGCCACTTCGTGGGGGAACGGCAGGCCGACCTGCTGGTGCAGGATGTCGATCCACTCGGCGACCTCGGTCTTCTCCAGCGCGCGGGTCTGCAGGCGGCCTTCACCATCCAGCGCGGCGGCGAAACTGGCGACGTCCCCCCGACGCTCGCCCCGCACGTGCCACAGCATCCGCGCCGGCGCATCCGGCGTGGGCGTGATGCGGATTTCGTAATCGCGCGCGGCTTCCGGATGCGCGGCGACGGTGGCGGCGACGAGCTCCGGTGCCCGCTCCAGCGGCACGGCCGGCGCGAGTTGGCTCGGCGGACTGGCCCAGCGCTCGATCGGTTTCTCGAACATGGTCAGCGCGCCCGCATAGAACGCGATGAACAGGCACAGTCCACTGAGGATGCCCACCCAGATGTGGACGTCCTTGTAGACCTTGATGATGTCGTTGCGGATGCGCATGCGGGATCCGATGGAAAGAATCAACCCGGCAGCCAGCGGCTGGCGTACAGCAGCCCGAACGCCAGCGCGTTGGCCAGCGACAGCCACAGCCACGCGCGCAGCGGGGTGCGGAACAGGAAGACGAAACCCAGCACGAGCGCCCAGATCGGCGCCATCAGCCACATGTTGAATTGCAGCTTGCCCGGTCCACCGGCGATGCCACCCGGTCCCCACCAGGCGAACAGGCCCGACACCGCGAGCGCCAGGCCGAAGCCCAGCAGCAGGCCCGCGCAGCTCTTGCCCAGCCAATGCCGGCTCTGCAGTTTCGGCGCGGGCCGGCTCACCGGTCCGCCCTCTTCCGATGGCGCGCGCGCCACGCGCCGGCAAACGGCATCACCGACCACACCAGCATCAGCAGGGTGAGCCAGGTGAACGCGGCGGCGAGCGCGCCCAGCAGTTGCAGCAGTGCCAGCAGCGAAATCAACAGGCACAGGCCGCCCGGCCAGCCGCGCGCACGCGCCGGCCACGGTCCGGCGGCGCGCCACGACTGTCGCGGGGAAGCCAGGTAAAGCAGCACGGCACCGGCGACGCCGGTGCCCGCGGCCACTACGACCAGAACGGTATTCATGGGGACGCCAGACCCGCGAACGCGCGCAGGAACAATGGCAACGACGCGCCCAGCGTCTGTCCGTGCGAAAGACCCGGCAGCGGCACGTAACGCGTATCCACGCCACGCGCCTTTTGCCGTTCCGCCAGATCCTTCGCCGCGCCGGGCGGCACCGCATCGCGCGCGCGCCGCATCGGCGCGTGATCCGGTCGGTCCGCGTTTGCGGGTCGGGGTTCGGCTTCGGTGGCTCCCACCCCGGCCCTCCCCCGCATGCGGGGGAGGGAGTTTTCAGGCGAGCGATCCACGCTTCCGCCCCTTCCCCCGTGTACGGGGGAAGGCTGGGATGGGGGCGCTTTTCCCGAAGGCACAGCGACGTTCTCACCCGCGGCCAACCACAACGCTACGTCCTTGGACGGCGCGGCTTCGTCAGCCTCTTTCAACAGGTAGCCGTCACCCCACCACAACGACGGATCCACCGCCGCATAGGCATCAAAGGACTCCGGCCGCGAGAACAACGCATGCAGCACGAGCACGCCGCCGTAGGAGTGCCCCCAGATCGCCTGCCGCGCATCGTCCAGCGGCGCCACCCGGCGCACGCGCTCGCGCGCCGCACCGGTCAGCCAGTCGAGGAAGCCGTCCGCGCCGCCATTGCGGCGTCCCATCGGGTCCACCTGCACGGCATCCCCGCCGGGCAGGCGCGGGGTGTAATCGTGCGCGCGCGCCGCGCCGTCGATGCGCAGGTCGTTGTCGTGGGCGACGAATACCAGCAGCGGCGGCGAAGGCGCCTTCGCCAGCGCCTGCACCAGGGCCGCCGGCGTCTCCATCAGCGCCGCGTTGCCGTCCAGCAGCCACACCGCCGGATAACCCGCGGCGGGTGGCGGCGCGAGCGGGACCGCGAGGTTCAACCGATACTCCCGCCCTTCTCCCGACGCCAGGGTGACGCGTTCGAAGCGATATCCCGGCACACCGGTATCGGCGACGGTGGTGCCGACGCGACGGCTCGGATCCGGTTGCGCGATGGCGGGCACCGCCATCGCCAGCAGCACCATCACCACGAGGAGGCCCGACAGCCCCCTCACCAGCTGAATCTCGCCGTCGCCAACACCGTGCGGCCGCTGCCGTAGTAGCAGGACGACACACCGCCGCAGGTCGACACGTACAGCTTGTCCGACAGGTTGCTGACGTTGAGGCTGAATTGCGTATGCACGCCACCGAGATCGCCAAGGTCGTAGCGCAGGGCCGCGTCGAACAGCGTGTAGGCGGGAATCCGGTACAGATTGGCGCTGTCGCCGTAGCTTTCGCCGTTGTAACGCACGCCGGCGGCCAGGCTCAGCCCGGCCAGCGCACCGCCCTGGAAGGTGTAGTCCGCCCACAGCGACGCGGTGTAGTCCGGCACCATCGCGATCTGCTTGCCCTGGTACAGATCGCTGCGGGTCATCTCCGAATCCATCCGGGTCGCCGCGCCGATCACGCTGAAGCCTTCCAGCGGGGTGATGCGGCCTTCCAGTTCGATGCCGCGCACGCGGCCTTCGCCGTCCTGGACCGAACACTGGTCCTGGCCGGTGGCGCCGCAGGTGTCGTGCGCCGCGTCCGGATCCTGGGTCAGCACGTTCTGCTGGCGCAGGTCGTACACCGACAGCGTCATCAGGCCGTCGAAGCCGGCGGGCTGGTACTTCAGGCCGGCTTCCCACTGCTTGCCGGTGATCGGATCGAACGGCGTGCGGGTGAAGCTCTGCAGCACGCTGGTGGTGGACGGCTGGAACGACTCCGCATAGCTCGCGTAAGGCGTGAGTCCATTGTCGAACAGATACACCACGCCAGCACGACCGGTGAACGCCTCGGCGTCCAGCCGCGTGCGCGTCCACGGACCGGTGACACCCGTGGCCACGGTGTGGCTGGCGGTCGCGGTGTCGTCCCGGGTCCAGTCGTAGCGACCGCCGAGGGTGAAGCGCCAGTTGTCCAGCGCGATCTGATCCTGCAGGTACACGCCGGTCTGTCGGTTGACGCCGCGCGTGATGCTGATGGTGCGGGTAACCGACACGTAACCGGTGTAGACCGGACGGAAGATGTCGATCGGCGCCGGGTTGGTCATCGCGCCGCGCCGGCCCTCCCAGTCCGCCTTCTGCCAATCCACGCCCAGCAGCAGCGTGTGCGAGGCCGCGCCGGTGTCGAACTTGCCCTGCAGGCGGGTGTCGACGGTGTCGCCGTCCGAATCGCCGGTGCCCCAGGTGGCGCGGCGGTTCTGGGTGCGGCCGTCGGGATTGAGGCCGCCACTGGTGACCACGGTCTGGAACAGCGAATCCACATGCGTGCGCCGCGCGCTCTGGCTCAGCGTCCAGTTCGCATTGAAGGCGTGTTCGAACAGCCAGCCGGCGGTCCAGATGGTGCGGTCGAAGGTGTTCCAGTCCGGCTCGCCGATGAAGGTGGTGTTCTTCATCCGCCCATGAGCGGTCGGCACCAGCGTGCCGGCCATCGGCAGGAACTGGTAGGTCGATCCGCCATCGTCCTTCTGGTACAGGCCCAGCAGGGTCAGTCGCGTGCGCTCGGCGATCTGCCAGCTGTAACTGGGCGCGAGGAAGCCGTGCTTCTGTTCGGTGTGCTTGATCTGGGTATCACCGTCGCGATACAGGCCGACCAGACGGAACAGATGCGCGTCGCCCTGCTTGCCCGCGCCGACATCGAACGCCGCGCTGGCCTGGCCGTGGCCGTCCACGCCGATGCGCAGCTGCCGTTCGGCGTCCGGTCGCGGCGTCTTGCTGACCTGGTTGACCATGCCGCCCGGAGCGACCTGGCCGTACATGACCGCGGAGGGCCCCTTCAGCACTTCCACCCGCTCCAGGTTCCAGCTGTCGAACATGGTCCGGTTCCACTGCCCGCCCTGCGGCGCACGCATGCCGTCGAGGGTGACGTTGTTGCTCCAGCTGCCGGCATCGAAACCGCGGATGCGGAAATCGTCGACGCGGTTGTCGATGCCGGTGCTTTCCAGGCTGACGCCGGCCACGTAGCGCATGGCGTCGTTGAGGTTCTGCACGCCGCGCGCGTCCAGTTCCTCGCGCGCGATCACCGACACCGACTGCGGCGTCTCGGCGATGGAAGTGTCGGTCTTGGTCGCACCCTGCGCGTGGGACGTGGTCCGGTAGGCGTTGACCCGGATGGTATCGAGCGTGGTGGGCGCGGGTGCGTCCGCCTCGCCCGCCGACGGCAGCGCGGTCTGCGCCATGGCGCTGGCGGACAGCGTGAGGAGCGAAGCGAGGGACAGGGAAAGCGGGGTGCGCGCGAAAGCGCGCCGATGCATGGTGGACACGGAACCAACCTGGAGTGAAGAGGGTTGGCTGACTGCGTCCGCAGCGGCTATCGGGGCAATTCTACCCGGATGAGAATGATTCGCAATTGATTTAAATCAAGTCGGGGGAAGTGCCCGGGATTCCGCCCGTCGCCCCGGCGCAGGCCGGCATCCCATGGGACAGCGAACCGACGGGTGCCCTCTCCGCGCGAGGCCAATCCTCCGCGAATCCCGCGACACCGCGCAGGAACGGATGCCTGCCTGACCCGCCAATCGACCGCTGAAGTTCGCGGGCATGACGGCGACGGCGATCTGATCCGGCCGTCAGACCGCCCGCAGCATCAGGAACAATCGGACGCTGTAGTACCCGTCCTGCGCGGGCCAGTCCGCCGACTTCAAGGCGTGCTCGCCCGCTCCCCAGGGCTCGTTGTCGCGCAGTGCTTCGACGGTGAACGTGCCATTGAGATTGCAGAAGAAAAAGCGGAACCAGTGGGTGTGGCCGGTCGGCGATTCGGCGCGGATGGCGGCTTCCAGCCGGGCGAACAGATCCTCCGGTATCGACGGCTGCATGCCCGCCGAGCCACGGGTGCCGAAGTTGCCGATGTGCGCGGCGTAGTCCCTGTCACCGAACGACCACGTCTCCACCGTCACCTGTTCCTCGTCCCTCCACCCCCACAGCGCCGACAGGAATACGTGGAACGAATTGCGGGTGAAGTTCGCCATCCCGTCATTGAGTCCATCCTCGCCCTCGCCGAGTCCGGCGAAGTTCTCCTCGACGACGGTCTTGTCCGGCAGCACCACCTGGACATCCAGCCGCCCGGTCGCCTCGCCCGGATGCCAGACCGCGCGCATCGCCGGCAGTTCGCCGTCGGGCGCGATCCAGTCGCCGTGGGTGACGTGGGCGATGCGATGCGCATCGAACAGCTGGGACAGGGCTTCGGTGACGGTTGAGGTGATCATCGGGATTCGCTTCGTTTGCAGACGTCATCATCGCGGCTGCCACCCGATCCGCCAAGCGCCCCAAATTGCACATCCGAACCCTTCCCCCGCCTGCGGGGGAAGGTGCCCGAAGGGCGGATGCGGGCAGCGCGACACCCGTAGAGCGGAGCTTTGCTCCGCTCCCCCGCAACCACCTGTGATATGGATACCAACCACACCGGTTGAATCCACACCCCGACTGATGCCAACCCTGCGACCGCTGCGAAACGAAAACACCAGCGAAGTCCTCCGCCTCAACCGGGCGGCGGCTCCTGCCGTATTCGCACTCGACGCCTCGGAACTGGCCCGCCTGCTGGCCCTGTCCCCGCTTCACCTGGCCGCCGTGCAGGACGACGGCGACCTCGCCGGCTACGCCCTCGCCTTCGTCCACGACCATCCCTACGACGGCGAGGAATTCCTCGCCCTGCGCTCCCTGATAAACGCACCTTTCTTCTACGTGGACCAGATCGTCGTCAACCCCGATACCCGCGCCACCGGCATCGGCCGGATGCTCTACCAGGCCCTGACGGAACAGGCCCACCGCCTCGGCGCGACCGTTCTGTGCTGCGAGGTCAACCTCATCCCGCCCAACCCCGCCTCCCTCGCCTTCCATCACCGGATGGGGTTCGCCGCCATCGGCGAAATGGAGAACTCCGATGGCCGGTGTGTCGTCCTGCTGAGGAAGGATCTCTAGGCGTTCAGTGATTCTCCTGCCTCGCGCACGATCCATATCACTTTTCTATCCGTCGTTCGCGCTTGTAGTGCTATCCGTCCGGACCGTACCGGAAGCGCACCCGCTGGCGTCCACCATCTCGTGGCCGGTGAAGTCGCGCATCGTCGTGGCTGACGCGCTGCCGCTGCTGCTGGGGTCACTTAGCCTACGCCGATTGCCGCAGACCGTAGTGGCACTGAACTAAATTTTTCTGCAGCCAAAAAATCCACTATTTGATCTTTACTAGCGAGCCAAATGGCGCAACCCGCATTATGTAACGACCAGTATTCTCATTAAATATAATTTCTCTCGGAGGACTTGATCCGCGCTCATAAAATCCAACACGCCTCACATTCGGCGCAACCTCTTCTTCGGAAAGAACGACAACGCGCTCATCAACCCCATCAATGCTGATATCAGCAATAGGAAGCAATCCAAACTCTTGGCGAGACTGGTTTCGCTTATGTCCGTACGAATTTTCATAACCCAATACCAACGAGCCCAAAGTAAGAAACCCAGGCCTAACTCCCGCACGGATAGTAGTTACATTCTCACCCAGCACGCCTTTCAACTTGCTGACAATAGACAACTCATATTGTGCCCTCTTGCACCCTCCAACTTTCAAGAACTCAAGACACCGGCTCGAGACAACTCGATAGATCGCCACTGATTTTGCATTGCGAATCTCCGCATGTACATCCTGCTTTGCTGGAGTCAGTGCCTGCAGCTCAAATGAAATCAAAAGCAGGGCAGCCAACAAAATTGAACTTGCGTTTACTTTCATGGCAGTCTAATCCTATCAATTACTTCATCCATTTCTCTATGGATTTGATCGTGCGCTGGCTGGCTTGTTGCACGAATCCAGCGCTGAGCAAACCTAGGATTTCTGTGTAGAACTTCGTGACCATAGTTCTTTAAATTTTCCAACCGATCAGATGTCATTGACCCCTTAAAGAATCGAATCGGCTTACTTGGATAACCATAACCATCTATGCTCGCATACCCGATAATTGAGACTCGATCACCACCTATACGCTCCGCGTACCCTTCCACATCATAGTACGTAGCATCCAGATACTCGCTCAATACTGGATTTCGACCCAATAGACCTGCCGACTCGCGATTTTCTATCTCTGTGAGGAAGCCGAATTCTGCGGGAAGGTCGCCCGACCGCCTAAGCGTATAAAAATCTCTCTTCGCTTGTTCGAGATATGCGCCTCCCGTCTCATCTCCAACATCGGTGGACGCAACTTTTCCGTTCTTGAGATACGGCTCAGTCTGAGCCCGTTCATCGGCACGCTTGCTCATCGCCCCCTGGATGGCCCCACTCACCGCCCCGTTTGCGAACTTCCCACCCGTGGCCTTGGACAGCGTACCGCCCACCAACGCGCCCACGGTGGTCCGCACGGTGTCGTTACGGATATGGCCCACCTGCGGCATCACCGATGCGGTCACCCCCGCGGACACGAACCCGTGCCCGAATCTGCCCCCGCTCAGACTCTCCACCACCCCGCCGGTCGTGGCCTGCAAACCCACTTTCTGCCAGGCGTCCAGACCGCCCGCGTTGGCGATGCCCAGGGTGATGCCCGCCGAGAACGCCCCAATCACGCCGCCCTTGAAGGTGCCCGTCGCCACGTAGCCACTGGCGAAACCGATGGCCATCGCATAGCCCATCTTGGCCCACACGCTGCCGAACTGCGGTGCCACCAACGTGCCGATGACGGCAATGGCGATGCCCACCAGTTGCCGGAACGTGAACATCCCCGTCGGGTCCGTGTACGCCAGCGGGTTGTTGAACACGTAGGTGTAGGCGTTCCAGCTCTGCGCGTTGTCCGGTGACTGCACAGATCCGGCTATTAGAATCGCGCACCCCAGCCCCCCCAAGACCGCACCATCACAGCTACTCGGCTATCTTTTCCTTCCCCATTCTGCCTAGCGCAACCCTTCTCCCATGAATGATCTTATCGAACGAAAATTTCGATTTAAGAACACGCCCGTCCAACCACTCCACCGAATAATCAAGACTCAAAGTGCAGCCACCTTTGGCAGACGAAATTTCTCCCCCCAAATCAAATTCAACATGCCCCGCACTTCCAGAATCCACCCAGACGCCAAGCTCCTTCTGTTTGGCAAGCAGTGACCCGCCATCCCGACAGACAAAAATGAGATTGCTAAATTTCAATAAAAAAGAATCATCCCTATCATTTACCACCAACAATCCGATCGTAGCTTTACCTGCATGCCCACCGGGAAACTCGACAAGCGGGTATGCCATTTTTATTCCCTCATCGCTCAACGAATGCTCATCCACAAACCCCCTCCACCCACCTGTAACCCTCTTAAAATCATGACTTCCAACAAGCCCTGAAGCACGCCTATCCCTCACCCCGCCTTCACGAATATATTCAATATCAACATCAATTTTACAATCTTTACTCAGCTCCTCCATGGATGAGAATTCAACAGACCTGTAACTCCATGCATCCGGCTCCAGCCAGCCATAAACTCTCTTGAACCTTGATTCTGAATAATCAGAATTCACCGAAAGTCCCGAGCCGCACCCCCGCGCCATCGCCTTCGTAAAATCCAAGTAAAACCCAGCACGCTCCCCTGAATTGAACACAACAACCCCCATTTCTGCGATATTGCCAGTCACCTTTAGTTCTTGAAAAGCATATCGCTCTATTTCCTGCGCTTTCAGATCAAACAAAGAGAGAAACACCAAGAGACTTCCCAAGCCCAAAGAACGGCTGACAACAAGAATATTCAGCACAACCTTTCCTCCGCACACGCCCGATACCCTTCGATAGCTCGCTCATACTGATCTATAAAGTAAATATCATCGAACTCATAGTGGTTCGCGTATCGTATATCGGCTTCATATGCCGATATCTCCGATCTCGCAACATTAACCTTGTTTTCTATGATTTGATCCAAGGTTCCCGATTTAATGAATTTGAAATTCCCATTTAAATAGTCAAATGCATGACTCAACTCATGCCTGATGATTCCAGCGAGTTGCTTACTTGTCCAAGCCCCATCGAGACTTTCCTTACTGACAAGGATTGACTCTCCATCAAACTCTGCTGTTCCATTTTCTGAATCAACGACTTCTACAGCCACGACATTGTAAATCATGCCGTTTGGGAAGACCTTCCCATCGCTGGCGAGATCTTTGATTATTACCGCAGAGTTTTCCTCCCAAGCAGCCTTCATCCGCTCTGTCCCCGCACCAAATTTCAGCACTGGCTTTCCACTGGATTTTCTTGGTGGGCCTTTACTCATCGCCCCCTGAATCGCCCCACTGACCGCCCCGTTGGCAAACTTCCCGCCCGTGGCCTTGGACAGCGTTCCGCCCACCAATGCCCCAACGGTGGTCCGCACGGTGTCATTGCGGATATGACCCACCTGCGGCATCACCGATGCGGTCACGCCCGCGGACACGAACCCGTGCCCGAACCTGCCCCCGCCCAGACTTTCCACCACCCCGCCGGTCGTGGCCTGCAAACCCACTTTCTGCCAAGGGTCCAGGTTGCCTGCGTTGGCGATGCCCACGGTGACGCCTGCCGAGAACGCGCCGATGACACCGCCCTTGAAGGTGCCCGTCGCCACGTAGCCGCTGGCGAAACCAATCGCCATCGCATAGCCCATCTTGGCCCACACGCTGCCCAACTGCGGCGCCACCAGCGTGCCGATGACCGCGATGGCGATGCCCACCAGTTGCCGGAACGTGAACATCCCTGTCGGGTCCGTGTACGCCAGCGGGTTGTTGAACACGTAGGTGTACGCGTTCCAGCTCTGCGCGTTGTCCGGCGACTGCACCAGCGGGTCCGGTTGCAGGAACCGGCCCAGGGCCGCGTCGTAGATGCGGCTATTAGTGAGCGAAGCCGGACTCTGGGCGACCAACGCAGCTCCACTCAGCCAACAACTCCTATAGTCCGTCGGTCTTCGAGATTCACCCCCCAGTTCAGCGCTTGTTGTAGCCGTCACGGACACTTAGCACATTGATGGCCCCCACAGGCTTCATGAGAGTGGAAGGGTCAGGCGCATCCAGTGAGAACGTACCGAACACAATGATGTTGCTCTGGTCTTTGCCTTTCAAAGGTTCCAGATTGCCCAACAGCCTCACCGACGATGACAAATCTCGACTGAGATAGAATTCTCTGCTCGGGAACAGATAGATATCGCCATCCAAATCCCCCATGAATCCTGGAACGATTATCTGTCGCCCATCAAATAATCCGCGCGATGTAACTACCTGCAGCATCGACGCCCGGCAAAATTTTCCCGCTGCAGAACCATGCTCGTAGCAGCGCAGCAGCCGATATGGATCTTGGCTAACTTGTCCAACGTCATTTGAATCCTGCATGGTGCAAGATGAGCAAAAAAACACAGCTAGCAGGATCGCGGCGCGCGTGGCGTTGGTCCGCCGCCGGGTGTGCGCCGCAAATAAGACGGCCGATACGGAGTGCGGTTGAGGTGACACCTCTCGTCCGCTAGTACCGAAAGCATGGATGTACAACGCAAGGTGACGGCATGCACAAGCCCCGCGCTGACCAAGAAAGAAGTTGGTCAGGGTACGCACATCCGAACCGCGTTCGAAACAATCACGCCTGCGAAGGCCCCGGTGGGGGGGTACTTCTCACGATAGGTTGCATATACACCATAACAACCAGGCTTAAGCGAGTAGCTCGAAGCAATGGCACTCTCCTCGAAACGTCGACCGATCAATTCACTTGGCGCGAGCGAGATCGCCCCCTTTCCAGGCGGCACGGAAAGTGGCATTGAAGCATCCGACTTTAGTGCACACTCACTGCATCGTTCCTTTCCCTTAAAGAAGAACAGACTGATGTTGCGTTCTACACCCAAATAGGAAATCCGGGGATAGATGGAGACAATATCTTCGGAAGAGTTGGCTATATAGACATCAAAAAAATTTCCATCCGAATTGATCTGGAGTTTTATGTCGCTATCGACGGCTAGAGCCCTAGCCGCAGGCACCAAGAGACAACCCAAAACAAATGCAAGAACTATGTTTTTTTTAATTAGTATGGAATGAGGCATCACCTTCAACACTCCTTTGATATGTCGCTGCAAATACGAATGCGCGGCGGCTCTGTCGCCTGCCGATAGGCGTCAATATGCAGTTGAAACGATCGAATGGTACCTCGCTGAAAATCCACAGGGGCTCGTCTGAATGCGTTCGATTCCACTTGAAATTTGTACGCTGCAAGCTCTCGCTCAAGCATTTGCTCGTGGGTTTTTGCGCCGCCTCGCTGGCGATACTGATGCCAGTGAATGACTTCGTGCTCCAAGTCGCTCACGAGAGCATCATAGTCCCAATAGAACGCCGGCTTGTAGAAGGTGATAATTCGCCCCTGAGTAACCGCGCCAGTATATGGTTCAATCCCGCCATCACTGTTTACGTAAAATTGATCCTTATAGTAGATATCATTCGCCATGTAGCCTCGATCTACCGAGCGCGCCATCGCCCTTAACCCTTCCTGTCGCGTCTTTGGGTCTTTTAGCAGTACTGCGATCTCTTCCGGCGCCCCCTCTGTTCCATCACCAGTCCCGTATGCCTGAGAAGACTGTCTTTGGGTCTGAACACGGGCCATCGCCCCCTGAATAGCCCCAGTCACCGCCCCATTGGCAAACTTCCCACCCGTGGCCTTGGACAGCGTACCGCCCACCAGCGCGCCCACGGTGGTCCGCACGGTGTCGTTACGGATATGGCCTACCTGCGGCATCACCGATGCGGTCACCCCCGCGGACACGAACCCGTGCCCGAACCTGCCCCCGCTCAGACTCTCCACCACCCCGCCGGTCGTGGCCTGCAAACCCACTTTCTGCCAGGCGTCCAGACCGCCCGCGTTGGCGATGCCCAGGGTGATGCCCGCCGAGAACGCCCCAATCACGCCGCCCTTGAAGGTGCCCGTCGCCACGTAGCCACTGGCGAAACCAATCGCCATCGCATAGCCAATCTTGGCCCACACGCTGCCGAACTGCGGTGCCACCAGCGTGCCGATGACCGCGATGGCGATGCCCACCAGTTGCCGGAACGTGAACATCCCCGTCGGGTCCGTGTACGCCAGCGGGTTGTTGAACACGTAGGTGTAGGCGTTCCAGCTCTGCGCGTTGTCCGGCGACTGCACCAGCGGGTCCGGTTGCAGGAACCGGCCCAGGGCCGCGTCGTAGATGCGCCCGTTCATGTGGATGACGCCGGTGCCGTCCACCATCTCGTGGCCGGTGAAGCCGCGCGGCGTCGTGGGTGAGGCGCCGCCGACGCCGTTGGGGTCGCTGTAGCCACGCCGCTCGCCGAAGGCGGTGAAGTCCAGGCCCTCGGCCAGCGTCCCAATGAGCACCAGACCGCTAATTTGCCCGGCTATTTCATCGCCCGCATCACGCCTCGGTTGCACTTCTATAGAGACACGCTCCGAACGCACCCCATATTTCTCCGCCACTACACTCCAGAAGTGATCGTGCAATCTTTAGTCTTCAACTGATACGTGAACTATCCTTTTCTTGTCAACGTCGAAGACGGCATGAAATCTCCCTCCCATTCTTTCAGGAGACCCAAGAAATGAAACAACAAGATACTTCTTAACCGGCGTTATGACTACCGTCTTACCTCTAACATCAATGTCTGGTCGCATTGATTCATATGCAGACGTCAGAGCAAGCGAGTACAGCCCTGCTTGCTCAGCATAAATGTCGCGCCGCCAATCATTCGCCGCCACAGTTAAAATAAAAAATCCCAATATAGAAACAAACAGAATAACCCTACTTACCCAATACATCCTCGTGCCTCCCAATAATATAAAAGCTATTTGCTCGCCCGTATGATATGACGTTTACATTATCGATCACATAACTATATCCAGGCATTATTCCAAGCTCTCGGTTCTCCAGATTAAAATAGTCCGCCGAACTTGGTCTTGAAGACCACAATCTGCCCCGCGCATCGTAACCGCGAGGCGTAGGATGAGTATGAAAAGACCCCCTTACTCGCAATCCTTTGTACGTCCCGCCTGGGTCGATTGCAGGTCGCCTGATGCTTGTGAGGTCCCCGCGCTCCCACCGACGAACCCCAATACTTCCATCTGCCTCATACCCCCAGTACCCTCCTTCTTCATGTCGTGAAAATGGATTCGTAGGCTGCGAATCAGCCCACGCATCTCTCATTCCTTCTAGCAACACTGGATCATTCAGTTCTCTTGGGTATGCAATTTTCCTGTAGATACCTCGCGTCCATTCACTAACTCCATCAAGGAATCCATCTCCCATCTCGTTACTGTCGCTTGGTGTACGGGCCCCAGTAGAGGTCCGCATCATCGCCCCCTGAATCGCCCCACTCACCGCCCCATTGGCGAACTTCCCACCCGTGGCCCTGGACAGCGTACCGCCCACCAACGCGCCCACGGTGGTCCGCACGGTGTCGTTGCGGATATGACCCACCTGCGGCATCACCGATGCGGTCACCCCCGCGGACACGAACCCGTGCCCGAACCTGCCCCCGCTCAGACTCTCCACCACCCCGCCGGTCGTGGCCTGCAAACCCACTTTCTGCCAAGGGTCCAGGTTGCCTGCGTTGGCGATGCCCACGGTGACGCCTGCCGAGAACGCGCCGATGACACCGCCCTTGAAGGTGCCCGTCGCCACGTAGCCGCTGGCGAAACCAATCGCCATCGCATAGCCAATCTTGGCCCACACGCTGCCGAACTGCGGCGCCACCAGCGTGCCGATGACCGCGATGGCGATGCCCACCAGTTGCCGGAACGTGAACATCCCCGTCGGGTCCGTGTACGCCAGCGGGTTGTTGAACACGTAGGTGTAGGCGTTCCAGCTCTGCGCGTTGTCCGGCGACTGCACCAGCGGGTCCGGTTGCAGGAACCGGCCCAGGGCCGCGTCGTAGATGCGCCCGTTCATGTGGATGACGCCGGTGCCGTCCACCATCTCGTGGCCGGTGAAGCCGCGCGGCGTCGTGGGTGAGGCGCCGCCGACGCCGTTGGGGTCGCTGTAGCCACGCCGCTCGCCGAAGGCGGTGAAGTCCAGGCCCTCGGCCAGCGCCCCGTTGGCATCGGCGATGCGCACCACGCTGCCCAGATGGTCATGGAACAGGTACCGCGTCGCCTGCACCGCGCCGCCCGCCACCGTCTGCTGCACGATGCCGCCGATGACGCGCCGGGCGGTCGTCAACCCGCCCTGAATCACCAGTTCCACCCCGCCCAGGTACAAGGTGACCGTGCCCGCTTCCTCGCGCTTGTAGCGTTGCCCGTCCGGACCGTACCAGAACCGCACCCGCTGGCCGCCGCCCATCTGGATTTCATGAGCCTTGCCATCGGCGCTGTAACGCACGGTGCGGTCGTTGGCCGTGCCCGGCGCATCGCGCAGGGTCTGGTTGCCGCGATCGTCGTAGGTGTAGAACGCCGCGGCGGCGCCCTGCCCGGTCTGGCTGACCGCATGCGGGCTGCCGGTGATGGCACCCAGCGCGACGATGCTGTTGGTGGCGAGCGGCGACGTGCCGGCGGTCGTCCGCGAGGTGCCGAACTTCGGACGTGCAGCCAGGGCAGCTCGCTGGAATGTCTTCGGTCGCGCGGCCATCCGGCGGGTCTCGGCCCGTTCCGGCGGCACGATGCCCTGTGCTGGCGACGGCTGCGCCCGCGCAAAGGCACGAGCCGACACCCGCTTCTCCACCGGCACCAAGTAGTGGCTGAGGTCCCGCGCCGCCTGCATCTGCCCGGCCACCGGCATCGCCAGTGCGCCAACGCAGCCATCACCACCGGGGTAGGCATAGCCGATGCCATTCTTGCTGCAGATGTTGCCCAGACCGTCGTAGGCGTTGAGCAGCGTGGTCTGGTTGACCGGCACGCCGTTGGTCCAGGCCAGTTTCCCCTCGACCAGGCGATTCAGCCCATCGTAGGAAAAGGTTTCCAGATAGCGCCCTTCCTTCTGATGGGTGCTCAGGTTGCCGGCAGCATCCCAGGCGTAGGCTTCCTTGACGAGATTGCAGGCCGCATTTCCCGCGCAGATGTCCGCGATACGGCCTGTCCGGGCGTGGTACTGGCGCACAACCTCCATCGCCGCCAATCCACCGCGGCGCTCGCGCACCACGTTGCCCCAGGCATCGGTGGCCAGGGTGCGCTGGTAGGTTTCCGCACCACTGCCGCAGGCCACGTTGACGTCCGTGCTGTCGCTGGCGCAGATCGCGATGGGACCGCGCGGACCGTATTGGTTTTTTGTCCACAGCCCGCTGGCGTCCTGCGATTTCCAGGGACGGCCCAGCAGATCGTACTCCTGATGGCTGAAATACCACTGCCCATCCACGGTTGCCTGACTGCCCTGTGGTCGTCCCAACGTGTCGTAGAAGTACTGGCGCGTGTAACCCAGCCCGGTCCCGGTTTGTCCGGACCAGGCGGCATAGGTGCCGGTGATGGTTTCGCTGGCAAGTTGCCCGGCACCGTTGACCGCATTGTCGAAGTCAAGCGTCGACACCGTTTCCGCCGCGCCACCGGGCAATCGACTGGTCTTGCGCCAAGCACGACCGCGCGCATCCAGTTCATGTTCGATGCGATAGCCGCCGTTGTCGGTCTGCGCGATCAGTTCACCCAGTGCGTTGTACTGGAACAGCGTGGTGCCGGTATCCGGATCGTTCTGCTGGATTTTTCTTCCCGACACGTCGTAGACGAAGCTGTTGCTGATCACGCCGTTGCCGGCATTACGGCTGACGGTGCGCAGATTGCCATCCGCGGTATAGGCGAAATCGGTCTGCATGCCATTGGCATCAACCGTATTCACCAGTTCGCCCCTGCCATTGCGGACCTGGGTCGTCGGATTGTTGCGCTGGTCGCGCGTGGTCGTGCTCAGGCCCGCATAGGTGGTGGTGACCTGATTGCCATCCGGCGTCTGCACGTTCGTAACCCGGCCCAGGATGTCGTAACGGGTCGTCGTCCACAGGCGTTCACCGGATGCACAGACCGCTCCCAATCCAGCCGGCCCCGCGGTGCCTGCGACCCCTGGCAGGAAGAACGGGTTGGAGGCGCGCGTCGGCCTGCCCACGGCGTCGTATTGGGTGCAGACGGCGGACACGTCCTGTCCGCTCACGCCGGCGTTGAAACTCTCCACCGCCTTGAGCAGCGGGTGGCCCATCGCGTCGAAATAGGTCCACTGGCGGAGAGACTCGGTCGCCGCGATCTGCTGACGGAAGCGGGCACCGTCGGGGCAGTTGACCGCGTTGGCTCCTGAGCCGCACCAGCGATAGGTCGTCGTCGCGCTGGCCCCTCCTTGCCCGGGGTTGGCGTTGGGCGCGGTACGCACCCAGGTGAAGTAGTCGCGGCCCAGCAGTCCGGCCATCTTCATGGTGCGAACGTTGTTGACATCCAGCGTGTTGACCGGATTACCGAAGATGTCGCGATCGGCGATGAAGGCGGTGCGCAGCTCCTGGGCGCCCGTGCCGGACCAGAACGGCTCGTAGGTCGCCACCGGGAAACGCCCGGTGGCGTCGTATTCCATCCGCGAGTAGCGCTTGACCGCATCCATGCTCGCGGGATGGAACACGAAGCCGGCCGTCGAACAGTTGGTGCCCGGCGCGGCGCAGGTCGTGGACTGGACGCGATTGCCGTATTCGTCCAGCGAATAGGCTTTCGTCGAAGCCAGGTTGGCGCTTGCGCCGGGCTGGCTGCGCTCCTCGTTCAACAGACCGGTCACCGCACCGCTCATCGCATAACCAAAGCCCGAGGTGCGGACGACATCGGTCTGGCCGGGCCTGCGGTGGGTGATGGTACTCGCGGTCAGGCGCCCGAGCCGCCACTTGGCGACATTGTCGGCATAGGTGTTGCTGGTGATGAGCGTGGACACCAGTGTGCTGTTGCCGGTGTAGGTATCCACCACTGTCTGGCTGACGTTGCCGTTCGCGCCATAGCTGTAAGCCGTCCCCACGCGGCTGGTGTAGGTTCCCGTATAAGGATCCCGCAGCGTTTCTTCCGTGCCTTGCGTACGGACATGGAGCGGGCTTTACGCGGACAGCGTGGCGGGAGCGACCTCCCAACTGTGGAGCTGGTTGGAGAACATGCTGCCGCCAAAGGCGGGAAATGCCTGCCCGGGCACGGCGAAGCAACTGTTGCTGATGGTTCCGGTCAGGCACGGTGAGACGGCGTAGGTCTGCCCGATGACGGCTACCTTCACCGTCCGTGTCGGCATGCCGACATACGGGAAGTTCTGCGCATACAGCGTCGTCGTGACGACATGCCCTTCCGCATGGTTGGTGTCCACGGTGCTGACCGCGCTGAAACCCAGGAAGCCGCGCCCTCCGCCCTGGATCCGCCCGCCCGTGTACCGGTAGATGACCGAGGCCTTGGCGTTGGGATTGCCCGTCACCGGCGAAGTACTGGCGACCCGTGCCACCACGTAACTGGGCGCGATCATGTCCATCACCGGCGACCCGCGTCCCCAGTTCAGACCATTGCGCGATCCGGTCTCACGCCGGTACACGGCGGCATTGGTCAGGGATGCGTAGGTGATGTCGGTTTCCAGGCCCAGGCCGTTGGTCACCCGGGTGATGACGTCGCGGGGCTGGAACACCTGCGTGCCGCGCGAGAAGAACAATGCGACCGTACTGCCATAGAAACTCAACGTCTGGAAGTCGGGGTTGCCATCACCATCCGCGTCGGAGAACCAGGCCACGCTCTGGGCCGGATTGCAGCTGCCATCGCAGTGCCGTGCATTGCCACCGGGCAGCGGCGCGCCGGGAGCGAACCCGCCGTTGGGCAGTGCCCGGCGCCAGTAGTAGATCTTGTTGCCCACATCGACGAGGTACAGAGCATCGGAACGGCCATCGCCATTCACATCGACAAACTTCGCGTAGTCCTCGAGTCCGCCCGGCACGGGTAGTTCCACGTCATGTTGCATGCCCGCACCCGTATTGATGCGGTACATCCACGCGTTGGTCCCTATCCTGCGATAGACCGAATCGGTCAGCCCATCGCCATTGAAGTCGGCAAGCTGGAGGGAAGAAATCGTACCGGACGCGACCACGCCGTAGGCCCCCAACGTGATCGTGGTCGCGGTCAACGACTTCACGCTGAATGCCGTCAGATTGTAGGAACTCGCTCCCGTCACGCACGGTGGCCGCGCCCGGACATCCGTGCGGCTCGAAACCTCGTCCAGGATGGCGTGCTGGTAGCTGCGGGCCGCCAGCAAGGGATCGCAAATCGGTTCCCCGAACCGTATCCGGGTCGTGACCTGAATCAGCAGGTCGGACGCCGCGTCACCGTTGAAGTCCGCCAGTTGGGTAAAGCTCCCCAACGTACTCGGTGCGCTGGCTGCGGTGCTGGTGCAGGTATCGCCCGGCGCACAGGTGTACGCTGCCTGCAAGTCCGCGGGATCAACCTGCACGGTCCTCTCCGCGCCCCAGACGAAACCCGTCGCATGACGTTCCATCAAGCGGGCCCGCATGCCCGATGCGGTCGGATAGACGATATCGGCAAGCCCATCGCCGTTGAAATCGGCCACTTGTGCCTGCTGGGTCGCTGTATTGTCCGAAGGCACGATGGGGGACAGCCCGGCGATAAGATTCACCGTCATGTCGAAGTGCGTTCCATTGGAAGGATGGACGCGCCATCCCTGCCCCGCCGCGCTCGACACGAACAGGTCATCCCGCCCGTCGCCGTTGTAGTCCAGCAGGTGCCAGGCCCCTTCCCCCCGGGCGGTGATGTCCACCGGCACGCAGTTGTAGGTGGCGTTGGTGAACGTGGGGCGTCCCGCGCTGTCCAGTGCTCCCAACATGCTGATGATCCAACTGCCGCCGTAGCATCCCTGACCCGCGAGATAGAGAACCGCCAGGTCCTGACGTCCGTCGCCGTTGAAGTCACCCAGTTTGAAATGCTTGAAATGGTCTGTGGCCAAGGAAAGATTCGCCGGCTTCTCATAGCTGGCGAACTGATGGGCGCCGCTGCTCCACAGGAATGACGTCGGCGAGCTGCATACCGCCGCGGTGTTGTCACGGCATTCCTGCAGGCCCACCAACGTGTCCAGGCCACTGCCGGACGGAGCCGCCGAATAGGTCAGCAGGATATGGCGTGCCTGCTGCTCCTTCGCGCAACTGCCGGCGGTGGCGCAACTGGTGATACTGTCCAACCGGCGCGAGCCGGTGACCACCCCACCGGCGACATACGCGCGTGTCCAATCGGCGGCGGACCGCGCGGTGTAGTTGAACTGCAACTTGGCGTACGGCAAATGGCTTGCGGATTGACCGGGCAGTGCCGTCTTGCCGGTGTAACGCACCTCGGCCAGGAGGTGCTCGCCAGTACCGGCACCAGCAGGGTTCTCCGAATAAACGTAGTCGACGTAGTTGCCGGTGGAGTCCTGGAAACGCGTCTGCGCCCAGAACAGCGCTGCGCCCGGGCGCAGCGGCGAAGTGGTTTCGACATAGCCATCCGGGCGGTTGGCGCTGCCATTGTTGTCGCGGTCGCCATACCAGCTGATGGAGCCATCCTTGCCTTCCACCGTGAAGAAGGCCGGTCCCAGTACCGCGTTGGCCGTGTAGGCGCAGATGCGGCGGAACGAATCGATCTCGGTCGCCAGCGCAACACCACTCAGACTTCCCGCTGCGGGACATGCCACCGGGGATGGCACCAATCGCTGTCCATCCAGGCAGTAGCGATCGGAGGCAGAGAAGTTGACCGGCCGGAATTCGCCATCCGGTGTGGCCGCTCCCAGGAAGTCGCCGGCTTCGCGCGTCGCTCGGCAACGGGTGATGGAGGACAGTCCGTCAATGGACCAGCCCTTGCCCAGCGGGCCGTGGCCGGCCTGGCTGGAGTAGGACAGACTCAGTCGCGGCTCCACTCCGGCGGTACCCGGCACCGCGTACAGGGGAATGGTGTAGGTAGCCGCTCCCGATTCGTCCACGCGGAACTCGGCGGCGGTGGCCGAGACGGCATCCGATATGGGGTCGGCATAAACCACGACGCCGGGCTGGGAGCCGCCTCCAGTCGATTGTGCGACCACATCGGCCAGGCGCAGCGCCAGCGGCGCAAACAGCACGCCGATGACCACGGCCAGCAGGAAACCCGCCAGTTTTGGCGACGTTGCGGAGCTCTCGGTAGGCACGACGGAATCCCCTGTTCCACGCGCCACACGCATCCCGGCGCGCTTGTCCATAAACGTGTCAGTCGCTGCAAAAAAGAGCTGACGGTACGTCGCATCTCCACGCGGACGACAGAACCCATGATGCCTCGCCATCCCTTGGCATCTGGTCGCTCTTTTACACCCGTGTAATTGTGATTACAACTGACATTTGCTTGAACGGCGGACAGTGACCGTCAATCTCGCAGCCTCTCTCCCCGCAAGTTTCAGTTGGTGTGCGCCGTTCTACCGTGGGCTCGGCAAGCGTGGGGAATCGCCTTGCGTCAACACGTTGACCGCCTGTACGAACCAACGGGCGCATGCTTCCACCTCCGCCGGCCACCCGCTCCAATCCTCTTCGTACTCGCCGCGATAGACCGCAACGGCGTGCAGGAGGACGGCATGATGTTCACCGGGCACTTCCGCCAGCGCACGCGCGGCCGCGACGTCCTTGGCGGCGAATTCACCGGTTCGCAATGTCACCCACATGCGCGCCAGGGTGAGCAGCGCGTGCTTCTCCTCTCCGCGCCAGTTGCGCGCCACCTCCGGCATCATCGCGAGGATGGCTGCGCGGATGTCCTCGCGTGGAATCTCGGGTAAGAGTTCGGCGGCGGCGGGCCCGTGCAGCGCGATCCCCTTGGCGCGCGCCTGCGCGATCAGCAGGGCGATGTCGGGATCCGGTTCCGGCGGCGGCACCGTCCCCGCTTCCAGTTCCGGTCGCAGCCATTCGCCGAACTGCAATTCGCGGCGGGCCGGGTGCCGCCAGGGCTGGATGTCGGACAGGACCAGGCAGGTCACTTCCAGCGGACGCAATCCATTTCTCGCCGGATATGCGGAGAACGCCAGCAGGCTCCGCATCAGGGCGGCGCGTTCGGCGGGCGTCAACGGCCGCCGCACCACCGCGAGCAGATCGATATCGCTCTGCGCGCGCAGGCCGCCTTCGACGAAGGAGCCGTAGAGATAGAGGGCGAGGAGATGGTCCCCCAATCCTTCCTGCAATGCGCCGCTGGCATCGCGGGCCTGGCGGGGCACATCGATGGCAAGGCGTGCATGCGAAGGATTCACGTGCCCTGCACCGCCTGGCCCGGCTTCCGTCGCCTGCCACGCGCCACCCACCATGAGGCCAGCCCGGCGCCCAGCGTCCAGGCGAGCAGGGTCTTGCCGCCGGCATGCAGGCTGCCGATGACCGCCAGCGCGACGACACAGGTCGCGACAAAGGCCAGCAGCGCCACCGGGATGTGCACGGAGACCATCCGAAGCGCGATTCCATGGATCACCAGCGCGACCAACCACGCCCCCGGTCCAAACAACACGAAGACATCCCATATCCCCGTGGGAAAGCCATGCGGCATCGCGATCGCGGCGGCGTAGGCCAGCGCGTACATGGATATCTGGAACGTCGCGATTGCGGATGCGATCCCGATCATCGCGCCGATCATCATTCCGTGCTTCATACGTCCGCCTCCCCGATTCACCGCGCATTTCGCGCCTGACGGGAAACCCTATCATCCGGGCATCCCAGCGGCACGTCGGCTGTGCGCGAACCGCACCGCTGCTGTGCGCCATCTCGGCTACCCGATGCGTGACGGGCGCCGCACCATGGCCGCCCCATGACAACCGAGGTCAGTTCCATGCGAATCACTTCCCTGCTGGGCCTCGCCGCGTTCGGCATCGCCGGACTCGGCGATGTCGCCGCGCAACCCGCGCCTACCATCCGCAGCATGGCTGGCGCCGCGCTCGTCGCCGAATTGCGCGCGGACAGGACCGTCCTGCTGGTCATCGACTTCCAGAACGAGTACTTCCCCGGTGGCCGCATGGTCATTCCGGACGGACAGGCCGCGCTCCGGCAGACCCGCCGCCTGCGTGACTTCGCCGGACGGCACGGCATCCGCGTCATCCACGTCCAGCACGTCCTGCCGACCGGGGCGCCGCTGTTCGCCGAAGGCGGCGCGACGGTCGGATTCCATGAGGCCATGCAACCGGATGCCGGCGAAGCCGTCGTCCGCAAGGATGCGGTCAGCGTGTTCGCCGGAAACTCCGCCGGGACGATGGAGAAGATCCTGAAGGAGGCGGGCGCCGACACCCTCATCATCGCCGGCCTGCAGACCCACGCCTGCGTGGCCGGCGCGGCGCGCGATGCCTCCGTCCGCGGATATCGCGTCGTCGTGTCCGCCGATGCCACCGCCACCCGCGACCTCGATCTGCGCGATGGCGGTCGTGTCGACCATCAGCAACTGCACGCGTCGGCGCTGGCGGAAATCGAGGACACCTTCGGCGACGTGATGACCACCGATCAGATCCTCGCCCTGCCGGTGCGGTGATCGATGCGTTGACCGGTGCGGTGATACGCTCCCGGCCCAACCCGGCATCCGCAGGTCCGCGGATGCCATCACCGGAGTGGAAAATGGATCATGCCTCGGCCATGCGCGCATACCGGAACATCGTGGAAGCCGGCAGCTTCACCCGCGCCGCCGAACGCCTGGGCACGACCCACACCTCGTTGTCCCGCCAGATTGGCCAACTGGAACGCGAACTGGGCGCCCGCCTGCTCAACCGCAACAGCCGCGGCCTCACGCCCACCGAGGCCGGCGCCCGGTACTACCTGGATTGCGTCGACATCCTCGATCGGCTGGATATCGCGCGGCAACGTGTGAAAGGCGATGCAGGCTCGCCGTCGGGCCTGCTGCGGGTCAGTCTTCCGCACGCGATCGGGGCGCTGGAACTGGGGCAATGGCTGCCCGGTTTCGTGCAACGCCATCCGGGCATCCGCCTGGATCTGTCCTGCGACGATCGCCCGGTGGATCTGATCAAGGGCGGATTCGACATGGCGATCCGGATCTCCGGCCCGCTCGCCGACAGCACCCTCGCGGCACGGGAACTGGCGGTCTCCGAACGCGTACTGGTCGCCGCGCCGGCCTACATCGCCCGGCATGGCCTGCCACGCACGCCCGACGATCTCGCGGGACATGGCCTGCTGGCCTACGCCGGTGACGGCGCGGCGTTGACGCTGGTGTCGCCGGACGGGAAGAAAACGTCCGTCTCCACCGGCGACAGGCTGCGGGTGGATTCGATCCTCTCGCTGCATGCGGCCACCCTGGCCGGCCAGGGCATCGCCGCGCTGACCTTCCTGACTGTCCAGGCCGATCTCGCCGCCGGCCGCCTGCTCCGCGTGCTGCCGCAATACCACGCCGGCCACCGCCACTATTTCGCCCTGTATCCGCATGCGCGCCAACTGACGGCGAAGGTGCGCGCCTTCACCGGGTTCATGCGGGCGCATTACGCCGAGGCCGCGAAGGCCTAGGCAGCGCCAGCCGCGTTGTCGTATCGGCATTCCTCGCCGGCCGCCTGCGCGCGCTTGCCGGCATCGCCGTGATTTTTCCGGCTCCGCCGCGAATCACGGTTCGACCGTCGCCCGGAGCTCCCGCCATGCCATCCGCCATCCACCCGCCGGACCGCTGATCCGCCGCGCGGCGACCGTGCCGCGTCATTCCCTGTTTCCACACGCGCTCCCGCCCATCAACGGCGGGCCGGGGACGCGCGTGCCCAAAAAAGGAACCTCGCATGTCCAGCCCCTCACTTCCCGCCTCCCTCTCCGGCAACGACCGCCTGCATGGGCTGGACGCATTGCGCGGATTCGCGCTGCTGCTCGGGCTCGTGGTCCACGCCAGCATCGCCTTCATGCCGGGCGCAAAGGCGTTCTGGGTCACCCACGATCCGGATCCTTCCGCCTGGATCGGCCTGGGCTTCTACATTCCGCACATGTTCCGGATGGTGCTGTTCTTCCTGCTGGCCGGCTTCTTCGGCCGGCTGGCCTGCGAACGGCTGGGAACGGGTGGCTTCATCCGCGATCGCGGCAAGCGCATCACCCTGGTCCTGCTGGCCGGCTGGCCGCTGGTGATGACCGGCATCGTGTCGGCGCTGGCGCTGGGCGCGATGCTGGACAACGGCGGCACCCTGCCGCCGTCGCCACCTCCGCCGCCGCTCACTCCGGAGACGTTTCCGCTGACCCACCTGTGGTTCCTGTACGCGCTGACGCTCTGCTACGCGGCGCTGCTGGCGTTACGCGCCATCATCGGCCGCCTGCCGTTTTCGCCGGCGTTGCTGCGATGGGGCGACGCCGTCACGCGCGTGCTGGCGTCCCGCGCCGGACCGCCACTGCTGGCCCTGCCGCTGGCGATCGCATTGGCGAGCACGGCGAAGTGGTATGCGTTCTTCGGCGTTCCCACCCCGGACCAATCGCTGTATCCCTCGCTGGCGGCGTGCGTCGCCTTCGGCAGCGCGTTCCTGTTCGGCTGGTGGCTGCACCGCGGGCGCGACCTGCTGCCCGGACTGGCGCGGCATTGGCGGATGCAGCTCGTCGTCGCTGTGGCATGCACGCTGATCTGTCTGGCGCTGCTGGGAGGCCAGGTGGTGCTGGTACCCGCCGCGCGCGAGTCGCGCACCTGGCTGTACGCGACGCTCTACGCGCTGGGCGCGTGGAGCTGGACCTTCGGCCTCACCGGCGCGGCGCTGCGGGCATTCGCCAACGCGCATCCATTCCGCCGCTACCTGGCCGATGCGTCCTACTGGATCTATCTGGCGCACATCCCGGTGGTGATGGTCCTGCAGGTGCTGATCGTGCGCGTGCCCGGCCCGGCCGGTTTGAAATTCATCGCCGTCCTGCTGGTCGCCCTGGCCTTGCTGCTGGGCAGTTACGGGCTGTTCGTCCGCACGACCTGGCTGGGTGGCTGGATCAACGGGCGCCGGCATCCCCGCCGCTGGTCCTGACGGATGAAAGACGCATGCGCGCGATCGCCGGAACGCGCGCGCCGGTACAATGCGCGTCCAGTTTCCGCCGGAGCGATTCGGTCAGGCCGGGAACCTCTTCCCACGCGATGTCCTCGCGTCCACAGAGCCCGGTCGCCGCCGCGCCGGTCCACTGCTCGTAACCGGACGTCTTCACCGTGGCGAACTTGGCCCATTCATGCTGCTCCGTACCGGCGATGAACTCTCCACACGGCTCGTATTGGGGAGACTTTCCCGTCGTGGTCGGCACGCGGGCCAGACGAACGTCCCGGACCCGCACGGAAGTTCCCGGATCGGATTTCCGGAAATCATCGGCGGTGCAGGTGAGCAGGAACGACAGGATCTGCTCCGTCTCCGCGCTCCCATGTGGCGCAGATTCCGCCTGACCGGAAGCGGGGATGGCGGCGGACCCCGGAAAGGGAGTGATGGTCATCAGCGACAACAGCATCCAGCGGCGCATGCGGGCAATCTCCGGTGTCCAGTGAAAGGGGGCCGGCACTTCTCTCTTCCGGGATGCCGCCTCCGCGAACAGGGTCGCACCCGCCTGCCCGCCAACGTCCGGGATGGCCCACTGCGTGCCACCCCAGGCCCGGCGTACGGAGTGTCTTTCTTCACCCGCGCATCAGGTCAGCGCGGTCATGACGGCGGACTGATAGGCCGGGCGCGTCCTGAGGCGCGCGTACCAGGCGGACAGGTGCGGCGCCGGCGCGCGCTCGATGGGCATCTCGAACCATGCATAGATGAAGCTGCCCAGTGGAATGTCGCCCATGCCGAAGTTCTCGCCGGAAAGGTACGGCTGTTCGGCCAACGCCTGTTCCGGAATCCGCAGCAGTTCGTCGATGTCGCGGATGGCGGCATGGATGGCGTCCCGGTCCTGCTGTTCGGGCGGGGTGCGCAGCACACCCCAGAACACGGTGCGGAACGGCCCGGCGAAGGTGGAGGTCGTCCAGTCCATCCACTTGTCCGCGCTCGCCCGCGCCATCGGCTCGGCGGCGTACAGGCCATCGGCGCCGTAGCGCGCCATCAGGTAGCGGACGATGGCGTTGGATTCCCAGAGGACGAAATCGCCATCCTCGATCATCGGCACCCGGCCATTCGGATTCTTCCGCCGGTATTCCGGGCTGTCCACCACACCGAATGCGCCGCCGGCGTTGATGGATTCACAGGCCAGCCCCAGTTCCCGCGCGGCCCACAACACCTTGCGGACATTGGAGGAATTGATGCGGCCCCAGATCTTCAGCATGCGTTGTCTCCTGGCGGAAGCGGTGGCGATGGCTCGCCGGATGGAAGCCGCATCCGGAATTCGATGAAAGTATATCGACACCCCGATCCGCATCGCGCCGCGCGTTGGCGCTTCGCCCGCTCACGGGTCTACGATGGGTTCATCCCACCGGAGTGGCCGGCCATGTTCATCCAGCTTGTCGAGCGCATTGCCGCGGGAGACGCCGCAAGCGCGCCGGGCGCGTCCATCGCCACCGCCGGGAGCGACGCACTCGATGCGGTCATCCTGGCATCCGACCCGCTCGATTTGGTGCTGCACATGGAGCAGGTCTGGGACGCGTTCGATCCCTGGAAGCCGGAGCCACGACCCGCGGGTCCGGCGCGGCGCACCCGATGGACGACGGGCGCGTTCGCAGGCTTTGAACCGGAGGCCGGCCCGGCCTGGAATCACCTCGCCTATGCTTTCATGCTGGAAAACACGCGTGTCGTGCAGATTCTCCAGCGCGTCGTGCGCCTGTACCGCAGCGGTGAATCGCTGGGCGTGCCGAGCCCGGCGACACAGCGCTGGCTGGATGCCTCGGAGGTGATCCTGGACGGCGAAGTGATGCCGATGGCGCATTGGCCTTCCTCGCGCCCGCCCGCGCGCGACCCGGAGGCGGGTCGCCGGAATGCCTACTGGCGATTGTTCGGCATGGAGTTGGCGTTTGGCGCGGAAGACAACAGTCCCGCAGCCTACGAAAAGGCGGAGCAGCACAACGCCGATTTCGTGCCGCTGTTCGAGGAACTGCTTCGGCAGATCTCCCGGGCGCTCGATGCGGGAAGCTCGGACGGCGGCTCGATGGTTCGCGCGGCGGCCCGACTTCGCGACCGCTTGCTCGCCCGTCGTCAAGGCCAGCAACTCGCCAGACAGGAGCTTGCCGCGTCCACGGCTTTGGGCTGGGCGGATCTCACCCTGCGGACCAACACTTCCGTGGTGGAGGATCTCGGCGCTCATGCGGATTCGGCGGCGGATCGGTTGCGCGGGATGGGCGAGCGCGTCGGTTTGGCCGCGCACGCCAGATCCGCCGCACTCATTCCCCTCGCGACCGAAATCTCCGCATTCCTGCGTGCGGTCGAATCGGGCGCATTGGCTGAATCGCTGCTCGGTGGGCCGGCGGATTCAGCGCCGGCCAGAACCAGCCGTCAGGTCATCCAGTACTGGACCGCGGCGACCGGTCATGTGCTCTAGGCCGATCACGGCGGCCGGCTTGCCACGTCGCGGATTTTCCGCCTCAGTCCATCGTCTTTTCAGGTACGCAGCACACCCGCCGCCGCCTCGCGCAACGCATCGCTGATCTGCCGGAGCGTGCTGGAGCGCACCGCCGCGTGCTGCCAGTGCAGCGGCACGTCGATCCAGCGGGATGGATCGATGTTGACGATCGTCTTCGCCTTCAACGCGGGCGCCACCATGGATTCCGGCGCCAGGCACCAGCCCAGGCCAAGCGTGGCGGCATCCACGAAGCCGGTGGACGTGGGCAGGTAGTGGGTGGGCGGCGCGATGCGCGCGCGGGTGATGCGGCGGACGAAGCGCGCCTGCAGTTCGTCCTTGCGGTTGTAGACCACCATCGGCGCCCGCGCGAGCGAAGCGGCATCCACGCCGGAGGGAAAATGACGCGCGGCGAAGGCCGGCGAGGCGATTGCGCAGTAGCGCATGGTGCCCAGTGGATGGACGTTGCAACCCTGCAGCGCGCGCGCCTCGGCGGTCACCGCGCCCAGCACGGTGCCGTCGCGCAGCAGTTCCAGGGTGTGATCCTGATCGTCCACGCGCACGTCGAACAGGTAGCCGTGGCGCTCATGCAGGTATGCCAGCGCGGCGATGAACCAGGTTTCCAGCGAATCGTCGTTGACGGCGATGGCGATCGAGCGGCTGGCCGGCGACGTCGCCGCCTCCGGCAGGAAATCCGCCAGCGCCTCGGCTTCCAGCGCCTGCATCGGCCGCACGCGTCGCAGCAGTTTCTCGCCGGCGGGCGTGGGCCGGCACGGCGCCTGGCGCACGACGATCACCTGGCCCAGGCGATCCTCCAGTGACTTGATCCGTTGCGACACCGCCGACGGGGTGATGGACAGACGGCGGGCGGCGGCTTCGAAACTGCCTTCCTCCAGCACCGCGGCGAACGCGGCCAGTTGCGGGTGGATGAGATCCACGGCGGGAACCCCGGATTAGATTTGCTTCACAGCCTAAAGCAAAATCAGCTGGCCTTATGTGGTCCGGAGCGGCAGGCTGCGCTGCCCCGTCTCCGGATGACCCCATGCTTCCTGCCGCCGCTTCCGCCGGATTCATCGCCGGCGCCGGCCTCATCATCGCCATCGGCGCGCAGAACGCGTTCGTCCTGCGCCAGGGGCTGCAGCGCCGGTACGTCGGCAGGGTGGTGCTGACCTGCATGCTCGGCGACATCGCGCTGATCGCCTGCGGCGTGGCCGGCATCGGCGCGCTGGTGCGGCAATGGCCTTCATTGCTGGAGGCGCTGCGTTACGGCGGCGCGGCCTTCCTGGCCGCCTACGGGCTGATGGCGGCCCGTCGCGCCTGGCGGGGCGGCGGCGCGCTGGCACCCACGGGCACCGGAGACGCCGATGGGCGACGCGTGCTGCTGGCCTGCCTGGCCTTCACCTTCCTCAACCCGCACGTCTACCTGGACACCATGGTGCTGCTGGGCAGCCTGTCCACCCGCTATGCGGGGTCCGCGCGCGTCGCATTCGCGGCGGGTGCCTGCCTCGCCAGCATGGCGTGGTTCTCCAGCCTCGGTTACGGGGCGCGGCTGTTGCTCCCGATGTTCCGCGATCCGCGCGCCTGGCGCGTGCTGGATGCGCTGATGGCGGTCTTCATGGGGAGCTTGTGCGTGTTGCTGTTGCTGAAACCGCTCACGTCGCCGGGCGCTTGATCCGCCCGTCGAGGTCCGCGTCGCGATCAGGACACCGCCGAAGCCGCGTCCCGGACACGGTTGCGTCCCTCCGCCTTCGCCCGGTACAGCGCCTCGTCCGCGTTGGCGAGCAGATCGGAAGGATGGCCGCCCTCAACGGCGGCGATGAAGGCCACGCCGATGCTGATCGTGACCCGATCCCCGGCGTGGGGCGATGGCAGCGCGAGTTCCTCGACCGCGTTTCGCATCGCCTCGGCGACATTCAGTGCGCCGCCGCGGCCGATGGAAGGCAGCAGCGCGGCGAACTCCTCGCCGCCATAGCGGGCCACCGTATCCGACGAACGATGCGCGCATGCCGCCAGCGCGCGGGCCACGGCCTGCAGGATGCGATCGCCTTCCGGATGCCCGTAGGTGTCGTTGAGCTGCTTGAAGTGGTCGATGTCGATCATCAGCAACGCCAGCGAATCCCCGGAACGCATGCAACGGCGCCATTCCCGATCCATCGATTCCTCGAAATGACGGCGGTTGGGAATGCGGGTCAGTCCGTCGATGCGGGCGAGCACGTCGAGCTGATCCCGCTCCTCGTAGGTCCGGATCTGCAGCATCACGCCGCGGATCGCCGCGCCCAGCGTGGCCAGCACGAAGCCGAGCGCGCCCAGCAGCGGCCGGGTGCCGACCACCAGCGCGGAGATCGGCAGCAGGGTCAACGGCAGGAACAGGTGGCTGCCGGCCCGCACCAGATGGTTGCGGCGCGGCGGATATGCGCGGAGGGAGGGCGCGGAGGGCGCCTGTCGGCCCAGGATGGCCAGCCACAGGAACGGGATGCCGATGATCAGATCCGTGTAGCCGCCGAAATCGATGTCGGCGAAGAAGTGGTTGGTGATGGCCGCCACCAGCAGGTAAGCGACCGCGAAGCAGGACAGTGCGCGGAAATAATCGCGTGCGCGGCTGGTGGTGCTGATCGCCAGGCGTGCCAGTGCGAAAGTGGCGATGAACAGGTTTTCCAGATCCAGGGTCAGGCGAAGATCCAGGAAATTCTGCCCGCCCACGGTCTGGTCCATCGCCAAAGAGAGCGTATGCCCCGCGTACAGCGCGCCCAGCCCGATCGCCAGCACCGCGTCGATGAGCCGCAGCGGCCATGCTTCGTTGCCCGCGCTGGCGATCGCGAAGGTCAGCGGCACACCGTACAGCACGTACAACAGCAGGCTGGCGGCGCCGGCCAGTGGGCTGCCGGTCCATGCCTGCCAGGCCGCCGCCAGCATGCCGCCGGCCCACAGCAGCATCGCCAGCGCGGCGAGATCCCATTCCCGCTCGGGACGCGGCGCGCGGCGCGCGCGCCATGCGCAGCTCACCGCCGCCATCAGCGTCGCAAGCACCAGGAACGGATAGGACGCCAACGGCGCGCCGCCGGAGATCCCGATGGCGCAGGCGTGAGCCGCCAGGAACAGCAGCGCGGACAGATAGGCCATGTCGGTGCGGGAGTCCCCTGTTTCCCTTGGGGCGTCCAGCAGAGAAATTGATCCACACACCGCTTGCGGTCAAGAGGAGATGTTCGACGGCGGTCACCGTTCCCGCGATCCGGGCCATGCCGCGGCTGTTCGATGCCGCTTGCCGGGCCCGGCGGGCACGATGCTTTCTGCCCGGCTCAGCCCGCTGGTTGCCTGGAACCCGCCAACGCCAGCGCAACCGCATCCGCGCCGGCGGGGAATCGCAGGGTACCGGTCGCATCATTCGCCGCCTGCCAGACAGCCTGCGCCACGTCCGTCTCGCGGGTGAAGTCGCCGCCCGCGGACAGCGCGGCGAAAATCCGGTTGGCGAAATCGGCGTAGGCCTCGGGGATCAGGCCGCGCATCCGCTCTTCGCCATTGACGGCGAATCGGGTGGTGGGCGCGTAGCCCGGTTCGACCAGCTTCACCGTCACGCCCACCGCTTCCATTTCATGCGCCAGCGACGTGGTGAATCCTTCGACGGCCGTCTTGCTGGCGGCATAGGCCGCGACCAGCGGCATCGGAGCGAGCGTCACGCTCGAGGTGACGTTGACGATGATCCCCGCGCCGCGTTCGCGGAACTGCGGGATCACCGCCTGGACCATCGCCATTACCCCGAAGGTGTTGGTCTCGAAGATCTCCCGCACCGTTCGCATCGGCGTGGCTTCGAAAGCGCCGAACAGGCCGATGCCGGCGTTGTTGACCAGCACGTCGATCGGACCGCTGGCGCGCAGCGCGGCCACGACGCTCTCCGGCCGGGTGACATCCAGCGGCAATACGCTCATGCGCTCATCCGACGGCAACAGATCCGGCCGCGGGGCACGCATGGTGGCGATCACGCGCCAGCCCCGCGCATGGAAATGGCGGGCGGTCTCCAGGCCATAGCCGGAGGAACAGCCGGTGATCAGGACGGTCTTCATGCGGGTGACTCCAGGGAAAGGAGGAACCACGATAGGCGTCGAAAACAGGACTATCCATGCGATATAGTCCTAATTTGTTTAGCCATCATCCGCCATGAGCGACCCGCTGTCCGACATCGTCCACCTCCTCCGGCCCCGCACGGTGTTCTCCAAGGGCATCAGCGGCGCCGGCACCTGGGCGGTCCGCTATACCGAGTTCGGCGAGCCGAGCTTCTGCGTGGTGCTGGAAGGCGACTGCCTGCTGACCGTCGATGGCCTGGCGCCGGTCGCGTTGCGGGCCGGTGACTTCGTGCTGTTGCCGGCGACGCCCGGCTTCACCCTGGGCAATGGCAACACCCACCTGCCCACCCGGATCGATCCGCATGCCGCGGCCGCCGGCACCACCGACATCCGCCACGGAGACCCCGATGGTCCGCCGGACGTGCGCCTGCTCGGCGGCTGGTTCCAGTTCGATACCCACGACCCGGCCCTGCTCGCTTCCCTGCTGCCGGCGCTGGTACACGTGCGCGGCCAGACACGTCTGTCGATGCTGGTGCGGTTGCTGGGCGAGGAGGCCGACGCGGACCAACCCGGCCGCGGCATCGTGCTGGCGCACCTGATCGATCTGCTGCTGGTGGAGACACTGCGCGCGTCGGCGGGCGACGACAATCCTCCCGGCCTGCTGCGCGGGCTGGCCGACGCGCGCCTGGCTCCCACCCTGCGAGAAATGCACGCGCGTCCCGCGCACGGCTGGACCGTCGCGCAACTGGCGAAGCTGGCCGCGCTGTCGCGCTCGGCCTTCTTCGATCGCTTCACCCGCCACGTCGGCGTGGCGCCGATGGAATACCTGCTGTCCTGGCGCATGGCCCTGGCGCGGGATCTGCTGCGCCACCAGGACGCCAGCGTCGGCGAGGCCGCCGAGCGCGTGGGCTACGGTTCCCTCAGCGCGTTCAGTGCGGCCTTCAGCCGCTACGTGGGCATGTCGCCGGGACGGTATGCGCGCGCGAGTGAATAGCGCGGCGTCCGTTCACCCCTTGATCGCGCAACGCTGCAGCGGCCTCGTGCAGCCGGCTCCCCAGTCACTGCGCTGCCAGCAGTATTTTTCCTGACTCATCAGAACGAGAGTCCAGGTCACCGGCTGACCGGCATCATTGGTACGCGTTTCCCCCGTCAACGACATTTCGAGCCCCGCCGGGGTTTCCCGCAGGATCCGGTACTCGGCCAGCCTCCTGGGTTCGCGGCCTCCGTCTTCCCTGACGGGCGAAAGCGCGATGTACATGTGCTTCCTGTCTCCACTGAAACTGATGACCTCGGGAGCGACCTTGCAGTCATCGGATCCCTCCCAGCCCCATTTTCCCGGCAACAGTGCGTAAGGATCGGGCGATCCGGAACCGTTCCAGCCGCAGCCCGCAAGAACGAGTGCGGCGGTCAGCGTCAACATGGCTGATTTCAACCTGTGTCTCCCCATGGTCACGCCCATCTCCCGACGACGACGGTTCGATGATTGTCCGAAGAAATGGAGTGAACGTACCACTCCGACGCCGGATGCGCTCCCGCACCCGGCAGCGCGGAACGCTCGGGTTCGTCATGCGCGCCTGAAGACGTCCGTCGCCCTGCTCCCTGCTATCGCAGCGGCCGCTCGGCCGCCGGTGCCGCGAGTTGCCGCGCCTTGTCACGCAGCGCGTTGGCCTTGTCCACGTCTCCCTTGGCCGCGCGGGCTTCCGCCAGGCTGTCCCAGACGTTGGCCGACGCGGGGAACAGGACGGTGTTCAGTTCGAACACGCGCAATGCCGCATCCACTCCCAGGTTCTCGCGCACGGCGTAACCGGCGTTGTTGACGATCCGCTCCCGTTCGGCGGCATCACGCACGCTGCCCGCGCGAATCGAGCGGGCCATGGCCTGCACGTCGCCTTCGGCGGGTGCCTGCAGCGCGTACGCCACCAGCGTTTCCGACAACGCTTCCGCCGGAAACCTATCCGGCGCCGCCGCTCCCATCGCGCTGTCCATCAGCATGCGCGACCAGGCATTCCGGACGCTGCCATTGGTCAGATAGGCGAAGGCATGGACGTCTTCGTCCAGCGAATCCTTGAACACGATGCGGACGCGGACACGCGTGCCGCCGTCATGGCCGACCTGGCGGTATCCGTCGCTCTCGCCGTATTCCCAGCCGGCGGCGAACCAGGCGCGCTTTCCGCCGGGCAGCGTGCGTGGCTGCCAGAGACGACGCAGCGTTGCCTTGCCCACCAGTTCACCCGAGCTCATCGCCCGCAGGAACCGGCCCAGATCATCCAGCGTCAGATACAGGCCGGCGTGACCGTAGGCGTAGGCCGGCCAGGCGAGATCCTTCTCTTCCTGCAGGCGCCCCGCCTTGCCGATGTAGCTGGTCACCACGCCGCGTCGGGGCAATCCGGCCGGTCCCAGCCAGGTGTGGCGCATGCCGAGTCTGCGCAGGATGCGTTTTTCGGCGATCCGCGGATACGGCATCCCGTAGCGGGCTTCCAGCAGCGCGGCCAGCACCAGATAGTTGGTCTGCGTGTAGCGCGTGTCGGTGCCGGGAGCGAACTGCATCGGCCTGTCCGCCAGCAAGGTGAACACATCCGCCAGATCCGGAGCGAACACCGTGTCCGCCGCCGCGCCCGCACCGTTCCGGTTGTCGAAGTACTCCGGTACGCCGGAGGTGTGATCGAGGAAGTCGCGCACCGCGATCGTCCGCCAGGCCGCCGGCAGCCCGGGCAGGTAGGCGCTCGCGGGGGTGTCCAGATCCACCCGCCCCTGCTCGACCAGTTGCATGATCAGGGTGCTGGTGAACAGCTTGGCCAGCGAATACGCGGGGAAGACGTCGTCGCTCGCGACAAGCCGGCGCGTGTCCACGTTCGCCTCGCCATCCACGCCCCGGAACACCACCTTGCCGTCACGCGCGACCAGCATTGCCTGGCCGGCGATGCCATGGCGTTCGCGGTTGAGCGCCATTTGTCGTTCCAGCGCACGGGACAACGCATCGCCGTCACGCGCGAAGACGGCATTCGGCAACAGGACCGCCAGCACGACCAGTACCGTCATCACCCCCCTGTACGTCATTCCGTTTCCCCTGTTGCCGGGTGCCGCGATATCCCGCCTCGCTCCGAGGGCACGCCGGATGCGGTTGTCATCCCTCCGTTCAAGCACCGCGGTCATTGGACGAAGAACGCGGTGCGCGCCACGCCCGCATTGTTGCTCGCCTCCATCCAGGCGCGCACCTCCAGTTCATGCAGCCCCGCCTGTTCGACGGGAATGTCCGCGCCGAACAAGCCGCTGCCCGGATCGAACCGGAGCGGGTAGCGGCGCGGGGCGCCACCCTCCACCGTCACATGGAGTTCGACGTCGGTTTCGTCCACGCGCCAAGGTCCCTGGGCGGAAATCGCGCAACCGCACAGCAGCGTGACGCCCACGCGCACCGGCACTGTCGCGCCGGTCCTGATCCACTGATAGGCGACCGGGCTGGCCAGATCGACGATCAGGCCCGGCAGCTCCAGCAACCAGCCGTCGCCCGTGGCGAGGTGGCGGCCCGGCAGGATCCATTGGGTGCTGGTGGCGGTCGTGATGGCCTGCGGCTGGCTGAGCGGTCCGGTCACGCTCGCGGTGACCCGGCGCGGGCGATCCAGATCGAGGGTGGTCCGGAACAGCGCCGAATCGGCGCTGGATCGTTTGGCGCCCGGGTCCGCTCCTGCGGCCATGATGATCCGGGTGTCGCCGGTGGTGCCCGATGTCTGGCCCCGGACCAGGATCTCGCCGGTGTCGGCATCGCTCAGGACCACCCGCACCGGCGCGGTGTAGCCACCGAGGAATTTGGCGCCCCGCGCCAGCACGCGGACCTCCACGTCGGTCCGCTCCGCGCGGGCCGGACCGGCCATTCCGGCACAGGCGAGAAAGACGCACCACGCGACGCGGACGGGTAAACGCATGAACAGGCTCCAGAGGAATGTGGAAGACGACAGCGACCGCGGACCGCCCCCGGATCCATGTCGGATCCGGGATCGGGCGGGAATGACGCCTTTCCCGGCCGGATGCCCGCGGCGCGGTCCGGAAAAGCCTGGGGCCATCTGTCAGAATCGGCCAATGACATGTCCTGACATCGGCTGACATGTCGTCACCGCAAGGCTTCCGGGCCGCGGGAACTGGGAGAAAGTGATGCTTCGCTTCGATGATGTCCGCCTGGACCCGGCCGCCCTGCAGGCGTTCCGGAACGACATTCCGCTGGATGCACCGCCCCAGGTGGTGGACGTCCTGGCCTACCTGATCGCGCATCGGGATCGGATCGTTTCCCGCCACGAACTGCTCGAACGGTTCTGGCCGCGCGCAGGCACCGGCGGCGATGCCGCCCTCAACACCTGCATCCGTCGCATCCGCACCCTGCTGGAAGACGATGCCGAAGCCCCGCGCTACATCCAGACCCGGCCGCGCGCGGGCTATCGCTTCATCGGTACGCTGGCCGGCGAAGACGACGCGGCGGGGCCACCGCCACCGACGAGCGCGCGAGCTCCGGCGCGCTGGCCGCTGGCCGGCGGCCTGCTCGCCGTGGCGCTGGGTGTCGGCGGCGCGCTCTGGGCGCATGCGGCGCTGTCCCCGCCCGAACATCGCATCGCCATCGAACCGGTACAGGGCCTGTGCGAATACGTGCTGTTCCCCAAGTTCAACGCCGGCCTGCGCGAAAGCCTGACCGCGCGGATCAGCCATCGCCTGCCCGCCGGCTACAGCGTGGCAGCCGACAGCCGGGAAGCGGATCTGCACGCCCGCGTCAGCGTGCGGCAGACGCCTCGGCAGACCGTCGTGGTGCTGACCCTGGTCGACAAGCGGGATGGACGCCTGCTGTGGTCGGGCGAATTCACCGGCGACACGGACATGGACGACTATGTGCCCTTGCAACGCTCGCTGGCCGAGCGGATGGCGGTCGGGCTGACCGGCGCGCTGGACAAACGCTCGTGACCCCGAAGACGGCGCCGTGATGGCGAATCGTGGCACTGGCGGCGGATTGGCGGCGTCCTGACGTCACCGACAGCGACGATTCCGGACCAACCTGCGGCGCCCATTCGACGAAAACCGCCATGTCCTTCAGATCCCTTCGAGAAACCCGGTACCTGTCGCAGGAAAAGCTGGCCGAGATGAGCGGCCTGAGCCTGCGGACCGTGCAGCGGCTGGAAGCGGGCCATCGGGTCAGCTATGCCTCGCTGCGAGCGCTGGCGGCCGCGTTCAACCTCGATGTCGATCAGCTCGAACGCGAGCTCTATGCCACGCGTCCATCCGCCGGCGAATTCGTGGAGAAACCGCGCTGGGTCCGGCGGCTGGGCAACGGGCTGTCGATGGGCGCCACACCGCTCGATCGACGCCTGGCGCAACGCTTCGAGGCGATCTCGATGGCGCTGGGCGTGCTTTTCCTGCTGGCGTCCCCGCTGCCGGATTCCGCGCTCGCCACCATGACCTTGCGTGTCGCTGGCATCTTCTCTCTGGCCTGCGGCTATGTCCTGTCCGTTGCGAGTCGCCTTCTGGACGCCTACCTGGGCTGGCCGGACGGCGATGTGGCCGTATTGCCCGGGCGTCCCGCCCCCACCTTCATGGGCAGGGTGGTCGCGTACACGCTGGCGCTGCTGCTGGCGGTGGTGTTCCTGCTCATCGTGTTGTGGCTGGCCGGCCACTGATTCGTGGTGCCCGAGCGATGCGGATGTCCGGTGGCGGCATCCCGGCGGTTCGCGGATCTCCGCACCGGCTACTGGCCGACCATCCGATACTCGCCGGGCGCGCCCAGCATGACTTCGAACGTCCGCGTTTCACCTGAATACGTGTGCGTTGCCCGCAGCGCCAGCCTGTCGTCGACCAGCGAGATGGCATTTCCGCCCGGATCGCAGGCCCAGAATCCGTTCGACAGCTCGGTGAACGGTACGCGCGCGGCGACGGTTGACGGGCCGGACCCGGGCACCGTCACCCACTCGATCCATACGCGGCAGCTGACGTGCTCGAAACCGATGCTTTCGGCGACGACGCGATAGGTTCCCTTCACGGCGCCGGCTTCCCAATGTCCACCGGCAACGACCGCCACGGGCGCCACCTCCGCATCGGGCGCGGCGAACGCGGGCAGCATCAGGGACGCCGCGATCAGCAACATGGCGAATCGCTTCATGACTGGCCTGTGCATGGTTCCCGGATGCGCGCGAAACAGACTCCCATTAAAGCGTCCCATGCGCCTCGACACAACGCAGGCCCCCATGCGTCACCGCGATCATTCCTCGATCGCCTCGATGCCCTGGCGGCGGAGATTCTCCAGGTGCGCGCGCATCTCGGCGAGCCGCTCGGGAGAATGCCCTTCCCATTCCGCGACCTCGCCCACCACGCGGAAGGGATGCGCGGACCGGTAGGACCGGGTGGGATTACCGGGAAACCGTTTGTCGGTCAGGTTGGGATCGTCTTCGATGGGGCCGGTCGGTACCACGATGTAGATCCGACCGGGCCCCTCGCCCATCGCCAGTTCGGCTCCCCAGATCGCCGCATCCAGGGTGGCGGACAGATAGACGAAACGCGCCGGTTTGCGGGTGCCGTAGTTGGAAACACGGCCCGGGGCGATCAGATCGCCCGCCCGCAGCTCGGCCTTGGTGCCGTGGTAGTAGGTCTGCGAATGCGTCATCGTCCGCTCCGGTGCGCCGCCGTTTCGACAGGCTGGCGATGCTGCCGCATGCGCAGGGCCTTGCCGCAAGCCCCCGGGCGTCATATAAATTTGCGGTGGGAGGCGCGCGGCGCCTCCCTTTCTTGTTTCGCGCTGCTGTCTTTGGGCTGTCAGGGGATTCACTTGCCGTCTGCCGTGCAGCACGGAGAGTGTTGCCCTTCCTGAAGCGGGCTCGACCGCAACTTCGCGGAATGCCGCAATCCGCCAAGTACATTCCAGCGGCTCGGAAGTACGCTTGCCTCCCTGCGTCCACATTTCATCCTCCCCTTCGACGGAGATTCCCATGAAGACGATGTTCGCCGCCCTGCTGACCGCTGTCGTACTGCAAGCCGCGCCGGCCTTCGCCGACTCGCCCGCCGCATCTCCGCTGACGGGAAAGTGGGCCATCGACGTCGACAAGCTGCCGATGCCGCCGGAAGCGCGGCCGAAAAGCGTGACGCTGGAGTTCCGCGATCACGCCGACGGCAAGTGGACCACGCAGGTCAACATCGTCAATCCGGATGGCAGCACGATGCATTCGGACGCCATGCTGGCGCTGGACGGCACCCCCGGTCCGGTCACCGGCGACTACTGGGCCGACGTGTCCGCGATGAAGATGCCCGCACCCAATGTGCTGGTCCTGCAACTGGCCTACAAGGGCACGCCCTCGTCCACACGCATCTACACCGTGACCGGTGATGGCAAGACGTTGACCGAAACCAAGGCCTTTTTCAGCAAGGAAGGCAACCCGATCCTGCAGACCACGACGTTCACGCGGGTTCCCTAGCGAAGACGCTGGCGTCAGCCAACCCGGGACAAGGGAACAGGGTCACGTCCCCTTGTTCTTCTCATCCCACAGCATCGGCTCCCACAGCTCGACCTTGTTGCCGTCCGGATCCATGATCCAGGCGAACTTGCCGTTCTCGTGCGACTCCGGGCCGCCGACAATGTCCACGCCGGCCTCGCGCAGTTGCGCCAGCAGCTCGTCGAGGTTGTCGACCCGGTAGTTGATCATGAAAGACGACTCGCTGGGACTGAACCACTGGCTGTCCCGCTGGGCGAGATGCCACACCGTCAGTCCCCCGTCCCCGGCCTTGTCGTCCGGCCAGCGCAGGATCGCGCCACCCCAGGGCTCCAACGGCATGCCCAGGTGTTTTTCGTACCAGGCGGCCAATGCGGCGCTGTCGCCCCTGCACTTCAGGAAGACGCCGCCAATTCCGGTAATCCTCGCCATCTTCGCCCCCGATTGATCGCGCTCCTGATCGAGCCCGCCTCGGCCAGGGAAGTCCAGGCATGCTCGGGCGGCGGACGTCGCGAGTCAATGGCGGATTCTCCATTGGCCGGTCGTTCTCCATCCCCCGGAATGCCTGCCCGGGTTCAAGGCGAACACCACGCCGAAGGCGCCCCTGAAGCCGACTGACGAGGAGCGGATACTCCTCTCCGCCGGCCGGTATCTGCCCGATCGGCAAACGGGAGTCGCAACCAGGTCACAGAACCGCATATCCGTCGAAAGGCTTGCGGGCGTAAGCTTCTCCGCCTCACCGCCCAAAAGGAGCAGACGGATGAAGAGATGGATGCTGACGAGCGCGCTTGCCCTGTCCCTTGGCCTCGCCGGCAAAGCGGCGGCGGCGATTCCGGGCTTCAACGCGACCTGCCCCGGTTCAATCGAGGTCCATGCCGACGAGGGAGGACCGGTCTACATCAATGGCCGGGAAACCCAGCTCAAGCGCTTCAACGACAACTACTTCGAGGCCCGGGATGCGCAGAGCGGGGTCACGCTTTCCATCAGCAATTCGCCGGATGGGAGCACGCAGCTTTCGTATACCGGCAAGGGCGGCGCGAACGGTGTCTGCTCGATCGGCAATACCGCTCCCGTGGCCAGTGCCGGCGCCGACACGGGAAACCGGGCGGAAACCCGTTCCGATGGTGCGGCCGAAGTCACCTGCGAATCCGTGGATCAGCGGCAATCCGAATGCCCGATGGATACGCACGGCGATGTGCGCCTGATACGCCAACTGAGCAAGGCGCGCTGCGAACAGGGCGAGACCTGGGGCCTCTACCACCACTCGGTCTGGGTGAAGGACGGCTGCCGGGCGGTTTTCAGGAATGTCTCGGGAAGCCGATACAGCGCGCCGGCGTCCGGTGGCCGGCCGGGGATCGATACGACCCTGCTGGGTGCGTGCAACGTACGTGCGCAGGCGGACGGCGCGCTGGTCACCCGGGTGCCGGTCAACGACAGCGTCACCGAGTTGATCGTCGACTATCCGGATGGCCGCTACCTGTGCATGGTGCGCAATGACGGACTGGTCGAGTCGCTGACGAGGCTGCGCAAGAAATAGACGTTCGGAACATCCGGCGCGTCACTCATCCGGTGCCGGCGCAGGGGCCCCTATCCCTGCGCCCCCAATCCCGCCATGGATGGCCCCGCGTGGGCGCGCCGCCTGTTCCAGACCTGCAGGGACCGCCGATTACCGGCCTTTCCCGTCTTTCTCCTGAAGTACGCGGCGCACCTCGTCATTGAGCTCGGCCAGCCGGCCGCGGACGCGGCGATCCTTGGCGAGCAACCCCATGACCTTGCCGATGTCACGCGGAGACTGCGCCCCCACCTCATCGATCGCGCGCTCGGCCAGTTGCCCAAGTTGGGCGGACGTCAGCGGCAGTGGGAGCACCGTGTCCAGGGACAGCTCGACATCCGCATGTCCGGGCAACCCGCTGCTGCTGAACTCCAGCAACCCTTCTATCCTCAATGGGATCGCATCGTTGGCGACAGAACCAAATGACAGGCGCCTGGTGAGGAAGAAAACATGCCTGTTCAGAAGATAGAGACTGCCATCGATGCAACCCGGCTCGGGATTGAGGGGAAAATCGAACACCTTCCCCGCCAACGCGGACAGATCACCCAGATCGAGATCAATCTGATCGCAACGGAGTGAGGTATCGTGCACCTCCGAATCGAACTCGAACGGCGCCAGGCGGATGGAAATGGAAGCCAGCCCGAATGGTCCACCGTGGACAGCGTACGAAGCCTCCGTCGCGACGATCGTCTTGCCGGGAAAGTCCGTCATCCAGAAACCCATCACCCGCTTTGCGCCACACGGCAACGGGATCGTGGCCGAGCCCAGAAGCGATGGCAAGGTCACGCGCTCCCTGGCACATGCCGCGCTCGCCAGGCCGGCTTGCGGGATTCTGACTACGCCCCCGATCTGCCTGTAGCCTCGCGGTCGCGTTCGTATCGGTGCATGTCGGGAAACGCAGGCAGCCAGGCCTCGCGACGGACGGTCCAGCATTCGTACGTCGGCACGAGCTGATCCGGCGCATCCAGGCCGCCGAGGTGCACCTCGAGCTCGTCCCCACTCCGCGCGAAGACGGAGGATCCACAGCGGGGGCAGAAGTGCCGCCCGGCGTAGTCGCGGGTTTCACCCTCGATGACCACGGCCTCGCGGGGGAAAATCGCGGCGGCATAGAACAGGGCGCCATGATGTTTCCGGCAGTCGAGGCAATGGCAGATGCCCACGCGATACGGATGCCCCGTCGCCACCAGCCTGACGTCGCCGCACAGGCAACCGGCAGTGAGTCGAACCATGCCGCACCTCCTTGAATCTCGGCGGTCGTGTCCTTGTACAGCAGCGACCGCACGGATGCTATGTTTGCCCGGTCCCGCCCGCCAGGAACGACGCCATGTCCGCGGTAGCAAGACTCGCTCTCCTGCTGTGTCTCTCCCAGTGGGCGCCTTGTGCAATCGCCACACCACCGGTCTCCGAAACAGGCGAACTGCAGGGTGCGCCCTGGCGCATCGATGTTCCGGATCACTGGAACGGCGAACTGGTCATGCTGGCGCACGGATTCGAACCGGTCGGCACTCCGCGTCCCTCCGCATGGCCGGCCAATGAAGCCACGCCTGCATTGCTCGGTGCCGGCTACGCGGTCGCGCAGAGCGGTTATCGCAGCCAGGGTTGGGCGGTCGCCGATGCGGTCGCGGATACCGAACACCTGCGCCAGCATTTCATCGCCCGCCATCCGGACACGAAGCGCACCTGGATCCTCGGCTTCTCGATGGGCGGCGCGGTGGCGATTGCGAGCCTGGAACGGCACCCCGCCCATTACACCGGCGGTGTCTCGCTGTGTGGCGCCAACCTGCCGGGCGAAGCGCTGGCCGGCGAACTGCTGACCACGCTGGTGGCCTTCGACTACTTCTTCCCGAAGGTGGAAGGGCTGCCCGCGGACGGCCTGGCCTCGCCGACGGCGGCGGGTCTTCCCCAGATGCAGCTGTATCAAGGCATCGCGACAGCGCTGCAGGCGCAGCCGGACAAGCGGCAACGACTCGCCACCCGACTGGAAGTAACACCGGACGAACTCGCGGGCGTCATCAGCCTGCACGCACTGGTGTTCCATGACATGGCCAAGCGACATGGCGGCATGCTGGTCGGCAATCAGGACACGGTGTACGCCGGTTTCGGCGACGACGCCGCTTTCAATGCGGGCGTGAAACGCCATCCGGCGGATCCGGCGGCCCACGCGAAGGCCGTTGACGAGTTGACGTTGAGCGGCGCACTGAAGCGACCGTTGGTGATTCAGTTCAACCGGCGCGATCCGACCATCGTGCCGCACATGCAGGGCGTGTATCCGCAACTGGCAAGCCGGGCGGGTGCGATACCGCCGCCCGTGGTGTTGCCGCCAGCCGGTGAAGGACACTGCGGTTTTTCCGACAAGCAGACCGTCGCCGCCCTGAAAGCACTCGCCGGGAAAGCCGATGCCGCGCCGGCCCGGTAATCCGTGGCGGGTGGCCCGCGTCGTTCCCGGCCCGAGCTTCCCGTGATCATTTCCCGCAAGGCCGCCCTTTCGCTTGGCGCCGCCGCCGTGGCCGCCATCCTCGCGCAACAGGCGTTCAACAGTGTTTCCTGCTACGACCACTCGTTCCTCGACTATCTGGGTGCCGTGGGGATCTTTCTCCTCGTCCCGCTGCTGCCTGCCCTGATCTCCCTGCTGACCGCCAATCCGCTCCGTGCGGTGGGCGCCTGCCTGCTGCTGTCGCCCTGGTTGTGGCTCGCCTACTACACGGACTGCGTCGCGCCCTACTCGGGTGGCGGAGCATCCCTGATCTACGTGGCCGTACTGTTGTGGGGTACGCCATGCGCGTTGTTGGGCGCGCTGATCACCGGGCCCGCACTGCGGCTCGTGGGTGTGGAGGTCGCACCCCGCCGGGGCTCCGACGACGAACGGTGACCTCGGGCGCCGTGCCCACGCGTTTTCCCCAGCGACGGAAGCGATAGCCGTCGTTCCCGTGCGTACCGGCCGGCCCGTCCCGCCGCGATGCGCACGGCCCGCGCACATCCCGCCACATGGAGCGTGTCATGCCCCTGATCACCCGCATCGAACTCCAACTGGAAACCGGCGAAGAGAGCGACGCCGGCACCGATGGAGACGTCTATCTCGGCCTGTGCGGCCGCGAGTTCTACATCGACTCCTCGAAGGATGATTTCGAGAAAGGCACGTCGCGAACCTACATCTTCGGCGACAAGAACAGTGACCGGAACGTGAAGCATCCGGATCTCAACGATCCCACCACGCACGCCCTGCGGACCGAGAATCTGGAGAAATTTCCGATCTACATCCGCTTCCATCCCCTCGGGAGCAACCCGCGGGCCGACCGCTGGCAACTGGAGCGCGCGGACATCTATCTCAACGGCTCGGACGAGTACGAATGGAGCACGTTCGGCATCGTCCGGGGGCTGGGCATCTGGCTGGGTACGCACGCCGGCCTGGTGGTTCACCTGGCCAAGCACATCGACCCGATACCGCCCACGCCACCGGTAAAGGGCGAACGGGGGTCCTGACTCCACCCGATTGACCACGCATCCAGGACGCGCCGATAGCGTGCCCGCAGGGCGGGAGCGCTTCGCCGCCGTTCGGGTGGCAAGGTTGGCCCACCCAGGTCCGGAAGCGGGTATCCGCTTCCGGACGACGCGAGTCGGAAAATGCGCCGGCTTCGGCATCATCCAGGCCCCATGCTACCGGCTGGACGGCCACTTCGCCGCCGGCACGCTGGCGCCGTTGCTCGAACGGTGTCCGACGCTGCCCAGCCCGGTCAACATCGTCTACGCGCGCACCCGCCTGCCGTCGCCACGGTTGCGGGCGTTCATCGATTCGGCGAGCGAAGCGTTCGAGGCGGCCTGATTCCGCATCGGTCGGCCGGTCCGATGCGGTCGGAGCCTCCCTGACGAAACGGGTATCTGTCCCGCTTCCGTTTCCTCTTGACACAATTTGATAGTTAGCTAATTATCGCAACATGAGCCAGGTATTCAGAGCCCTTTCCGATCCCACCCGCCGCCGGGTCCTGCAACTCCTGCGCCAGGGACCGTTGAGCGCGGGCGAGCTCAGCGACCAGTTCGATGTCTCCAAGCCCACCATGTCGGCGCATTTCGCCGTGCTGAAGGAAGCCGATCTGGTCCACGCGGAAAAAGCCGGCAAGTCCGTGATCTATCACCTGAAGCTCTCGGTGCTCGAAGAAGCGCTGCTGGGTTTCGTCCATTCGTTCGGCGTCGGCACCGGATCGCCGAAGACCAGGAAGGAGACGGCACGATGAACAGAGAATTGATTTCGGATCTCGCGTGGGGCGTCGGCATCGTGCTGCTCGCGCTCGGCGCCACCCTCGCGCGCAAGCTCGGATACATCGATGGCGAGACCGTCACCCGGCTGGTGATGGGCGCCATCGGCCTGATGGTCGCCTGGTTCGGCAATCGCATGCCCAAGCGCTTCGTTCCGGAAGCCTGGGCACGCCGGGCCACGCGGGTCGGTGGCTGGTCCCTGGCCCTGAGTGGTCTCGTCCACGCCGGGCTCTGGGCGTTCGCCCCGACCCAGGTCGCGGTGGCGGGCGGTTCGCTTGCCGTCCTGCTGGGGATAGCCGTGACCATCGGTTATTGCCTGTCCCTGCGTGGCAAGACGAAGGTGTCCTAGTCCGATACGGCAGAATCCGGAATTCAACCCTCAAGGAGTCAGGGCGCATGTCGGACACCGCCATCAACCTGCGGGACAAACTGGCCCGGTTCTCGGACCACTGGTCTCCCCGCGTCATCGCCGAGATGAACGACTACCAGTTCAAGCTGGCCAAGGTCCAGGGCGAGTTCGTCTGGCACGCCCATGCGGACACGGACGAGGTGTTCATCGTCCTGGACGGCGAACTGACGCTGGAGTTCCGGGACAAGACCGTGCCGCTCGCCGCCGGGGAGATGTACGTCGTTCCCAAGGGCATCGAACACCGGCCCGTGGCCGCGCGGGAATGCTGCATCATGCTGGTGGAGCCGCGCGGCGTGGTCAACACGGGGGATGCGGGAGGCGCGTATACCGCACGGAATGATGTGTGGGTGTAGTGAAGCCCGTGCGTCATTCGGACCGACGCCGCTTCGCCTCGCGACTGCCGGTTCGGTGTCTCCATCACTGCGGGTGGGTTGGCGACATTGGGGAGCAGGCTCGATGAAGGAAAGCACGAGGACATTGATCAGCCACGCCTGTGCCCTGGGATTCCTGGTGATCTGCCTGAGCATTCTGGCTCCCATCGCGGGAGACTTCGTTGCGATCCTGGGTCCACCGGAAATCGCGGTCTACTTGAAGCCCTTGGGCACGACCATGGGACTCGCCGTGTCCCTGCTGATGGTCCTCGGTGGCATTCACCTCCCCCTGGCGATGCTCAGGTCCAGGAAGAAAGCAGCCGCCGGGATCGTCAGGGCACCCGATTCGGTGATCATCCTGCTGATCACCGTGATCGCGATATCGGCCTGGACGTTCATGATCTGTGCCGCGTGGGCCTTGAAGCTGATCGCCCGCTAGCTTGCCGGGTCTTGGAATGACACCCGGGAATCTCCCTCAGGCCCACGCCGGTTGTCCCGGCTCAAGCGGCACGCAGCCGTCATAACGACCGGGCACCGGGATGTAGCGCAAGGCCCGGGTGAGACCGACTTCGGAGTTGAAGTAGGTCTGCAGCGCGAGCGCGCGCACGCTGTTGAACCAGTGCTTGTCACCGGCATTCCGCGCCGCGCCATCCAGCTCCGTGAGCAGGTGTTCGCGCTCGGCCACGGGCAGCGAGGCGAAGCCGCCGCCGCGTTCGCGGCAGGCGGTGCGGAGTTCCTGCAGGCCCGTGGCGACGCGCTGCTGCGTTTCCGGGCTTTCGCAATCGGCCAGCATCAGCACCATCATCGCGCCGACGCCGGCGGCCTTGGCGCCGGGAGACGCCGGGGTTGTCGGCAGCAGGATGTCCGCGATGTCTTCCAGCAACGCCTGGTCGTCCCGCGCGGCGGCCGGCGTCGCGACGGCGGCCCCGGCGCTACCCGGCATGCCCGCACCCAATAATCCGGTCGCGGCCAGCGCACTGCCGGCCAGCGCCGTCTTCAGCGCCTCGCGGCGGGTGATTTTCCGGTTCGCACCGCTCACAGGTTCTGCCTCCCCAGTTCTTCGACGGCGCGGTTCACCGCGCGCGCGGTCAGCGCCATGTACAGCAGCGACGGCGACTGGTTGCCGGTGGAGGTCATGCAGGCGCCGTCGGTGACGAAGACATTCGGGCACGCGTGCAGCTGATTCCACTCGTTGAGCATCGAGGTGGCCGGATCGCGCCCCATCCGGCAGCCCCCCATCTCGTGGATGTCGCGTCCGGGATACCACTGGGTGTCCGCGGTCCCGATGTCGCGGCAACCGGCGACTTCCATCATTTCCTTCGCCTGCTCGCGCCAGTCGCGGACCATCCGCTCGTCATTCTCGTCGTAGTCCACCGACGTCACCAGCTGCGGAATTCCCCAGGAATCCTTGAGCGTGTCATGCAGGCGGACGTGGTTGCTCTCTTTGGGAATGGTCTCGCCCTGCATGTACATGTAGACCTTCCATTGACCCGGCCGGGCCTGCGCGTCCTTGTAGACGCCCCCCATGCGCGCCGACGAGGGCGCGCCGCGTTCGCGGAAGGCGCCGGTGAAGGTGGTGTAGCCGCCGACGAAATCCATCTCGTGCCGCTTGAGGTTGCGGAAGTTGGGGATGATGCATTCCGAGGGTCGGCGTCCGTAGTAGTAGTCGTCCTCGAAACCGTCGATAAGACCGCCGCCATTGGCGCGGTAGCTCTGGAAGGCCACGTACTTTCCGAGCAGCCCGTTGTCGTTGCCCAGCCCGTGCGGAAAGCGCGACGAGATCGAGTTCAGCAGGATCAACACGGAGTTCAGCGCGGACGCGTTCACGAACACGATGCGCGCGCGGTATTCGGTGATCTCCCCGGTATGCGCATCGACCACCCGCACACCCGCCGCGCGGCCCTTGCGCTCGTCGTGGATGATCGAGTGCACAACGGCGTCCGGCCGAATGGTCAGGTTGCCCGTCTTCGCCGCCCACGGCAGCGTGGACGAGTTGGAGCTGAAGTAGGCGCCGTAGGGACAACCGCGCCAGCACATGTTGCGCGACATGCACGGACCGCGCCCCTGATCCAGATGGATCTGCTCGGGTTTGGTGAGATGCGCCCAGCGCCCCTGCACCACGTAGCGATCGCCGTAGTGTTTGCGGATGCGCTCGCTGTAGGCCTTCTCGACGCAGTTGAAATCGAAGGGCGGCTGGAATTCGCCATCGGGCATCGAATCCAGTCCATCCAGGTTGCCGGACACGCCGATGAATTTTTCCACATGCGAATACCACGGCGCGATGTCGTCATAGCCGATCGGCCAGCCGATGCCGTAGCCGTCGCGTTCCGGTGCCTCGAAGTCGTAGCGGCTCCAGCGCTGGCAGGCACGCCCCCACATGATCGATTTGCCGCCGACCTGGTACCCGCGAATCCAGTCGAACGGCTTCTCCTGCACGTAGGGGTGATCGGCGTCCCTGGTGAAGAAATGCAGCACGTCCTCGGCGGCGATACGGGAAGCCACCGGATTCTCTTCCCGGTACTTGCGCGTCAGCGCCCCGCCGTGCGGCAGTTCCCACGGCGACAGCCAGGCGGTCGGATAATCCTTGATGTGATCGACGTTGCGGCCACGTTCCAGCACCAGTGTCTTCAGGCCCTTCTCGCACAGTTCCTTGGCGGCCCAGCCGCCGGAAATCCCGGAGCCGATGACGATGGCGTCGTAGGTATTGTCGTCGGCCATGCTCACAACACCGGGGTCAGGGTGATATCGCGGAACTCGACGGGGCCATGGTCGCCCTGCAGCATCAGCGGACCCGGTGCGCCTTCGTCACTGTCCAGCGCGCCGCCGGTGATGCCGGGAATCTCGCGGTCGCAGATGACGGTCCTGCCGTTGACCACGACGGTGACCTTGCGCCCGACCAGGGTGATGTCCAGGGACTGCCACTCGCCCGGCTTTCCGGAGGCGTCCTCGCTGGGCGCCAGGAAACCGTAAATAGCGCCGAGGCTGTCGCTGGCCGGTTCGCCGAAGGTATCGGCGATCTGCACTTCATGGCGACCGCGCAGGTACACGCCGCTGTTGCTGCCCTTGGGGAAACGCAATTCCACGTGCAGCCTGAAATCGGTGAAGCGCCGTTCGCTGACCAGATTGGCGCCGGCTTTCGCATTGCGCAGCACGCCACCGTCCATGGACCATTGAGAAGATTCCCCGAGCGCACGCCAGCCCTCCAGGCCCTTGCCATCGAGCAGCCGGATCGGCTTCCCCCACTGAGGAAGTTCGGCTCGATGCAACGACGGCGCGCGCACCGCGCTCCATTCCTGGCGTTTGCCATCCGGCAACTGCATCGTCCCGGACAGCTTGCCGTCCTTCAGGCGACCCTCGAACGACAGATCGCCGTTGCCGCCTTCCCACTGCGGTGGAATGGCGAAACGCATTTCGCCACCGCCCGTTTCCACCCGCGAGATTGGCCGCGCATTGCCCGCCACGCCGACGAACTGCCCGACCAACGCGTTCGCGCCGGAGCGGCGGATTTCCAGCCAGGAAGGCACGTCGCCGGTGGGCGTATGCACGGTGATATCCCAGCGTCCGGCCAGTTCGTCGGTGGGGTTCTGCGAAGCCGTCGCGGAGACGGCGGGCAGGCTCGCGAGCAGACCAAGCGCGAGCAGTGCTGGCAGGGTTCGGCGTGGAGACATGGCGTTCCCGTTTGCTGGCAGAGGCGACCGACTTTAAATGACAGCGCTGGACAACGCTACGCCCTGGGCGAGGAATTTCGGCGGATTCCATGCGGGAGAAGGTATGGGATTGGCATCGAGTTCCATTCGCGACGCCTCGCGGTAAGTGTTCTTCTTTTTGTGCGGTGCGAGAAACCCGGGACTTCGTCGAATCCGCGCCCTGTTCAGATAAGGTCGGTCCGCCGCTCATGTCACGGCTTTGCGGGGAAGAGGCAACCCCATACTCGATTGAGCGCTTTGCCGCGCTGCGCTTCGGGCATCATTGCGATGTCCATTCCCTGCCGACGCAGGTTGCGGGATTTTGTTGGCGGAATCTTTCCGGAGTGACGGAAGGCAGCGGAGCAAGCTCAGCATTGCGCGGACCGGATTTCCTGGCAGCCACCCACGCCTGGACACGCGGCATCGTTTTTCCCTGACAAGATGAGGACACCATGACGATGTACCTGATCTCCTTCCCCAGCGCGGCGATGGTCGTGCCCGACGAAGAAATGCAAGCGGTGGGCCGCGACGCGAACGCGGTGATCGATGAGGCCAAGGCGGCCGGTGTCTACCTCTTTGCCGGCGGCATCGAGGAAAGCGTGCCCGCCGTGCTCGTCTCGGCCAATGGCAACGTCGCCGAAGGTGGCTATTCCTGGGCGCCCCCGCTCACCGGCGGCTTCACGGTGCTGGAGCTGTCCTCCCGCGAAGACGCCATTGCATGGGCCGCACGCATCGCGAAAGCCTGCCGCTGCGATCAGGAATTGCGGGTCGTCGTTTAGTCTGTGGTGCTTTAGTCTGTGGTGCTGAAGCGATTGAAGAACTGCATGGCACCCGGTAGACAAGGTAGATGAGATGTCTGATTCAGAGCGGGATCTGGAAAAACGACTGATGGCCGCGGCCGTCCATGAGTTGCGGGTACTTCTTGCGTCCTGTATTGGCGGTGACGAACCGCCCTCCATCCGTGCCCCGGCCGAGTTTGCGTATGCCCTTCACAATCAGGCCCTTGCGATCCTGGAAGGAAAACCTGTCGATGTCCCGGCAGCCCTCAGGTCGTTGGAGCGTTTGACGCCTCTCCTGGGTGAGAAGTATCTGAGTCATTTCCATCGCACCGTGTTCGCAGATCCGGACACACGGCAAGCACACACGGAATGATGTATCGACCGGCGAGCGTTGCTCGTTCACGCATCTATCTGAGCGAGCCCCCAGGCTACGCCTGAGGCTGCCCGGACATCACGTCTTCAATCCACTCGCGGTAGTGGCTCACGCGGACATTGCAACTGATCTGGCCATAGCGCCCCGGTCGTGCCGTCATGACGTGGCCGTGGACGAATTTCCAGGACGCCAATCCGGCCAACGCCCGTTGACCATCGTTCTGGATCAGCACCGGGCCGCCGCTGTCCCCGTTGCCCAGGACGCCCTCCAGGGGAAGCGCCGCCGGGGGTTCGTCGAATACATAGCAGAGCCAGCGATCATGCGCACTGGTGATCGTGTTGAAGGCGCGGCGCAGTTCCGTCCGATTGGGGCCCGCCGGATCGTGCCCGAGGGCTCCGTTCCCCGTCGCGCCCTTCCCCACGATTTCGGCGATCTGGCCAAATTCCTTGCCGTCCTTGTAGAGAGCAACGGGAGCGACGTCCGCGACAGGTTGTTTCAACCTGACCAGGGCGACGTCGTCGGAGGTGGCAAGAACCACCACGATCAGCATCGCATCTCCCGTGGCCTTGGCCTGCTCGATCAGCTCGTGCGGCAGCGTCTTGTAGCCGGGATGGGTGACGACGCGTTCAACGCTTCTGGATACGCCATTGACAACGATCTGCTCAAGTTTTGAATGCGCGGGAATCGTATGCGCTGCCGTGATGACCCATTGGGGATCAATCAGTACGCCGTGCCCTTCACCTGGCATGTCCACGAGCGCGGGAAACTCGGAGGCCGGAATCCGGTACTTCGCATCATCGACATCGTGCCGGATGACGATGCCGCTGGCTGCCGATGACACCGTGAGGAGCGCTGCGAGCAACAAGGTTCGGGTCATGTGCGAGGCCGGCGTCGGAGGCATTCGGGACGGAGCGGGGAAGATACCCGAATCCATTCCGTCACGCTTGACCCTTCCTGCGAAATAGCCGAAAAGGTCTCCGTGCCCCGACGGAACCGGAAAAGCGCGTGGGATCGCTGCCGTCGAATGACCGACGCGGCGGCTCGCCGGGCGGACGCCGCAGGCCAGGCAAGCACCTGCGGACAGGCCGAAACGGACACGGGGCGTGCACCGGTCTCCGGTCCAATCTTCCGCTCCCACCCACTCGCCCTTCCCACGGATGGTCCGGCGACAACGCAACCTTTCCCGACGCACCGCGCTGGTATAGTGCGGCGAGCATAGGGGCACGGTGCCCGTCCACGAACAGAAGGGAGTTGGTCATGGGTCTTGTACAGGCGGTGGCAGGTGCGGTTGGCGGCGTTCTGGCCGACCAGTGGAAGGATTTCTACACCGTGCCGGAGGGCCTGCCGGCGACGGCCGCGCTGTTCGCGGCGGTTCCGCGCGGGACCAATGCCGGACGGGGTTCGAATACCCGCGGCTCCTCCAACATCATCACCAACGGCTCGAAGATCGTCGTGCCCGAGGGTTACGGACTGCTGCTGTTCCAGGATGGCGCGGTGACCGGCTTCGTCGCCGAGCCGGGCGGCTATGAATGGCGTTCGGATGACGTGAATTCGCAATCGATCTTCGCCGGCGACGGCCTGGTCAGTCCGCTGATCAAGCAGAGCTGGGAGCGCTTCAAGTTCGGCGGCCAGCCGGGTTCGCAGCAGGCCGCGTTCTTCGTGTCGCTGAAGGAACTGCCCGACAACCGCTTCGGCACCCAGTCGGAGATCTACTGGGACGACGGTTTCCTCAATACCCAGGTCGGCGCGGTGACGCGCGGCTCCTACACGCTGAAGATTGTCGACCCGATCCTGTTCGTGAAGAACTTCGTGCCGGCGCGCTACCTGCAGCCGGGCGAAGTGTTCGACTTCACCGACATGGACAACGCCGCCGCCAGCCAGCTGTTCAATGAGGTGGTGGGTTCGCTGGCGCCGGCCTTCAGCCTGTACACGAACGATCCGGCCAAGGGCAACCGCATCACCAAGCTGCAACAGGATTCGCTGGGCTTCGCCCAAAGCCTGTCCAGCGCGGTCGAGCAGGGCTACCAGTGGAGTTCGCAACGCGGGCTGGCGATCGTCAAGACCGCCATCGTGTCGATCGAATACGACGCCAACACCCGTGAACTGCTCAAGACCGTGCAGCGCGCAGACGCGCTGTCCGGCGGACGCGGCAACTCCAATCTCCAGGCCAGCGTGGCCCAGGGCATCCAGTCGGCCGGCGAGAACGGCGGTGCCGCCGGGCTGGTCGGACTGGGCATGGCGACCGGCATGGTCGGCGGCGTCGGCAGCCTGCAGCAGCCGGTGGCCCCGGCCGCGCCCGCGGCCGAAGACCCGGTCGCCCGGTTGAAGAAGGCCAAGGAGATGCTGGATCTCGGCCTCATCACCCAGGCCGACTACGACGCGCTCAAGGCCAAGGCATTGGGTCTGTAATAGAGCAGGCGTTCCGCACCCATGTCCGACCCCAAGACCCCGCCGCCGTTGCCGGCGGCGCCCGTGACCGGCCCCGGCTCGCCACGGGACATGCCGCCCCTGCCCGGCCAGTTCCCGGTCGATCCGGCCACCCTGCCCGGCGCCATCCGCGATGAGCTGGAGGCGCCTGATCCGGTGGCGCTGGACACGGCATCCGCCGAACTCCGGGACGGCCTGAACCGCTGCCCGAAATGCGGCGCCACCGATGTCCGCCTCAAGCTCGGCACCGACGTGCTGGTCTGCCAGTACTGCCGCCATGAATGGCACGGCGCGCGCGTGGAAGAGGAATTCGGGCTGGGCGAAGGCCTCGACCAGCTGCGCGGCACTGTCATCGCCTCGGGTGCGCGCGACATCGAAGCCGACGCCGCCAGCCTGATGAGTTTCAAATGCACCGGCTGCGGCGCCGAAGTCACCGTCAACACCGAAACCACGATGACGGCGCGCTGCCACTGGTGCCGCCACGTGTTCGGGGTGAACGAACAGGTCGCCAACGGCGCGGTGCCCGATGCCGTGCTGCCGTTCCATATCGGCAAGGAGGATGCGGTCGCGCGCATCCGCCAGTTCGTGGACAAGCGCCGCCTGTTCGCGCTCAAGGCGTTCAAGGAACAGTTCACGCCGGAGAATGTGGTCGGCGTCTACCTGCCCTACATGATCGTCGATGGCAACGCGAGCGCCGCCGTCGCCGGCAAGGGCGAAATCGAGACGCGCGAGTACACCCGGGGTTCCGGCAACGACCGCAAGACCTACTACGACGCCGACGTTTACCAGGTGAACCGCCAGGTCGACTTCACCGTGGACGATCTGCCGCTGGAATCCTCCACCGAGCGCGGCAACCTGGACACCCGCGTCAACACCAACAACATCATCAACACCATCCTGCCGTTCGACACCAAGAACGCGCTGAAATGGAATGCCTCGTACCTGCTGGGTTTCACTTCGGAGAAGCGCAATCTGGACGTCGAACGGATGCGGCCGCGACTGGAAGATCAGCTGCTGTCCATCGCGCGCGCCCAGGTCGCAGGCTCCGTGCGCCGCTACGATCGCGGCGTGCGCTGGGAGCGCGAACAGCTCGAAGTCCACGGCACCCGCTGGGTGTCGATGTATCTGCCGGTGTGGCTGTACTCCTACCACCAGCCCGGCGGCAACGGCGGCATGCTGCACTACATCGCGGTGAACGGCCGCACCGGTGAAACCATGGGCAGCGTGCCGGTGCAGCAGTGGAAACTGCTGCTGGCCGCGCTCGCCACCGGATCCTTCATCGAATCCCTTGTCCTTTGGTTCCTGGTGGTGGCGTCATGAGCGACGACGGTGGACTCTGGTTGCTGGCGGCCGGTCCGGTCGGCGCCACGGCGCTTTACTGGGCCCTGTACCGGTACTACCGCAACACCGACAAGTCACACGCCTTCGAGCGCGAGACCACGGTCGAAGCCAAGCCGGTGACCGGTTCGGATAAGAAGGTGGATACCGTGACCGGCACGCGCGAGACCCGCATCAGCGGGGACAATGTGCATGACTACCGGGCGCGGGTGCGGCGGGACGAAGGGTAACGACGGCGTCTATCGGTTGCCGCTGTTCCGGAACAGATCGATTCCCTCGCAATCGACACACGCCCCGCGTCCAACGCGGGGCGTGCGCTTTCGAACCGACGGGAATCAACCTTCCCGCAGGAACGCCAGCAGATCCGCGTTGACCTGGTCGGCATGCGTGGTGGGAAGGCCATGCGGCCCACCCTTGTAGGTGTTGAGCCTGCCGTTCTTCACCAGTTTCGCCGACAGCACGCCCGAGTCGTCGTAGGGCACCACTTGATCGTCGTCACCGTGGATCACCAGCACCGGGATGGAAATGCCCTTCAAATCCTCGGTGAAATCGGTCTGCGAAAACGCGACGATGCCGTCGTAGTGGGCCTTGGCGCCGCCCATCATGCCCTGGCGCCACCAGTTCCAGATCACCGCTTCCGACGGCTTGGCGCCGGGGCGGTTGTAGCCGTAGAAGGGACCGGCGGGAACGTCGTAGTAGAACTGCGCGCGGTTCGTCGCGACCTGCGCCTGGAAATTGTCGAAGACCTCCTTCGGCGTCCCGCCGGGGTTGCTCTCGGTCTTGACCATCAGCGGCGGCACGGCGCTGATGAGTACGGCCCTGGACACCCTGTCCTGGCCGTGCCGCGCGATGTAGCGCACGACCTGGCCGCCGCCAGTCGAATGTCCGACATGCATCGCCCCGTGGGTGCCGAGCTTCTCGACCACCGCCGCCACGTCGTCGGCGTAGTGATCCATGTCGTGACCGTCCGAGACCTGGCTGGAGCGGCCATGCCCGCGCCGGTCATGCGCGACCACCCGGAAACCCTGGTTGAGGAAGAACATCATCTGCGCGTCCCAGTCGTCGGAACTGAGCGGCCAGCCGTGATGGAAGTGGATGACCTGCGCATCACGCGGGCCCCAGTCCTTGTAGAAGATCTCGACACCGTCTTTCGTCGTCACGTATCCCATGGGTCTTCTCCTGAGCAGTGGTGGGAGGGGGTGGTCAATTGCGTGGTGAATTTCCCGGACGCGGTTTGCATGCGCATGACACGTCGGGACGGAGCCGGCCCGGCATCGAACCGTGGGCCGCTCCGGAGCATGCCGCCCGGCGTGTTGCGCCAATGTGTCTTCAAAGCAGGCTTCCAGATAAATGCTCCCGGACGGACGGCATGAAGAGCGGCGACTGCCGAAGCGGGTGGCCTTTGCGTCTGGCGCATCCGCCTCCAGAGAGCGCCAGCCTGCTGCAGCCGGTCGCACGCGAGGCCAACCGTTATCGCGATTACCCGAGCGAGACGACGGCGGTGCAGGAGTTCACCGACCACACGGCTCCGGCCGAGTTCAGCCGCGCTCCCGTATGGCTTTCAAACAACGGCGAGCATGGAATACGACAAGGACGCCCAGAAACGCGGCGCACGCGCGGGTTCAACCATCCCGCATCTTTCAGATGCGCCATCTCCGCATCGGGCTGAACACGTCGCCCCCTACTCCGCATCCCAAATGCGCGTATCGACCGCGATCCGGTTGGTTTCCCCGTTACGGCCACGGGGGTCACCATCCATCTCACTCCCCGGTCCGCTTCAGGTTCGCGCACGCGCTATGGCGTACGATGGCGCGGTAACATCCGTGCGTCCCGTCCGACCGTTCTTGCCGTCGCTCGCTGCGCTTTTCCTCACGCGTCGCCGTCTTGTCGGCAGACGCACCTCCTGGAGCGCCCATGACGGGCTATCAAGTCCGTGAGACCCGCCAAACCGTGGGTGGTCATGTCCATCGCCTGCGCGTATTGAGCGACAAGCAGCAATTCGCCGACCCTGAGGGCCATGGCGCGCGCGTCGGCATTTCGTCGGCGCAATGGAGTCTGTTCGGGCAGCTTTGGCCCGCGGGCCGCCTGCTGGCCCAGTCCCCGCTGCCGTCACTGGGCCGCTTCGATGCGATCGCGGAGGTGTTGATCGCCGATCCCGGGCGCGGCGACAGTGCTCGCTTCAGCCACATGCTGGCTGCGCAGGGGTTCGAGGTGGACGCCAAACTCTGCCCGATGGATGACCGCGACGCCCCCCCGCATCGCGGCCGGCAGCCGCACTACCGGTGGGGACTGGCGGCATGAGCGCCATCCCCGCTCCGGAACTGCCGTTGTGCGCGAGCTGCGATGCCGTGTGCTGCCGCCTGACGGTCGTGTTGCAGCCGGAAGATCGTATTCCCGCGCATCTGACCGAGCACACGCCGGCCGGTCTGACGGTGATGGCACGCGATGCGGAAGGTTGGTGCGTTGCCATCGACGCGGCACGCATGTGCTGCTCCATCTACGAAACACGACCCGAAGTGTGTCGCCGCTTCGTCATGTCGGGACCTTACTGCCGCGCGGTGCGCACCGACTATCTGGAAAGCACCTCGCGTGACATCCCCTTGACGCTGTACTCATAGGAGAGCCGCATGTCACGCCCCCGCAAACAGGTGCCGAACGCCGCGGTTTCGCCGAACGGCCGCCGTGAAGTCAGCCGGATGTTCGCGCGCTACTCGGGCAACGACGACCGCATCCCCCTCACGCATGAAACCCTGGCTGCCGACCTGGTCGCTTTCCACCGCGACGGCGGGACCATCGAAATGCTGGGCACGACGCACTCGCGGGGCACGCCAGGCCAGGCCGGCAAGCCTGTCCCGTCCGCTGACGGCAACCCCGCCGCCAGACACCGACGCTGAGCGAACAGGAACATCTCCTTGCCCGTTACCCCCAACTACGCCTTCGAGAAGCGCCAGCGCGAACTGGCCAAGAAAAAGAAGCTGGAAGAGAAGAAGAGCCGCAAACGCGATGCGGCTGCATCCGTGTACGACGACGCATCTTCCCCCGATTCAGCGGCACCCGGTTCGGGAGACAGCGCGAGTCAGGAACGCGCGCCCGTGACGGCGTCGCCGCCGGAGCAGCCGCGCATCCACCGCAAGCGTTCCCCTTGACCCAATCCCTACTGCGTTCCGGTCACCGCCCAGGTTCCGGCATGCGTTGCCGATGCTCGTCTCGAGGGTGTTGTTCCCCGCCCTGCTCCACATCCCGGATGCGCGTATCCACCGCAATCCAGTTGGTTTCCCAATGGCGTCCACCGTCATCCGAGTAGGCCTGCTCGAACCGTGCGGAGTTCGTGGTGATGTCGGAAATGATGAAGCGGACGAGGATGGCCTTGCCGTCGAGGTCTTCCTGGCCGTAAAACTCGCCACGGCCATCGCGGAAGCCGCCATGCACCGGACGGGTCAGGGTGCCGTTGCGGACACCGGCGTAGTGCAGGCTCCACTGCGTGGCCTGCGGGTTGTACAGGCGCAGGCTGACGCCCTCGATCTTTCCGGTCGGGCCCGCCACGCGCAGTTCGACCAGGTTGGCGCGTCCGTCCAGCACTTTCCGGACGATGCTGGTGCCGGTGTATTCCACCCATTCCTGCGAGCCGGACAGCGGCTTGGTCAAGCGTCGCAGTTCGGTCTTCCAGGCGCCGATTTCCCAATCGAAGTCCTGCTGGCCGTCGCCGGGTACGGCGCCGGGAGTGGCCTGCGGCGGCTGCGCCGGCGCGTTCATCGCCAGCAGCGCCATGGCCAGGCAGGCGCCGCCGAGCCAGCTTCGCGCGGGGTTTTGCATCGTCTCGTCCGGTCTCCCATGATGCGGGCAGGATAGGAACGCGAGGCCAGCATGAACAAGAAGGTACCCGCGGGTAACCATGCCCGGCCCAGCCCGCTGGCCGGCTGTCCGCTGGCGGCGGCGTTCGCGGCCATTGGCGGCAAATGGAAGCTGACGATCGTCTACTGGCTGGCGCACGGCGAACTGCATTTCGCCGGCTTGCAGAACCGCGTCACGCCGATTTCGAACAAGGTGCTTGCCGAGCAGCTGCGCGAACTCGAAGCCGATGGCCTCGTCGATCGCACCCCCACCGGCCCCGTGCCCGCGCCGGTGATCTACCAGCTGACGGAGTACGGGAAGACCCTGTTGCCGGTGGTCGAGGGCATGCGCGTGTGGGGAGAGGGTCACCTGCGGCGAACGCTGGCGGAACAGCGCTCCGATGGCATGGGATGCACCGTCGTGATCCCATCCCACGAGGCCGCCAGAAGCACATGAGGTCCGCCCCGGTCTCCCGGTGAAAAAACCTGCCCTGCCCGCATCCAATCAGAGTCTCTTTTCCCGAACATCCGGGCTTCAAGCTTCCCGCCTCAACCGCGCGCTCCCGCCCCGCTCGATGCACACGATTGCCTGATCGCACGAGGTCCGCGAGCGGACGGGAGCACTACCCGCGCCCCGTCCGTCCCGCTGAACGCGATCGCGCAGAAGCGGGAAAACCCCTGGCAACCCTGGGCCAATCGCCTCACTCGGCCGGATACCTCCGCGCCCAATCCAACGCTGGGAACGGCCTTATCCCGGGAAAGTGCAGGCTACTTCGCGACTTGCCCGCGGCGGCGGATCTCATCGGGCAGCACCGACGGCGGGAGGCCGTGCATCTCCAGTACCGGACGTACCTGGCGTTCGAACTGCAGGCCCAGTCGCCGGTCCCGGATGTGCTCCCCGCGCACCTCGTCCTTGAGCCTGTGGACGCGAACCGCGATGTCGCCGATCGTGTCGGACGTCAGCGCCTCCGCGGGCACGCGGGCGGTGAATTCAAAGACCTCGCGCTGGGTGATGTGGTGCGCGTGCTGCTCGCCCTTGGCGTCGGGCGCCACGAACGAACGCTGGACACCCAGATCAGGCAGCGCGCCGGCGTGCAGCAGTCGATCACCCAGGGTGACCTCGTACGCGTTGCCGCCGACGAGGGAGGTCAACTGGGCGAGCGGGCCGTCGACGAGATGACTGTCGATGACGGACATCTGGTTTCCGCGCACCCGGATCCGAAGGCGTACGTACTGCTCGTTCACGATGTTCTCCTCGGTGCGACGCGACGGTCGTCGCGGCTGCATGTCCGGCATGTCCAGCGCCCCCGCGACGGCGCGCGGCCGGCTCACCTCCTCCGCCACGAACGCCACCTTGGCCTTGCCTCGCCCCGGCGGCGGCGCCGACTCGGACTTGGTCGGGCCACGGTAGGACGGCACCTCGAGACGTTCGTAGGACGCTCCGACTTTACTCGGCATCCGGTCGTCGATCTGCGGACGGAACTTGCGGTTCTTCCTGTTAAGTTTCATGACGGTTCCCTCACCAGTTCCGGCCGTGCCGATAGTCGTGGATGTAGCGGTAATAGATCCTGCTCAGCGAGTAACCGGTGCGACCGTTGATGACGCCGAACCAGTCGGTGTTGTGCACGAACAGATGGGGGCGTCCCCGTGCGCCCAGGAGCGTCGCGACCCGCTTCGACATCCCGGCGGCGACCGCCCTCGGCGTCAGGCGCGCCGTGGTGAAGCGGGCGACCTCGAAGTCATCGACCGGGCCGAGGTTCCATTCGCCAATCCAGTCACCGATGAAGCTCGCCGACAACGCCGAGCCGTTGGAAATCAGCCGGCCGAGATACTCCTCCGACCAATCCTGGTGGTTCCAGGCCCACAGATCGACCTTGCCGTCGCCGTTGATGTCGGCGGCGATGAACCGATCGTGCCTCGCGAGGCCACCCCAACCCGGAACGTCCCCGTCGTAGCGGTTCACGTACCCGAGCCCCGGGCCGGTCGCCGCGAACATGCCGAGGTAGGGCATCGACCAGTCCTCGCCGTTGAAAATGTAGACGTCGTCCTTGCCGTTGCCGTTGAAGTCGCCGATCACCAGCCTGTCGTGGCGGGCAAGACCGCCCCAACCAGGGATGTCACCGTCGTAGCGGGCCGTCATCGACAGGCCGCCGCTGCCCGAGCGGAACAACCCGACATAGGCCATCGACCAGTCCTCGCCGTTGAAGATCACCAGGTCGTCCTTGCCGTCGCCGTTGAGGTCGGCCACGAAGAACTCGTCACGGCGAGCCAGACCACCCCAGCCCGGAATGTCGCCGTCGTAGCGATGGGTCAGATGGAAACCGCTGCCCGTGCTCCGCAACAACCCGACGTAGGTCATCGACCAGTCGTCGCCGTTCGTCACGATCAGATCGACCTTGCCGTCGCCATTGACGTCGGCGGCCAGGAATCTGTCGTTGCGCGCGAAACCGCCCCACCCCGGGATGTCGCCGTCATAACGGGCGATCAGGCGCAGCCCGCCATTGCCATCGGAAACCAGCAGGCCCAGATACGGCATGACCCAGTCGACGCTGTTGAAAACGACCACCTCGTCGATGCCGTCGCCGTTGAAGTCGGCGACCAGTATCTGGTCGTTCGGCTGGAACTGCCACGATCCGGGCACCCGCTCGACCGCGCTCGAACGGTGCTCGAACCCGCCGTTCGTGTTGCGGAACATCTGGATCGACGTGCCGTGATGCAACAGGACGTCACTGCGTCCCGAACCGTAGAAGTTGCCGGCGTAGGCGTTCCGGAAATGGTGGGCGGTCTCGACGTGCCGCGCGTCCTTCATCGACGTGTAGCAGACCGGGCAGAACTCGGGAGAGTTGCCGTTCATCCGGCAGTTCTCGACCGGGCGATAGATGCCGGTGTTCCGGGTCGCGCCGCCCTCGAACAGGCCGGCATCGAAATTGCTGCTCCAGTTGGCCGGACGCGGTCCCGCGTTGTAGTTGGCCGCGCTCCCCGTCCCGGTCGGCAGCGGTGTGCCGGGCGCGATGAAGCGTCCCCACTTGGTGGTGGCGCGATCGGTGTTGACCGTGACGTTCACTTCACCCGGCTCGCCGCCGGTGTGCGCGCCGTTGTTCGAGTACTCATCGGCAAACCCGCCGATCCCGTGTCCGAATTCGTGCGCGATCACAGCCCAGCCCACGCCGAGCGTCACGTGCGCGCGACCACCGCCGCCGCAGCCGCCGAAACCGGCTTCGTTCAGGACAATCAGGACGTTGTCGAAGTCCGGCACCCACTTGTTCAGCGCGTCGGTGATGCGCTTTTCGCTGTTGGTGCCGTATTCGAGCCAGCAATGCTCCCACTGGCCGTTGAAGATGATCCCGAGCGCCGTGTTGTGGATCGTCTCCGACTGCACGGTGTCGTCGCCGGTGGCGGGCGTCCCCATCAGGTTCCAGGTCCGCTGGCTGACGCCGGAATGCGACGACTCCAGATTGATCCGGTAGATGTTGAACGCCGACGCATCCTCGCGGAAATAGTCGCGCCCGAACACCCCGTCCATCAGCGTGGTCTGGACATAGTTGTTGAACGTGGTCTGGTCGGCGCCGGCGGTGAAGCCATCCCCGATCACCACGAGATTCCGCCGGGCTCCCGGCGGGCCGGCTTGCCGTAGAACGGTCATGCTGTCGGCCATTGCGCTCTCCTTACGCTCAAGAATGCGGACAGGAAACAGGAAGGCCGCATTGGCCGAAACGCCCCGGGGATCGCGAGTCCAATCGTCTGTCCATCGACTGTCATGGCGGTGTCCTTACGGCCCGGGCGAAGCCAATGCCGGCTTTCGTGACGCGTGCGGCGGCGAAACGCGCGAGGCACGCAATGGCGGTCGCTGCAGGCAGCAGGTCCGTCACATTGGAGACTAACGCCTGGGTCGAACTTCGCCGGCCTACCGTTCGTCGTCCTGAGCGGAATCTCTACAGCCGGGGTCACGCCTCTGGCGGCGCGGGGTGTGGCGAGAAGGCTCCCTACAGCCAGTAGCGGACATCGGCTTACGTCTTAGCTAAATCGCGCCGCGAAGCCTTGTCGGTTTGAATGAAATGTCAGGCACCAATTCAACCGGGCAAATCGATAGGCTTTGGGCCACGATAGAAGCTGCCAAGTACAGGCTCTGCGCGCCAACCCCTAAAGGTACCGAGCGTGACATGCTGAAGGACCGCAACCGAACCAAGAATGGTGTCTGGTTCATCCTCAGTCCAGAGGAAGATCAGCGTGCCTTCTGTTGCTGGTATTGCAGCCAGTGCATCTTCGTCCAAAGCATAGATGCACCTGTCTCCCTCACCGGCCCAACCGCAGGCGTTTAAGTCTCCCCAGACAAACGGCATTTTCTGGCTCGGCAGATGTCCTTCCATTGGCGCGAACCACTCTGATAGACGGACCCTGGGTCCGGTTGCGCGACTTTGCCATAGCGCACCGCATGGTGGGCTATGCCCTGGAAACAATTCAATCTCAGAACTGGCATTTCCGGCCAACAAGCCCACGTAAGAAAAGAGACGGCGGCTTGGGCAAGAGGCCATTCAGTCGGGCTCTGCGCAGAGACAGACCGATTTCCATTTCGGATAGAAAAGCGGTCAGCCGCCGCGCGGTGACCTGAACCGGTCGGGAGCCGTTACCGCCCCATTCCTCAGGGTGTCTCCTATGCCCAGGAATATCTGAGCGAACGGAGGCGCGAGGTGAAGTTTTCGGCCGGAAGCGGCTATGGATACGTATCAGGACGTCTAATTCAGCCGCACCGCAAAGCGGATTCGGATCGAATGAGTACCAGTCTCTCAGTCGCAATCCTGATAGCCGCCCAGCGCTCCGCATTTGACACACCGGAACAGATACGCGGTGGGTGACCCGTCTTTGTCCAGGGCTGCGAAGAACTCGTTCCACTCTTTTCCGTCTGAAAGGCCCGCAGACTCTTGTATGGCGGCGATGGCTTCCGGTCCATGGGCGCTCAGCTCCTTATGGCCCGCGCAACCGATGAAGGCGGCCGCATCACCGCAATGTGTCCACCAGCGCTCCTGTTGCCACCCCGAAAATCCCGGGGTGCGTTGTGAAACCTGTGCCACGACCTCATCCGGGACGGATTCCCAGGATCCGTCATCACCGATGCCATCTTCATCGGTGAAGGTGGCATCAAATTTCTCGTGGGCGGCGCCATCGCTGATGCACCACGGACAGAGCGCGTCGTTCAATTCCTCCACGGAATAGACGGGACCGGTATAGATGAAGCCTCTGGCTTGGCCGCAACACTCGCACTCTGCATCTGATTCGATGACGCTGCCGGTGGCGAGGGGATCCGGGTGGTATTTGAATTCTGGAAGCTTCATGAGTACTCCATTCGGGGATTAGCACCGGCAGAAAATCGAGCCACGAGGCGGCTTCTTCGACTGATATGAATGGCCAGCGCTCATGTCCGCAACCTCTGGCGAATGGCGCGCATCGCGTCTGTCCTGGCGGAATCATGCGGAGGCGCAAAGTCACTCATGCCTCGCAATAGATCCAGCGACGATTGGTCCCCAACACCCCGGAGGGCATAGACAATCCAAGCCCTCTGAACCTCTGAAGTCGCTATTGCAATGCACGACACAAGGAAATCGCGTACTGATGCGGCTTGCCTATCCGAGGGAGAAATGGAGCCTTTGATGCTGAGAAGCTGGTTGTAGGCCCTGACGAGACGCCATGCGGTATCCGGCTCACTGGCCGGTTCGCGCATTATCTCGGGAAAGAAGGCCATAAGCGCATCAACAGCTTCGCGTGACCGCAGCTCCTCGACGAGCCCGATAATGTAGCCGGCGTTTTCGGATTCTTCGGACAACAGGTGGAGCGCCTCAAGGCCACCATCGGAGTAGGCGCTGGCGATCTCCGCCCATTTGGCCAACGGGACAACGTGCGTCCCGTCGGAAAGATGCGTGGATTCCGACCAGCCAAGGTCTTTCGATAGGCGGTGCAGCTCACTGCTCAGGCCTGGAGTGCGAGCCTTTGCCGCGGCAAGGATATGTTCCACCTCAAGCGTGTTCCGCCTTGCCTTTGCTCGAAGCGTTGAGATCTTCATCTGTGAGTGCTGACTACGATTGGACCCCAAAGAGGGGTGGCAGGGATTCTGGGCAAGCCATCAATACACCGTCCATCAGACTTCTCCTATGCGAACTCCGGGAGGTTGCACGGCAGTCTGCAACAGTCCGAAAGCGGTCATCCCCCGCGCGGCAATGTGACCACACGAGGGGCGGTTCCTGCCCCAGTTCCTCAAGGGGGTCCCGATGCAGGCCGGGGCTTCGGCGGTGTGTTCTGATTATCCATGTCCGAGAAGATCAGCCACGGCTGGCCGGGGGCGCGGCGGAGCGTGAGGGTGAACTTGCCGGTGTCATCAGGGCCATCGCCGTAACCGTAGGCGCCGACGATGTAGCCGGTCGTGGCTTCGGTGTGAAAGGCGAGCGCGCGCAGCCGCAGTGGGCCGCCACTCCCGCCTTCATAGGCAGCCTGGATGGCCTTGCGTCCGCGCACGGGCGGGCGATTGCTTTGCAGGATGAAGCCATCCTCCGCGAACAACGCCGCAAGGGCCGCCGCGTCACCCGCACGCCATGCGCGCTCGTAGTCGCGGAGTACTCGATCCAGTTCGGGGGGTAGCGTGATTCTGGGAACATCTGTTGGCCTAGTAGCTGGCTTCAGAGTCTCCTGCCCAATCACTGGCTCAGTTACCGACGCGAGCCCCAGGACGACAACAGCGATAATGGAACGATACATAGGACAAATCCATTGATGGCAATAAGAATGGAGCTACCGCAGACAGGACAAATCACACCTCTCTAGTAGTCCGATAAATCCACTACTCCATCATTCTTGAAACCGCTTTCAGTGAACTTGACTGTGTGGGAACACGCCCCACTCAACCGCACTACTCATCCGTTCCAAGTAGCGCCTCGATTCGAATAAGGGCGGCATTCCACTCCCGATTAATCATCGATCGCAACTTATCCTCTAACTCCAGTCGTTCGGTGTGACCAAACCACTCACGGCTATGCTGCACCACGCGATCCCTATAGCCACCACCACGACCCCACTCGTTCTGACAAGCACTCCAGAACCCCCCATCTAACCTCAACTCATCGCGAAAAGAAGTCTGGCCCATCAACTGAACCTTTATCAATAGCTCGGTATACGCCGAAAGCAGCAAACGTTCGGCCTGAGTAACTAACTCTTTTGCCTCTTCAAGACCAGGAGTTGCAACTAAGTTCTGGCATACCTCAGTGAAGCCTTCCACAACAGGCCCGAGAGAGAGCACCGCCATTCGCCGCGCGCCATATCCCAGATGATGGCCATAGTTGAGATTGTGCCAGTCACCCTCGCGGTTCACTGAAGCCCTAATGGTCGCAGCGTGTGCCTGATATATCTGATCTAGCAAGCTATCTTGCACGTGAGCGTTCAGTCGCCTTGGCGTCTTATGCCGTTCAATCCATGTCTTCAGCTGTGACGCGGCCTGACGCACGACTGCCTGGACTTGTTCCTGTTCGTAGTTAAGAAGAAGAGCGCTAGCATTGCCTACAATTTCAACCAAACGTTCTCGAAAAGCACGGCGCGCACAAGCCAGCCGCTCCACAAGAAAATAACGCAGAATAGCCGGATCGTCTTGATATGAGTTAAAAAATCCTACGGCCAACTCAACCATTCCAATTGGCGCCAAGCTCATCGCCACTTGTTCTGCCTTAAGGTCGTATCCCTCTTCGACGCTTTCTACCTTCTGGCCTGACTCATCCTTGACCGCGAATGCCTCATCCGGACGAGGCAAAACTAGCAACGCGGCCCTCGCATGTAAGCCACGGACACCTGTCTCACGCGCCCGCTCCAACAATAGTCGCGCCTCTGCGGCGGGGGCATTATTGAAGCCAGAGCACAGTACAACCAGAGTGTGAGAGTCATCGAGCAAGCATTCCAGATCCGCACGCGCTGCGGTTCTGTCGATTCCCTTGGTATCAATAAACCTGATAGAAAGATCATCTGCCAGAAGCACTTGATCAGGAATAATCACCTCAATACGCCGAGGAAGCGTGAATTCAGGATGCCGACCATTATTCACCTTCTCGAATACATCCTTTAGCCATTCAAGCGGCTGCTTGCCGGTACTGGCGTCATACCATATGTCACGCCGATCACGACGAGGCAACTCCATGAGCGACAGAATCTCAACAACTAGCTCACGAGCACTTCCGAACCTCTCAGCAAGATTCTTAGCTTCATCTCTACGGATAGTCTTCCCATCAGCCCCCTTCTCACGTCGAATGCGCAATCCAGACAAATTACGTATTGCGCGCTCAACCTCTCTCGAGATTCCCTGCGTTACTTCCTCGCCATCTCCATTGGCTACTGATGCGTCAGCACGTCTCACGTAGTCGGCGAAATCAGTGACATCGGCTCGGATTTCTTTGTCGCTCCGTGGCTCTACGATCAAACCGTAGCCTGGGCCGCGTCGAAGGTGGACCTCGCAAATCGTGATGCCTCCCGCGCCAGCCTCTAGAACAGGAGTCGGATGGAGTGCATCCGGCACCATTACCTCTAAGCCGGAAATTCTGCATATAGCCGTGGACTTGCCGATTCCAATGCTGCCAATAAAAGCCACCTGATGCTCGCGCTTCAAGAGTAATTTGGACACTGCCCTCAGCTCATTCATATAGGCAGAAATTCGGCGCTCGAAGGCGTGCTTTATCTCAGGCTTCTGAGCAAGCTTTTGTAACTGTTGCGCCACTTCTTCTGCAGACCACAGGAGCTCGTTCTCAGGGTGATCGAGTGCGGGGCGTTCAAGTACTACCCATTCCCGATGGAGAGCAGTTCTGAGCTGTTCGGCATCAGGCGTAGCGATGGTCAGCAGCAATTGCTCCAGCTCTTCTGGTGCCACAGCCCTCTCCCCGTTTTCAACTCGTGATAGGACGGTCGCACTCCAAGTAACTCGGCGCGCTAACTCGGCCTGCTTGATGCCAGCGCGCTCCCTCACCCGCGCCAGGTAGAGGCCCAATTCAAGGGCTGATACAGCATTTTGGTCGTTCACGAGGGCCCCCAAAGCAAGCTTTCAGAAATGTTGCAGGCAACGTTGCTGAAAGTCAATCGCACTGATATAGTTATCCCTTGTAGATGGAGATGGAGGCATAAGTCATGGAGAGCATGTCGACATATCCACGTGGGTCGCGAGGTCAATGTGATAACCCAGATGCTTAGTCGCCTTAGAAAACCTGGCCATCGAAAGAGTGCATTGGTCCTTGCGACTACTTTCGGCATGGGCATGATTTTTTCACTCGCTCTAGCGTCGCTTGCGCGCCCGGGACCAGGCGTTGGCATTGATTGGAACGCGGTTGCTGCCGTTGCGACCTCAATTGCTGTCGTTGCCGCAGTAGTGATGTGGAGTACAGATGCAAGCGATCAGAACGCAAGAAATCTCGCTTCGGCGAAGATCTCCGCACTACTTCTACTACCTGAGATCTCGTCCGCACGAATAGCCCTAGAGAAAATCCTTCCGGATATTGATGACACGGATGAACTGTGTCGCAGCATGCTCGACATCATGGTCGGCCGCGATGTTGACCAGCGTGAACAGATTCAAAGTCGCGCGCTAGAACTTGTTACAGAGGCTCTAGAGAACATTGAACCACGACTCCAATCGCTTCCAGTAAGCCTCACTCGACCACTAGCTCAATCACTATTCGCACTAAAGGGGCTAAATAACGCCGCGTCGTATCTCCAAGACAAGGAAGCACATTCTGACGAGCAAGTCGAAGTCACCATGGAAGGCCTGCGTCGCACTCATAGAGGCGCTCAGCGCGCTCTTGAAAAGGCTCATGCAGCATGCGAACTTTTCGTTATCGACGACTTGGAAGATAATTGCATTTAACTGGGAATTCGGTCCAAAGACACGATGCGGTCAACGAAAGCGGCCAATCAGCAAGCACCGCTGTTGACTCCAAATTGACGTTACGGCTATTTTCGCTCGGTGCTCAACACACCTCCCCGCTAGCGGTGTCCGCGTCCGACCTCGCGGTTTTCCGATATCGACCGGAGGCCAACATGGCAGGCAACAAGACCCGCCGCCCCTTTCCGCGTGAGCGCCAACTCAAAACCGGCTACGCCTATTACCCCCATACCGGCAAGGGTCGCCCCACCCCGCCTTTTCCCTCGCTGCGTCTGCAAGGCCGCTGGCTGGAGCAGGCCGGGTTCTCGATTGGTCAGACCATCCGGGTGCGCGTGCGCGCCGGCCGCCTGGTGCTGGAGCCGGTGAAGTCGGATTGAGGGATTAACCTGCCGCCCCGGTGTTCGGGGCGGCGGGATGCGGGCTCAGGAACGGGTGAGCCTCCAGCAACAACGCAGACTTCTCGTCTGGAGATATCAATTTCCTTCAATCAGATTCCTGGCGACTGCCTCAATGGCACCGGTGAGCATTTCATCGAGGCTCTTTGGGGGGGCATTACCCGAGAGGTAGCGGTCAAGAAGGTCGTCGTCCAGACAATCATCCATGGCAGTGGTAATCGTGCCGAAATTTCCATTGCCATCGAAGTGATAGAACGTGTGTTTTTCGGAGTGATGGGAAAATCCACCGAAGCATACATAGTGCTCATTCAAGGTTTTGATTTGGGCGTCGCTCAGGGGGTGAGGCTCATAGAACATCCTGAGGAGATTTCCCAGCCGGGGGACCTCGATCACTCTCGTCCCGCGAACAGGCTCCTCGCGCAGCGCTGCCGCGAGCTGGTTTGCGGAATAGAGGTAGATCGCGTCGAAACCGTCGACAAAATCCCCCGTGCAGAATGCGCCATGCTCGACGTAAAGCTTTTTCAGTTCGATAGGCAGAGGAAATCCCAGTTGGACCTCCAATGCATCGACCACTTCCGGACCTTCTGGGTCCCACAGCTTCAGTTCGTCATCTTCCGGCGCAATTGCGTTTGATTTATGACGCATTTCAATATAGTCAGCCCAGGCGTCTCGCCATCCGGCTTGTTTTCGCTTCCGCCGAGTTGGTGCGACTTTCCTTGCAAGCCACTGGCGATAGGCCTCGCTCTCAAGTGCAGACCGGAGAGGATCATCCGGACCTCCCCAACCACTCGTTCCATGTCGCTGGTAGGCCCTGACGGATTGAAACGCGCGCTCCTGATACAGGGCATCAAAGCCCGCCGCAGTCAGCAACACGCAAGCCTGCTCATTCAACAGCATTGTGCTGTTCTGGGCACTGAATCCTTCAAAACACTCGCGCAGGTGTTCAAGTGAGATGTCAAGGTCACGGATTGTTTCTGCTTGCCTTGACAGCGCCATCGCCATATGCGCCAGGGCAATCCGCTTGATGTAGTAAAGATTGGTCCATTGTTCGTCGTGACCCACCTTCACCTTCGCATCCTCGTACATCGTCAGGATTTCAGCGGCGTGACGGGTCTTCAGGTCAAACTCTTCTGCGTCAAGGAACTTGCTTACCGCCTTGCTTGCCCGCTTCTCCAACTTCTTCAGATTCGCCTCTTCGATGACGCTCATGATCTCCCGGCTTTTGTGCCGCATGTCGATATGGGGCGACTATGTTGCCAATCCTGCTTCTGGGGCAGCATCGGAATTTTCGGATTTGCTGTCTTCTCTGTCTGGAAACGCCAAGCGTTCCCAGGCTTCACCTCGTGCTGAGACTCCTCCTCCGGCCTCAGAATCGGGTGAGCTTCCAGCACCTATGGATGCGGGCGTTGCGCTCGAAATCCGGGGGGATGGTCTGCGGGGTGATGTCTTCGCAGCGGGCGAAGGCGGTGATTTCGTTTTCGTCCAGGCGGAAGCGGCGGAAGTTGTTGCTGAAGTACAGCGCGCCGTTGGGCGCCAGTCGGGCGACCGCCGCGCGCAGCAGGCGCACGTGTTCCTTCTGGATGTCGAAGTCGTCGGCGCGGGCGGAGTTGGAGAAGGTGGGCGGGTCGCAGAAGATCAGGTCGTATTCGCCCTGCTCGGCTTCCAGCCAGCGCACCGCGTCGGCCTGCACCAGGCGATGCTGGGCGCCACCGAATTTGTTGCCCGCCAGATTGCGCCCGCACCATTCCAGGTAGGTGCCGGACAGGTCCACGCTGGTGGTGGTGGACGCGCCGCCGACGGCGGCCTGCACGCTGGCGACGCCGGTATAGCTGAAGAGGTTGAGGAAGCGCTTGCCGCGCGCTTCCTGGGCCATGCGCCGGCGCAGCGGGCGGTGGTCCAGGAACAGGCCGGTGTCGAGGTAGTCGAACAGGTTGACCTGCAGGCGGGCGTTGTTTTCCCGCACCCACAGGGTCTGGTCCTTCTGATCAAAGCGGCCATACTTGCTGCCGCCCTTGCCTCGCGCGCGCGACTTGATCGCCACCCGCTCCGGCGGCGCGGCGAAGACCTCGCGCGCGGCGGCCAGCAGTTCGCTGAAACGGCGGCGCACGTCGGCTTCCGGGATGCTGGCCGGGGCGGCGTATTCCTGGATGTGCAGATACGTGCCGCCGTCGTTCTCGGCCTCGTACACGTCGATGGCGGCGGCGTATTCGGGCAGGTCGGCGTCGTAGGCGCGGTAGCAGGTGACGTCCTCGCGGGTGCGCCAGCTCTTGAGCTTCTTGAGGTTCTTGCGGATGCGGTTGGCGACCATCTGCGCGCCTTCGCTGAGCGGGCGCGGTTCACTGCGCTCGCGTGCGGGCGCGGCGACGGTATCGCAGACGATCAGCGCGCACTCGATGGCGCCGTTGAACACCTGGTATTTCTTCTGCGCGCGCAGGCCGGTGGCGTGGGCAAGGTCCGCGTTGCCGCACAGCAGGCTGGCGCGCCAACCGGGCACGGCACGTTGCAGCGCGTCGCCGAGCATGCGGTACAGATCCGCGTCGGCGGCCAGGCGCTCGTCGTAGGGCGGATTGCAGACCACCAGGCCGCCGCCTTCGCAGGGGGCTTCCAGTCGGGCGATGTCGCGGGTCTGGAATTGAATCTGCCCGGCCAGGCCGGCCAGGGTGGCGTTCTCATTCGCGGCGCGGATGGCGCGTGCATCCAGATCGCTGCCGAAGAAGCGCGGTTGCAGCGCGCGGCGGCCTTCGGTCTCGCGGGCGACGGCATCGGCGAACAGATCACGCCAGGCCTGCGCGTCGAAGCCCAGCCAGCGGGTGGGCAGTGTATTGCCGTGGCGTTGCAGCCCGGGCGCGACGTCGGCGGCCATCAGCGCGCCTTCAATCAGCAGCGTGCCGCTGCCGCACATGGGATCCAGCAGCGCGCCACCGGCGTGGTACAGCGCCGGCCAGCCGCCGCGCATCAGCACGCCAGCGGCGAGGTTTTCCTTCAGCGGCGCCTCGTTCTGCTCGCGCCGCCAGCCGCGCCGGTGCATGGGGCCGCCGCCGAGATCGATCGACAAGGTGGCGCGGCCCTTTCGCAGCGACAGGTTGATGCGCACGTCCGGCTGTTCGACATCCACCGAGGGGCGTTCCAGTCCCTGCTGGCGCAGGCGATCCACCACCGCGTCCTTGATGCGCTGGGCGGCGTAGCGCGCGTGGGTGATGGTCTGGCCGGAGACGTGCGCGTCCACCGCCAGGGTGAGTTCCGGGCGCAGGTGGTTTTCCCACGCGACCGCCGCCGCGCCGTCGTAGAGCGCCTGCTCGTCCGGGCAGTCGTAGTCGGCGATGGGCCACAGCACGCGGCTGGCCAGGCGCGACCACAGCACGGCGCGCTGGGCGTCGGGCAGTTCGCCTTCGACGTTGACGCCGGCGATGGTGGCGGTGGCGCGGGTGGCGCCCAGCGCCGTCAGTTCGTCGGCGAGCAGGTACTCCAGGCCCTTGGCGCAGGAAACAAAGAACTTCAAGTGGACTCCGGAACTCGGGACGGCGGCGGTGCGAATGGCGGCAATTTTGCCGGATTGGGGGTGAGAACACACGGAAAACCGGCCCCGCGCGCGCTCAGGCGAGCGACAGGACCGCGCTTTCCCGGGTGAGGTGCAGGCGATGGCTCAGGTCCAGCCGCTCCAGCAGGGCCTCGTCGTGGGAGACCACGACCAGCGCGCCGCGATACTGGCGCAACATGCTTTCCAGCGCTTCCAACCCGGCCAGATCCAGGTGGTTGCCCGGTTCGTCGAGCAGCAGCAGGCCGGCCGGCTGCGCGGCGTACAGCACGCAGGCCAGCGCGGCCTTGAGGCGTTCGCCGCCGCTGAGCTGGCCGCTGGGGCCTTCGACGAGGCCGGCGTCCAGCCCCAGCAGGGCCAGCCGGGTGCGCAGCGCGGCCTCGCCGGCGTCGGGATTGGCCGCGCGCAATTGCGCCAGCACGCTGGCGGCGGGATCCAGCCCGGCCAGGCGCTGGTCCAGCCACGCCACCGGCACCTGGGCGGCGCAATCTCCGGCCCGTGGCGCGACCTGCCCCGCCATCGCCCGCAGCAGGGTGGATTTGCCACTGCCGTTGGGACCGGTGACGCCGACCCGCTGGCGGCCGGTGAGGATCAGATCCAGCCCGCGCGCGGTGGCCGGCACGTGCGACAGCACCGCGTCTTGCATGCGCAGGGCGATGCGATCCTGCGCGGCGCTGGCGTCCGGCGCGAACAGCGCCAGTTCGACGGAAGCTTCCTGCTTGCGCGCGGCCTCGCGCAATTGGCCGGCGAGATGTTCGCGCGCGGCCTGCTGGCGGACGGCGAAGCGGCCGGCGCTGTCCTCGCTGCGCGACTTGCGCAGGCCGAGCAGGATCGGCGCCTGGTTGGCGTCGCGCGCGTCGCGGTTGCCGCGTGCCTGCCGGCGTTGCTGGCGCTCCTGCTGCTCGCGCAGCGCGCGTTCCTGGCGCTGCACGGCGGCCTTGGTCTGTTCGAGCTCTCGTTGCACCTGCGCCTGATCCTCGGCTTTGCGCGCCGCGTAGAAGCCGTAGCCGCCGCCATACGTGCGCAGGCCGAGCGGCGACAGTTCCTCGATGCGGGCGAAGGTGTCGAGCAGGCGACGGTCGTGGCTGATCACCAGCAAACCGTTCCGCCATTGCGCCAGTTGCGCGTGCAGGCGCTGGCGCTGCGGGGCGTCGAGGTGGTTGCTGGGCTCGTCGAGGATCAGGAAGTCCGCGTCGGACAGGAACGCACCGGCCAGGGCGACACGCATCGCCTCGCCGCCGCTGAGGGTGGCGGCGGCGCGATCCGGTTCGAGATCCGGCAGACCCTGCGCTTCCAGGGCCTGCGCGAGTCGCTGGCGGATGTCCCAGCGATCGCCCAGGGCGTCGAAGTCATCTCCGTCGGCGCTGCCGGCTTCGATGCGTGCGAGCGCATGGAGCCAGCCATCGACGCCGGCCAATGAGGCCACGGTGGCGCCATCGGGCACATGGATCTGCTGCGGCAGGTAATGCACGCGGCCGCTGGCGTTGCGCTTGCCGGACGTGGGCGCGATCTCGCCGGCCAGCAGGCGCGCGAGCACGCTCTTGCCCACGCCGTTGCGGCCGACCAGTCCGGTGGGACGGCCATCCAGGTGCAGATCGAGATCGGAGAACAGGATCCTGCCGTCGGGCAGGGACAGCGACGCGCGATCGAGCGTCAGGAAAAGATTCGTCATGCGGATTCCAGCGGATGCCATGGAAACTCCCCCGGCGCGCGGGCCGGTGGAAACCAGAGCCGTCAAGGGACGGCGGCATCAGTGGCGCATGGGCGTGGACACCTGGGACGAATCGAGGCCGCGATTCTAGCGGCAAGCTGGTGCGCGGGGCCAGACGCGGGCTGAACGCGGCGCGCGGTGACTACAGCGAGGCGAGCAGTTGGCCGAAGGCTTCGGCGGAGGCTTCGACGTGCGACGACAGGCGATGCGCGTCGTTCACCATCAGCAGGCGCGCGCGGCGGGCGTGCGCCCAGTCGATCACGAGCTGGGCGGGAATCAGTTCGTCATCCCATCCGTGGATGACCGAGACCGGCACGGACGCGGCATCCAGCGCCGGCAGCGGGCCCATGGTGGTCGGCGGGGCCATCAGGAACAGGCCGCGCACCGGCACTTCCAGCGAGATGCGGCCGGCGATGTAGGCGCCGAGGCTGGAACCGGCGAGCACCAGCGGGCCACGGCTCGCGGCCGCCCGCGCCAGTGCGCGCAGACGCTCCAGCCGCGTGGGCACGTCGCCGAGCGAGCTGATGTCGCGGCGCGCGTCCAGATCGGTGTAGTCGGGGCGTTCGTGGGTCCAGCCCAGCCGCGCGGCGACGTCGGCCAGCGCGGTGACCTTGGTGGCGTCGGGGCCGCTTTCGAAACCGTGCGAGAGGATGCAGTGGCCGCGCGGCGACGTCGCGCTCACAGCGCTTCCACCTTGTCGCCCAGACGGAACACGCCGCCTTCGAGGATGCGCGCGCACAGACCACCGTGACCGCGCATGGCGTTGTAGCCGCCGGGGCCGAGCGCGTCTTCCATGCGCGAGCAGGGATCGCATTCGTCGGTGCCTTCCAGCAGCACCTCGCCGATGCGGAACCGGCGATCCTTCAGCGCGATCAGCGGAATGCCGGAGACCACCACGTTCCGCCGCAGCAGCGCCGGTTGCAGATCCGGGCGCGCGGCCAGCGCGGCGATGGCCGGCAGGTGTTCGGCCTGGATGAGGGTGATGCCGCGCTTGCCGCTGCCGCCGGCGTAGCGATCGCCGACCAGACCGATGCCGGCGACGGCTTCCACCTGTTCCACCGGCACCATCACCACATCGCGCGCGGGGCGCAGGCCAATCCATTCCACCTGGCCGACGCGCGGCAGGCGGGCCATCAACCGGGCAAGCGGGGAATCGTCGGACAACGGCATGCGATGCGGCTCCAGCGGGATTCCAGACAGGGTGCCGGCCAGTTTACGCGAATCCCGGTTCATCGCCCCTCGCCCACCGGTGTTCGAGCCGCCGACGATGCAGGCGGCGTTACGACGTGACAGCAAGGAATTCCAGTCCAAAGGCCCAGGGAAGACAACCGTCGCGGCCGTCGGGACTTCTACAATCCCGGATTGCCTTCCTCCCTGGATCACCGGTCATCGAACACACCATGTCAAGCAACGCCCCCGCTTCTTCCCAGGCCCTGGCCGTCTTCCGCCATGGGCGTTCCGGGCCTGTGCTCCTGGCCACCTTCGTGCTGGCGCTGCTCGCGGCGGCTGTATTCGTAGCGTCTCTGGAATTCGCGTTGCCAGAGGACGTGCTGGGCGAAGCCGTTGGCCTCAGCATCCGAGGGATGGACGTGAATGGCCTCACCGGACGATCACTGCTCCGGGGCACTGCGGTTTTCCTGGCGCTGCTGGCCGCCATCGCGGCGCTGGTGCTGACGCGCGTGATCAAACGTCGTCGCGGCCATTTCGAATTGCATCCGGAAGGGATTGTCAGGCAGTTGGGTGCCGAGCGCCTTTATACGCGGTTTGCCGACATCGACGATCTCTATCTGTTCGCATCCGGCCAGACGGCGGTGGCTGGTCTCATCAACAACTTTGCCTATCGCGTGAAAGGTGGTGATTGGATCAAGGCATCGTTTGAACTCAAAGGTTTCCATGATCTGCTGCTGGAGATGCGCAAACAGCATGTCGAGCACCGCTGCCCGCCCATGCATGCCAGGATCGGGAACGGTGAGCGTGTCGTCTTCCGCTACATTGACGGCGGACAGTTCCTCAAGAAGCGCTTGATCGGAAACTTCATGCGGATGAATACCCAGGAACTATCACTATCCGGCGAAGGCCTGAGCGTCGATGGCAAACTCTGGCCATATGCCCAGTTGCAGGCGCTCGACCAGAATGACTGGACCGAACGACTGGCGGTCAAGGCCGGCGACGGCACGACGGTATTTTCGTGCTTTGGACCCGCCCTGTTGAGCGCCGACGTCTTTATCGAGATCTTCGAGGATCTGCGTGTCGCGGCCGTGGGCGCGCCCAGATAAGGCTTCGACGGGAAGAAGCATGATCCGATCCATCCGTTGACCCGCACCACGGTTGCGGGACAAGACTTTGGTATCCGCCCCCTTTCCTCGCGGCTTGATTTAGCATGTGCAGCAACATGCCATCGTCGCCTCCCGTCCTGACCGCCCATCCCCTGCCCTATGAAACGCGGCTGGAGGCGCGTCCGCTGTCGCAGGTGGATCTGGTGGTGATCCACTGCACCGAGCTGCCGGATCTGGCGACGGCGCGCGGGTTTGGCGAGGAGATCCTGTATCCGGATTCGGGCACGGGCAACAGCGGGCATTTCTACATCGATCGCGACGGCAGCGTGCACCAGTACGTCGCGCTGGATCGCATCGCCCATCATGTGCGGGGATACAACCCGCGCGCGATCGGGATCGAGCTGGTGAATACCGGGCGATATCCGCATTGGCTGGCGAGCCACCACCAGCAGATGGAGGAGCCGTATACCGAGGCGCAGATCGCCGCGTTGATTGGACTGCTGCGCTGGTTGCCTTCGCAGGTGCCCGCGCTGCATCTGATTGCCGGGCATGAGGATCTGGACAGGACGTTGGAAGCCGCAAGCGATGACCCGTCGGTGCAGGTGCAACGGAAGCTCGATCCGGGCCCATTGTTTCCGTGGGAGCGGGTGATGGCGGACGTGGCGCTGACGCGGTTGGAGTCTTGATGGGGCTTCCTTGTGGGTTGGGTTTGTGGGTTTTCCGCCAAGAGCGCCCTCACCCCAACCCTCTTCCGCAAGCGGGAGAGGGGACAGCGTTCGCCCGAATCCCCCATCCCGGCCCAAAGGCCCAAGCCCCGCCCCGTATAATCCCCGCCTCCCCGACCCGCCCCGCGAGCCGCCGTGTCCGCCAAGCCCGAACCCGTTGTCAGCGAACTCATCGACCTGCTCTCGCTGGAGCGGCTGGAGGACAACCTGTTCCGCGGCCAGAGCCGCGATATCGGCACCAAGTACGTGTTCGGCGGGCAGGTGCTGGGACAGGCGCTGTCGGCCGCGCAGGCCACGGTGGAAGGCGAAGGCGAGCGCCGGGCGCATTCGCTGCATGCCTACTTCCTGCGCGCCGGCAACATCGAGGCGCCGATCGTCTATGAGGTGGATCGCACGCGCGACGGCGGCAGCTTTTCGGTGCGCCGGGTCACGGCGATCCAGCATGGGCGGGTGATCTTCTTCTGCGCGGCCTCGTTCCAGGGCGAGGAACCCGGCGCGGAACATCAGTTGTCGATGCCCGAGGTGCCGCAGCCGGAGGACATCGAGCCGGCGCCTCCGGTGCCGGCCGAGGTGATGGCGACGCTGCCGATCAAGGTGCAGCGCTGGCTGTCGCGGCGCGGGCCGTTCGAGTTCCGCCACGTGTATCCGCGCGATGAACTGAATCCGCCCAAGCGGCCGCCGTTCCAGCAGGTGTGGTTCCGGCTGAGCGAGAAGGTCGGCGATTCGCCCGAACTGCATCGCGCCCTGCTGGCCTACGCCTCCGATTTCCAGTTGCTGGGCACGGCCACCTATCCGCACGGCATCAGCTATTACCAGCCGAACGTGCAGATGGCCTCGCTGGATCATGCGCTGTGGTTCCACCGCCCGTTCCGCGCCGACGACTGGCTGCTGTATTCGATCGACAGCCCCAGCGCGCAGGGATCGCGCGGGTTGGCGCGCGGGCAGATCTTCGATCGCCATGGGCATCTGGTCGCCAGCACCGCGCAGGAAGGCCTGATCCGGGTCGTGCCCGACGCGCAGGCCGCGGCGGCGGTGCCGGCGAAGGACTGATCGACGATGCGCCAGATTTTCACCAGCCAGCGTCTGGAAACCGTCGAGGGCGTGGCCAAACTGCTGAGCGAGGCCGGCATCGAGGTCCACATCAGCAACGAGCGCTCGTACCGCGGCAAGCGCGGCAGCCAGTTCCGCTACACCGAGCCGGTGCCGAAAGGCCTGCAACCGGCGGTATGGGTGCGGCATCCGGAGGACCAGCCGCGCGCGCGCCAGATCCTGCGCGAGGCCGGGTTGCTGGAGACCACCCGCCCCGGCGCGGGTCCGGCGCCGCTGACCTTCACCAGCCCCCAGGACGAGCCGCCGAAGCGGAGTTCCTGGGCCTGGCGCATCCGCCTGATCCTGCTGGGCCTGATCGCGTTGGCGGCGGTGTTCACGGTGCTGCGCCATCGCGCGCCGCGCCCGGCCGCTCCGGCTCCGGCGCCCGCCACGGTCCCGGCCACGCCCGCGCAGCGAGCCCCGGCTCCCGCCGATGAGGCGGAGGAAGAGGACACCCTGCGCGTGCAGGTGAAGCCGGCTTCCGGCGGCTGATCCGGTCCGGTCACATTTTCCGGGCGGTCTCGTCCCGGGGATCAGGAACCCACGGAAGCCCTGCCCCGATGAACGCCCAGACCCTCGAGCTGATGCTGCAACACGAACTGCCCGCCGCCGCGCGCGGCAGCCAGGACGCCTATGGCCGCATCGTCAGCGCCTGCCAGAACACGGTCACCGCGATCGCCTTCGCCATCACCCGCGACGTGCAGGCCAGCGAGGACATCGCGCAGGAAGCCTTCCTGCGCGCCTGGCAGCAACTGGACCGGCTGAAGAACAGCACCAGCTTCCTGCCCTGGCTGCGCCAGATCACCCGCAACCTGGCGCGCGACTACCTGCGCACCCAGCACCACAAGCCGATGTCGGGCGAAGCGGCGGAACTGGCGATCAATCTGACCGCCGATCCTTCGCCCTCGCCGGCCGAGCATCTGCTGCGCACGGAAGAGGAAATCGTCGCCGCCGACATCATTTCGTCGCTGCCGGAGGACGCCCGCGAAACCCTGCTGCTGTTCTATCGCGAAGGCCAGAGTTCGCTGCAGGTGGCCGAGCTGCTGGGCCTGAGCGACGCGGCAGTGCGCAAGCGGCTGTCGCGGGCGCGTAGCATCGTGCGCGAGGAAATGCTCAAGCGCTTCGGCGAATTCGCCCGCTCCACCGCGCCCGGCGCGGCCTTCACCGTGCTGGTGGTCAGCGGCCTGATGAGCGCGGCACCGGTCGCCAGCGCCGCGGTGGCGATTGGCGCCGGCGCGGTCGGCGTGGGTTCGGCCGGCGCCGGCAAGCTGGGCGCCAGCGGGCTGGGCGTGTCCTCGCTGTCCGGCGGCACCGCGATGGGCACACTGATGGGTGCCTACGACACCCTGGCCCACGGTGGCGTCACCGCCGGTTTCTCGCTCGGAGCGGTGGTCGGCGGCGTGGCCGGCGGCGCGCTGGGCGCGTATTTCGGCGGCCGCCTGCTGCTGAGTTTTGCCGATACCGGGACCGAGCGCGCGCAGTTGCGCCGCTTCATCCGCATGAACACCGCCACCGCCGCGGCCGTCGGCATCATCATCATGGCCGCGGCCATCTTCAGCCGCGGCTGGTTGCCGATGACCCTGGCGGCGGTGATCGGCATGACGGTCATCAACTACCAGTGCATGGTGCCGCTGCGCCGGATGATGCTGCCCATGGTCGCGCGCGATGTGGCCCGGCGCGGCCACAAGCGGATGGCCTGGCTCTACGAGAGCATGTACGGCATGACCGGCGTGATGTTCGCTTCGGTGCTGGCGTTTGGCGGCATGATTGTGTCGATGAAGGTGTCGGGGCGGTTTTGAGTTCAGGAGAGGCTGCGCGGGCTTCCGGCCGTCGCCACCTCCGCGTCGTCATCACAGCGAACGCTGCGAGCCAGCCCCCATTCCGACCTCCCCCGCACGCGGAGGAAGGGGCGGAGCACGCATCAACTCCTTCAGGAAACTGGCAGCGTACGGACACGGCTCCCTCCCCCGCGTGCGGGGGAAGGGGTGGAGCGCAGCAAACTCATTCCTCCGGCTTGCCAGGAGGCTGGTGGCGTGCGGACATGGCTCCCTCCCCCGCTTGCGGGGGAGGGCTGGGGTGGGGGCGAACGCACGCGGCCCGCTCCCCGCGAAGGTGGATGCATCGCAAAGAGATGGATTCCAGCTTCCGCTGCAATGACGGGAGAAGGGATTTCTGAACTTCCCCGGCTCCGTTGGTCCGACGAACGCAGGAACACACCCCCATCCCAGCCTTCCCCCGCACGCGGGGGAAGGGGCGGAGCGCAGCAAACTCATTCCTCCGGCTTGCGGGGAGGCTGGTGGCGTGCGGACATGGCTCCCTCCCCCGCTTGCGGGGGAAGGGCGGAGAAAGCACCGGGTCACATCGCGTCTCCCCGGGCGTCTGTGCTTCCATAGCCGCCTGGGAGCCGACCGCCGATGACCGCCGCCACGCTGGAACTGACCCTGCGCCATGAGTTTCCCGCCGCCCAGCGGGGGGATCGCGATGCCTACGGGCGGATCATCGGCGCCTGCCAGAACACCGTCACCGCGATCGCCTACGCGATCACCCGCGACGTGCACGCCAGCGAGGACATCGCCCAGGAAGCCTTCCTGAAGGCCTGGAAGCATCTGGGCAGCCTGAAGAATCCGGACAGCCTGCTGCCCTGGCTGCGCCAGATCACCCGCAACCTGGCCCGCGACCACCTGCGCGCCGGCCAATACCGGCCGCTGACCGGCGAAGGCGCGGACATCGCCATCGAACTGGCCACCGACACCGCGCCGACGCCGGCGGAAATGATGCTGCAGACCGAGCAGGAACGGGTGGCCGCCGATGTCATCGCCGCGCTGCCGGAGGACAGCCGCGAAGTGCTGCTGCTGTATTACCGCGAAAGCCAGAGCTCCCAGCAGGTCGCGCACCTGCTGGGCCTGACCGACGCGGCGGTGCGCAAGCGGCTGTCGCGGGCGCGCGGCTACGTGCGCGAGGAATTGATGAAGCACTTCGGCGAGTTCGCCCGCGGAAGCGCGCCGGGCGCGGCATTCGCCAGCCTCGTGCTGGGCGCGCTGGCGGTGGGCGCGCCACCGACCGCCGCTGCGGCCGTGCTGGGCACCGGTTCGGCGCTGGCTGGCAAGGGCGTGCTGAAGGTGCTGGGCGCGTCATTCGGCGCGGTCGCCTTCGGCCTGATTGGCGGCATCGGCGCGGTCTGGTTTGGCATCCGCAAACAACTGCGGGAACCGTTCGACGCGCGGGAACGTCGTGGCCTGATTCTCTATGGCGCGGTCAGCACCGCGATGATCCTGCTGTTCGTGGTCGGCGCTTCGGCGCTGTCGAAGGTGCCGGGCTGGATTCCGCACGTGCTCCTGACGGCGGCCTACTGCGGCGGCATCATGTGGTCGTGCAGCCGCTGGCTGCCGCGGATCCTGGCACGCCGGCGCGCGCGCGACATGGCGGCGGACCCGGTCACCGAAACCGCCAACGAGGTGCGCCGGCGCAGGTGGCGGGTCGTCGGCGTGACCACGGGACTGGTGCTGGGGTTCGGCGGACTGCTGTACGGGTTGATCTCGAGCGGGCGGCTGACGTTCTGAGCGGTTCGCCTGGCGCCGTATTCGTTCGTCGCGGCTGTGAATCAGGCTGCCATCACCGTGGAGTCACGGCAGGATCTCCCTCCGTACCGGGTGTTTCCAGCCTTTTGATTTCCCTTCGCGACTTACGCCGCTCCCACAACTAAGGAGCCGTCGCGGAGATGACGCCGGCCGCGCATGGCGGCCGGTGTGCGTTGGAACGATGCGCTGCGTGGCTCAGCGCGGCGAACGCGGTTTCAGTTCGTCCTGGCTGAGGAAGCCGTCCTTGTTCGCGTCGAGCTGATCGAAGCGCTCGGCCAGGCGCGGCTTGCCCTTGGCTTCGTCGCGGCTGATGCGGCCATCCTTGTTGGCGTCGGCGGCGGCGAAACGCTCGGCGCCACGCGCCTGCATGCGCTGCTGGAACTGCGCGCGCCGGTTGGCATCGGCGGTGTCGATCTCGGCGCGGGTCAGCTTGCCGTCCTTGTCGGTGTCGGCGTTGGCGAACCATTCGTCACGGCGCTGCTTGCCGCGCAGTTCGCGATCCTTGGCGTCGACGTAACCGTCGCCGTTCGCATCCATCTTCGCGAAATGCTCGGCGAAGCGCGGTTGCTTGCCGGCTTCGGTCCTGCTGATGCGGCCGTCACCATCGGTATCCAGCTGCTTCATCATCCCGCCATGGTCGCCGGGGCCACGACGATGGCCGCCGCCCATGCCGTGGCGGCGATGCGGGCGCTCCTCGGCGCTGAGCTTGCCGTCCTTGTTCTTGTCGAGCGTGTCGAAATGCCCGGCCAGGCGCGGATGCGCGGCGGCTTCGGCGCGATCCACGACGCCGTCGCCGTTCTTGTCCAGAACCGGACGCGAGGCGCCCGCCGCCGGCGCGGACTGGGTGGCGGCGAAGGCGGTGCCGGCGGCGAGCGCGGTCAGCACGGCCACCACGAGCAGGGTCTTGTTGCGGGTCATGTTCGGGTTCTCCTGATCACGCGGCGCGGTTGCGCCACTGACCGGGAAAACGCCCGGCGGTCGCCACGGTTGACGCGGCGACGAGCGGATTCAGGTTCCAGCCGGTCGCATGCGCCGCGACGACGGCCGCGCAGTATGCTGGCCGCATGGTCCACGCCTTCGCCCGCGCCGTTTCCATTCTCGGACACCCGATGCTGGTGCTGCCGGTGGCGGCGCTGTTGCTGGCGACACGCACCCTGGGCGCGCGCGAGGCGGCGTGGATGGGACTGGGTTTCGCCGTGTTCGCCGCGCTGGTGATGGGCTGGTCGGGCTGGCAGGTGCGGCGTGGCCGCTGGCAGCACGTGGACGCGAGCCGGCACGAGGAACGCCGGACCTTGAACCGTTTCCTGCTGGTCGCGCTGGCGCTGGCGGCGGTGCTGGGCTGGGCCGCCGGCCAGCCGGTGCAACTGGCGCTGGGGCTCATCCTGGCGGCGGCGCTGATCGCGGTGGCGATGCTGGGCGCACGGTGGTGCAAGCTGTCGCTGCACATGGCCTTCGTGATCTACGCGGCGATCCTGCCGGGGCAGATCCATCCGGGCTGGGGCGCCGTCGGGTTGGCGTTCGCCGCATTGGTGGCGTGGTCGCGACTGAAACTGCGCCGGCACGTGCCGCGCGATCTGGTGGCCGGCGCGCTGGCCGGCGCGGTCGCGGGCGGCGTGTTCGTCTGGCTCGCTCCGAAACTGGCGGGGGCGTGATGGGCAACAACCCTCCGCAGCCGGCCGAAGATCTGCGCCTGTTCCACACCGGCGAGCATCCCTGCGGCTACTGGCCGGATCGCAATGCCCGCGATCTGGTGCTGGATCCGCGCGATCCGCGTCTGCCGATGTTCTACCCCAACGCGCTGGCGTGGGGCTTCCGCCGTTCCGGCGACATCGTCTACCGGCCGCACTGCCTGGGTTGCCAGGCATGCGTGGCGGTGCGCATTCCGGTGGAACGGTTCCAGCCGGATCGCAGCCAGCGCCGCTGCGCGCGGCAGAACCCGGACGTCGATGTGCGCGTGAAGGCGGCCGAACGCAGCGAGGAACACGTCGCGCTGTACCAGCGTTACCTGACCGCGCGGCACCCGCTGGGCGGCATGGACGATCACGGCGCGGTCGAGTTCGAGCAGTTCCTGATCGGCAGCTGGGCCAACAGCCGCTTCCTGGAACTGCGCGAACACGGACGGCTGCTGGCGGTGGCAGTCACCGACGTGCTGCCGGAAGCGCTGTCGGCGGTGTACACCTTCTACGATCCGGACCTGGCCGCGCGCGGACTGGGCACGCTGGCGATCCTGCGCCAGCTTGACTGGGCGCGCCGCGAGGGCCTGCCGCACCTGTATCTGGGCTACTGGATCCACGGGCATCGGAAAATGGACTACAAGCGCCGCTTCCAGCCGCTGGAAGCCTACGACGGGCGCGGCTGGCGGGACTTCCAGCCGCCGCCGGACCCGTAACCGCGCTGTCATCGGCGGCGATGGCGCCCATGTCAGAATGGCGGCATGCGAATCTTCCTCCTGCCCGCCTGCCTGCTTTCCCTGCTCACTGCCTGCGTGAACGTCAACGTGCACGGTGATCCCGCCGCCGCCCTCGCCGACAGCTCCGCGCGGCTGCGCGTGGCCACCTACAACACCTCGCTGTATTCGGACGAAGCCGGTGGCGTGATCAGCGAACTGGAGGGCGACAGCGCGCATGCGCGCAAGATCGCCGCGGTGCTGCAGAAGGTACGCCCGGATCTGGTGCTGCTCAACGAGTTCGATTACGACGACGCGCATCTCGCGGCGGATCTGTTCCAGCGGCGTTATCTGGAAGTGGCCCAACCCGGCGGCGGCGAAGCGCTGCGTTATCCCTATCGCTACCTGGCGCCGGTCAACACCGGCGTGCCCAGCGGGCTGGATCTGGACAACAACGGCGAGGCCGGCGGCGAAGGCCGCGCGCGCGGCAACGATGCCTGGGGTTACGGCCTGCATCCTGGCCAATACGGGATGCTGGTGCTGTCGAAGCATCCCATCGACGCCGCGCAGGTGCGCAGCTTCCAGTTGCTGCGCTGGAGCACCCTGCCCGGCGCGGCGCGTCCGGTCGATCCGGCCACCGGGAAATCCTGGTATCGGGATGATGTGTGGGCCCAATTGCGGCTGTCGTCGAAGTCGCATTGGGATGTGCCGGTGAGCACGCCGAGTGGCGTCGTGCATTTCCTGGTCTCGCATCCGACTCCGCCGGTGTTCGACAGTCCGGAGGATCGCAACGGCGCGCGCAACCACGACGAGCTGCGTCTGTGGCACGAATACATCAGCGCGGGCGACAAGCCCTGGCTGTGCGACGACGCGGGCATCTGCGGCGGGCTGGCGCAGGAGGCGCGCTTCGTCATCGCCGGTGATCTCAACAACGATCCGGTCGATGGCGATGGCCGCCACGACGCGATCCTGGAACTGCTGGAGCATCCGCGGGTGATGCGCCACGCCACTCCGCAGAGCCGGGGCGGCGCCGAGACCGCCGAAGCGTACGCCGCCAAGGGCATCGCCCATCGCGGCGCGCCGGGCCACGTGACCGGCGATTTCGGCCCGAAAGCCGGCGCGATGCGGCTGGATTACGTGCTGCCCTCGACCGGCTTCGCCTATGAAGGTGGTGGCGTGTTCTGGCCCGCGAAAGCGGAAGCGGACGCCGCCATCGCCGATGGCAGCGATCATCACCTGGTGTGGGCGGATCTGAAGCCCTGAGAGGCTGTTTCTTTCCTTGTGGGAGCGACATCAGTCGCGACCGCAATCCAACCGGTTGAGATAAAGCGCGACACTCGGGATGTCGGGGCACGCGCCCCGGGTGTTCCCGGCCCGTTGATGGTTCCGTCGCGACTCACGTCGCTCCCACAAGGGTGTGCTCTGCAGGAGAGACGCAGTCGCGGCCGTGACCAACGCAGATCAAGGCAAGCGCGACGCAGGGGGACGGATGGTCGCGCGCCCCCGACGTTCCTTGCCTGTCGGTTTTTCCGTCGCGACTCACGTCGCTCCCACAGGAAAGTGTCCTTGTGGGAGCGACGTGAGTCGCGAATGCGGGATGCGGGGCGCCTAGGACCCCACCACCGTCGTGCGCGGGCTGAAGCCGATGGCGCCGTCGCTGCGGGCGGAGACGATCATCTTGACCATGCTGCCCGGGATCATCACTTCGATCTGCACGGTCTTGCCGTCGGGCGCGAGGCCTTCCAGGGTCATTTCGATCAGCGCGCCGGCGGTGTCGATCTCGCGGCACAGGATGTGCGGCTCGCCACCTTCCACCTGCACCAGATAGGGTTTGATCGCCTCGCCCAGCGCCTCCAGCGCCTGCGGGAAGAAGAACACCGCGTAGCCTTCGTTTCCGTTCATCGTCCGATCCTTACTTGAGTTCGATGCCGAGGGCGTCGGCGGCGTCGCGCGCGATGGCGCGGGCGGTGTCGATGTCGGCGGCGCGCGCCAGGGTCACGCCGACCCGGCGATGCCCCTCCACGCGCGGCTTGCCGAACAGGCGCAGCGCGGTGTCCGGCGCCGCCAGCGCCTTGTCCACGTTCGAGAACACCGGTACGCCATGGCCGTGCGCCAGCACCGCGCAGGAGGCCGACAGGCCCTGCTGGCGGATGACCGGAACCGGCAGGCCGAGGATGGCACGCGCGTGCAGCGCGAATTCGCTCAGTTCCTGCGAAACCAGGGTGACCAGGCCGGTGTCGTGCGGACGCGGCGAGACTTCGCTGAACCACACCTCGTCACCATTGACGAAGAGCTCCACCCCGAACACGCCCCAGCCACCGAGATCGTCGGTGACCGCGCGCGCCACCGCCTGCGCGTTTTCCAGCGCGCGCGCCGACATCGGCTGCGGCTGCCAGCTCTCGCGATAGTCGCCGTCGCGCTGCAGGTGGCCGATGGGCTCGCAGAACGAGGTGCCGCCGGCGTGGCGCACGGTCAGCAGGGTGATTTCGTAGTCGAAGTCGATGAAGCCCTCGACGATGCAGCGGCCGGCGCCGGCGCGGCCGCCGGTCTGCGCGTATTCCCAGGCCGGCGCGATGTCGGCGTCGCCGTGCACCGTGCTCTGACCCTTGCCGGAGGACGACATCACCGGCTTGACCACGCACGGCAGGCCGATCGCGGCGATGGCCTCGCGGTACTCGGCCTCGGTGTCGACGAAACGGTACGGCGAGGTCGGCAGGCCGAGGGTTTCGGCGGCCAGCCGGCGGATGCCTTCGCGATCCATGGTCAGGCGGGCGGCGCGCGCGGTCGGGATGACCCGGACCGCGCCCTCGCCTTCCAGCGCCACCAGGGTATCGGTGTGGATGGCCTCGATCTCCGGGACGATCACATGCGGCCGTTCCTGCGCGACCAGCGCGCGGACGGCGGCCGGATCCAGCATGTCCAGCACATGCGCCCGGTGCGCGACCTGCATGGCCGGGGCGTCGGCGTAGCGGTCGGCGGCGATGACTTCCACGCCCAGCCGCTGCAGCTCCAGCGCGACCTCCTTGCCCAGTTCACCCGACCCGAGCAGCAGAACCCGGGTGGCGTGGGGGCTGAGCGGGGTGCCGAGGTCGACCATGGAGCGGAATTCCGATGCGGGTGGGGAGCGGCATTCTACCGGCCCGGCCCTCCCGCCTGCCCCAGCCGACGGACGGCACTTGTCATCTGATATCATTTTGATATCTTTTTACGGAACAAGGAGAGACCACCATGAAAGAGAACCCCATCCGCTCGCTGCCCGGCATTCCCTTCCTGCTCGCCGTCCTGGCGGTGACCGCCCTGGCCATCTGGCTGTTCGCCACCGGCATCGGCCCCGATCCGAAACACGCCGGGGTCGTCTCCGGCCTGCGCATCGCCACCGGCGTCATCCTGGGCGTGCTGGCCTTCTTCAGCCTGATCGGCCTGTACACCGTGCAGCCCAACCAGGCCGCGGTGATCAGCCTGTTCGGCAAGTACGTCGGCACCGTCAAGGACAACGGCCTGCGCTGGAACAACCCCTTCTACTCGAAGAAGAAGATCAGCCTGCGCGTGCGCAACTTCGAAAGCGGCAAGCTCAAGGTCAATGAACTGGACGGCAGCCCGATCGAAATCGCCGCGGTGATCGTCTGGCAGGTGGTCGATGCCTCCGAGGCCGTCTACAACGTGGACGACTACGAGAGCTTCGTGCACATCCAGTCCGAATCCGCGCTGCGGGCGATGGCGACCAGCTATCCGTACGACCAGCACGAGGAAGGCCAGCTGGCGCTGCGCAGCCACGCCACCGAGATTTCCCAGCACCTGAAGAACGAACTGGCCGAGCGCCTGGCCGATGCCGGCGTACAGGTCATCGACGCGCGCATCAGCCATCTGGCCTACGCGCCGGAAATCGCCCAGGCGATGCTGCAGCGCCAGCAGGCCAACGCGGTGATCGCGGCGCGCACCCGCATCGTCGCCGGCGCGGTCGGCATGGTCGAGATGGCGCTGGCCGAGCTGCAGAAGAACGGCGTGGTGCAACTGGACGAGGAGCGCAAGGCGCAGATGGTCAGCAACCTGCTGGTGGTGCTGTGCGGCGATCGCAGCACCCAGCCGATCGTCAACACCGGCTCGCTGTACTGAGCCGGGCAGCGGACAGGCGTCGTGGCAGAGAAGAAAGCCTATCCCCTGCGCATCAGCGCCGACGTGCTGAACGCGGCGCAGCGCTGGGCGGATGACGAACTGCGTTCGCTCAACGCGCAGATCGAATACGTGCTGCGCGATGCGCTGCGCAGGGCCGGGCGCCTGCCCAAACCCGCGTCGTCCGCTGAATCCGACGACGACACCTAGCCGCGCGATCCGGCGCATGGCGACGGACCCGCGGAGCAAGCGACACAAGGAGAAGGACATGAGCAAGCGTTGGACCTACCAGGTCATCGAAGTGAAGCCCGGCCTGATGGGCGGCCTCAAGCATGAGGAATTGCAGAGCGAACTCAATCGCCAGGGCGCACAGGGGTGGGAGCTGGTCAACATTGTCGTGCCCGCGCCGATGACCGCGGTGCAGATGGTGTTCAAGAAGGAGGCTTGAGATGCGTGTTTCGTTGTGGATCGCGCTGCTGCTGGGCGCGCTGTTCTCCCCTGCCGTTTTCGCCGCCGACGCACCCGGGACGCTTGCCAACCGCCTGCTGGATCGCCTCCAGGCCGGCGACTATGCCGCCGCCGAGGCGATGTTCTCGCCGGAGATGGCCACGGCGGTCCCGCAGGACAAACTGAAGGCCGTGTGGGAATCCCTGCACGCGCAATTCGGAGGGTTGCAATCGCGCGACGAACCCGAGGTCACCCCGCATCAGGACACGCACTTCGTCGTGATCCGGCTGGAATTCGCCAAAGGTCCCCTCAACGCGCAGGTCGCGGTGAACGCAAAGGGACAGGTCGCCGGTTTCCTGCTGAAACCGATGCCGGTGCCGCCGCCGGCCGCCACGCCTGTTCCCGCCGATGCGTCCCACCTGGAGCGCGACCTCACCGTGGGTAACGGCGAACAGGCGCTGGCCGCCACCCTGGCGATGCCCAAGGGCGCCGGTCCGTTCCCGGCGGTGGTGCTGGTGCACGGTTCCGGTCCGCAGGATCGCAACGAAACCATCGGCCCGAACCGCCCGTTCCTGGACATCGCCCGTGGCCTGGCGGCGCAGGGCATCGCGGTGCTGCGCTACGAGAAGCGCAGCAAGGCGCGTCCGCAGGATTTCAGCGGCGACAAACCGTTCACCATCGATGACGAGGTCACCGACGATGCGGTCGCCGCCGTCGCCACCCTGCGCGCCCAGCCCGGCGTCGACGGCAAGCGCGTGTTCGTGCTCGGCCACAGCATGGGCGGCATGCTGGCGCCGCGCATCGCGCAGCGCTCGGGCCACGTGGCCGGGCTGATCCTGTTCGCCGCGCCCGCGCGTTCGCTGCTGACGATCCTGCCGGAGCAGAACCGCTACCTGCTGGGCCAGCGCGGCCCGGTGGACTCGGCAGCACAGGCGTTCCTCGACAAGCTGGATACGCAGATCGCCCATGTGCGCGGCGACGCGCCCGACGATTCCACCAACACGCCGCTGGGCCTCCCCGCGCGCTACTGGCGCTCGCTGGAAGCCATCGATCCGGTGGCCGAAGCCAAGGCGACCCACCTTCCTCTGCTGCTGTTGCAGGGCGGCCGCGACTTCCAGGTTGTCGATACGGACTGGCAGCGCTGGCGCGAAAGCCTGGCCGGCGATCGCAGAGCCACGTTCAAGCACTATCCGGCGCTGAACCACCTGGGCATCGCCGGCGAAGGCGCCGGCACGCTGTCCGAGTACCAGCGCCCGGGCCAGGTCGATCCACAACTGATCACCGACGTCGGCAACTGGATCAAGGAACACTGAGCATGACCCGTGATTTCACCGTCGCTCCCCTCGATCGCTGGACCCTGCTTGGGCTGTGGCTGCCGATGACCAGCGTCATGGCCCTCATGGCCGGGTCCGTGCTGTGGATTTCGAGTGGGCAGGTGCCGCTCAAACTGCTGTTCGCCCTGCCGTTCCCGCTGCTGGTGGGCGCGGTGCTGCATGTGCTGCTGCGCCGCCGCCGCATCCAGTTGGAACACGGCGAACTGAAAATCACCGCGACCATGTTCCGCAAGCAGATACCGGTCATCGCCATCGACCTGGACAAGGCGCGGATCATCGATCTGGACGAGCACACCGAGTTCAAGCCGCGGGTGAAGACGAACGGCTTCAGCCTGCCCGCCTTCACCGCCGGCCACTACCGCCTGCGCAACAAGGCCAAGGCGTTCTGCCTGATCAGCGACCGCGCGCGGGTGCTGGTGCTGCCCCTGCGCGAGGGTCCGCTGGTGCTGCTCAGCCCCGAGAAACCCCGCGAGCTGCTGGACGGCCTGCGCGAAGTGGCGGCCTCAGCGCCGCGCCGCTAAGCTGCCGGGCATGCACACGCCCCCGGTTCCGCTCAAGACCCGCCTGCTCAATACCCCCGACGTGGAGCTGTGGCCCGGTGGCCTGCTGCGCGCGCGCAGCAACGCCGACGCCCGCATCCTCAGCCGCGCACGGCGGGTACTGCGGCGCAAGCGCGACGGCCGCTATCTGGCCGCGGAACTGCCCGAAGGCCTGATGCCACTGGTGCCGGGTCTGCCGCGCGAAGCCGGGATCGAGGCGGCGCTGGATCGACTGGATCACGATGGCGGCGGGCGCGGTCCCTGGCGGGGCGAGGCCGGCGAACTGCCGCTGGACGCGCTGCGCGATCACCTGCATGCGCTGGGCCTGGACGACAGCTACGGCGAGCGCACCGGCCTGCCGCTGGTGGCCGAGCCCGATACGCTGGCTTTCGCCGGTTTCGATCGCTACCGCCGTGCGCTGTGGCTGACGCACGCCGCCGCGCATGCCTGGCGGGGCCTGCGCGACGCCGCCGCGCGCGACGGCGTGGTGCTGGAGGCGATTTCCGGCTACCGCAGCCACGACTACCAGCTCGGCATTTTCGAACGCAAGCTCGCACGCGGGCAGACGGTGGATCAGATCCTGTCGGTCAACGCCGCGCCCGGCTACAGCGAACATCACAGTGGCCTCGCGCTGGACATCGGCGCACCTGGGGAGCCCCCGGCCGAGGAAAGCTTCGAGGACACCGCCGCATTCGCATGGCTGGGCGCGAACGCCGGTGCATTCGGCTTCTCGCTCAGCTATCCGCGCGACAACCCGCACGACATCGTCTACGAGCCCTGGCATTGGTGTTTCACCGCGGATGTCGCGGTCGATGCGGACTGAGACCGAACGCCAGCGCCGGCGGCTGTTGCAGGCCATGGCGCTCGGCGGCGCGGTCGCGGCCTCGGGCTGCCGGGGCGACGGCGCGGATGCCGACACGGTCGGCGACGTCACCGACATCGATCACGTTCCGGTCGCCGGCCAGATCCGTCCGGCGTCCACCGCGGCCGTCCAGCAGGCCCTGCGCCAGAACCGGGGACCGATCTCGATCGGCGGCGCGCGCTACAGCATGGGCGGGCAGATCGCCGCCGACGGTTCCACCCACCTCGACATGCGCGGCCTGAAGCGACTGCTTCGCCTGGATGTCGAAGCGCGCACCGCGCGCGTGCAGGCCGGGATGTGCTGGCGGGATCTGCAGGATCATCTGGATCCGCATGATCTGGCGGTGCGGGTCATGCAGAGTTACAGCAATTTCTCGATTGGCGGTTCGCTGTCGGTGAACTGCCACGGCCGCTACGTCGGCGCCGGCCCGCTGGCGCATTCGGTGCGCGCCCTGCAACTGGTGACCGCCGACGGGACCGCGCACGAACTCGACCGCCAACGGCAACCCGCGCTGTTCGCCGCGGTGCTGGGCGGCTATGGCGGCCTGGGCGTGGTCACCGAGGTGGAACTGGATCTGGACGCGAACTTCCCGATCCGGCGCGACGCGCGACGCGTGTCGCTGGACGAGTATCCGGACTTCTTCCGCGAGGAAGTGCATGCGCGACCCGGCATCCTGCTGCACAACGCTGATCTGATGCCGCCGGATTTCGACCGGCCTCTCGCGATCAGCTGGACCCGCACCGACCAGCCGCTCACCTTCGCCGAACGGCTGGTGCCGCGCCACCTCGACTACGGGCGCGAGCAGAACCTGATCTGGACGGCATCCGAACTTCCCGGTGGCGGTGCGCTGCGCGAGAAGTTTCAGACCGGACGCATCCTCGGTGAATCCGTGGTGGTCATGCGCAATCACGAAGCCAGCCTGGATACCGCTTCGCTGGAGCCCCGCACGCGGATGTTCTCCACTTACCTGCTGCAGGAGTATTTCATTCCCGTGCGGTCGTTCGCGACCTTCGCCCGCGGGATGGGTGCGATTCTGCGCCAGCACGAAGTCAACGCACTGAACGTATCCATCCGGCATTCGCCGGCCGATACCGTGTCGCTGCTGAAGTGGGCGCCCCAGGAAGTGTTTTCCTTCGTGCTGTACCACAAGCAGCGTGCCTGGTCCGGCGTTGATCAGGCGGCCGGCGTCTGGACCCGGCAACTGATCGATACCGCGCTGGCGCTGGGCGGACGCTACTACCTGCCCTACCGCCTGCATGCCACGCCGGAGCAGTTCCATCGGGCCTATCCGGAAGCCACGGCCTTCGCCGCAATCAAGCGCGAGGTCGATCCGCAGCGTCGTTTCCGCAATCGGCTGTGGGACAAGTACCTGCCTGCTTGAACGACACTCTCCCTCCGGCGCAACGTAGCGGGCATCATTCGGGGGAATGACATGGACAATCCGTATCAGGCGTCGGCAGCCAGCGTCGGCGCGGCGGCACCACTTGGCGTTTCCTGCTTCAAGAATCCTGCGCTATTGACTCTCGCCACCCGGATTTTCCTGGGGCTCGGCATATTCACCTCCCTCTGCGCGGGTGCACTTGCGCTCCATGAGATTTCATTGATGGGAGAGTACTCGGCAACGGACAGCCTGGACGACATCTATGATCAAATGATCATCCCCATCATGTTGCTTGGCCTGGTTCAATTCTTCGCCGTACTTGGCTCTTTCGTGGTCATTGCGATGTGGATATATCGAATGGCCTGGAATGCGCGCTATTTCGCTGGTGCATCCCACATGGAGTACACCCCGGGCTGGGCCGTGGGCTGGTATTTCATTCCCATCGCCACGCTCTGGAAGCCCTACCAGGCGATGAAGGAAATCTGGCGCGCAAGCGACGATCCCGCACGCATGCGGCTCGTCTCCATTCCTTTCTGGTTGCCGCTCTGGTGGTGCCTTTGGCTGTTGAACAACATTCTCAGCAATGTGTCCGCCCAACTCACCTTCAGGGCGGAGGTCATCTCCGAAGGGATGCTGGCGAACCAGATATCGGTACTGGTGGAAGCGGTGAACATCGTGCTGTGCCTGGTGTTCCTGGCGATCGTGAACCGGCTGTCGCGCATGCAATGGCACCAACAGTCGCTGCGACAGGCGCAAGCGGTGGCCTGAAGATCGGGCACGCACGGCCGGCTGGCAAGCAGGCCATTCGGCGTAACGATTTTCATTGCCGTTGTCACCCTCATCGTGGCGAAAGCGCGGCGGACTTGAGCGAGATCAATGTGCCGCCCGCGCCGGGTATCGATACTCGCCGTGTACCCCCGACATGGCCGCCCCGATGTTCTCGACCCATGCCCGCTATCGCTCGTCGCTGGTCGCCCTGCACTGGCTGACCCTGCTGTTGCTGATCGGTGTCTACGCCACCATCGAGCTGCGCGGCCTGTTCCCGCGTGGCAGCGACGCGCGCCAGCTGATCAAGACCGCGCATTTCTTCCTGGGCATCAGCGTGTTCGGGCTGACCCTGCTGCGCCTGCTGGTACGGGTGTCGTCGCCCACACCGCCGATCGCGCCGGTGCCGCCGACCTGGCAGAAGCTGGCGGCCGGCGCGATGGCGATGGCGCTGTACGGCCTCATGCTGGTCACGCCGGTGCTCGGCTACCTGCTGCTCAATGCGGAAGGCACCTCGCCCGCGCTGGGCGGCTGGGCATTGCCGTCGCTGATGGCCGCACGGGAAACCCTGGGTGACGGCCTGAAGGAATGGCATGAAACCATCGCCGTCGCCGGCTACTGGCTGATCGGCCTGCATGCGCTGGCCGCGCTCTATCACCACCACGTGCGCCATGACGACACGTTGCTGCGCATGACCTTCAAGCGCTGACATGTAGAGCGGAGCCTGTTCCGCCGCGGCGCTCACGGATCGGGCGCCGGGGGTTCGGCGGAGCGGGCTTCGCTCTACATCGCAGCCGTGGTCCGCCCGGCCCGACCGCTCAATCCTGGGAGCGCTTGGTGGGCGTCTTCGCCTCGGTCCCGAAATCGGCGATGCGCCACAGATACTGGGCGGCGTAGGTGCGGTACGGACCCCAGCGTTCGCCGCGGGCCACGAGTTCCTTCGGCGTCGGCGCGGTGTCCAGCCTGTCGACGAACTGCGCGCCCTTGCGCACGCCCAGGTCATCCACCGGCAGCACATCGGGCCGGCCGAGCCGGAACATCAGCATCATCTCCACGGTCCAGCGGCCGATGCCGCGGATCGGCACCAGCGCCTCGACGATGGCGTCCTCGCTCATCGTCGACATCCGCCGCAGATCCGGAATCTCCCCGCGCGCCTCGCGCACGGCCAGGTCGCGCAGCGCCAGGCTCTTGTTGCCCGATACGCCGCAGGCACGCAGGCCGGCGTCGTCGATCTTGCCGAGGGTGTCGAAATGCAGCCGGGTGCTGCCGATCGCGGCTTCCACCCGCCCGACGATCGTCGCCGCCGCCTTGCCGCTGAGCTGCTGGTACAGGATGGCGCGGGCCAGCGCATCGACCGGATCGAATGGCTTGCGCCAGGTGGGCTGCGGTTCGATGTAACCGATCCGCTTCATCCAGGTGCCCAGCTTGCGATCGCGCCGGCTCAGATGATCGAACGCCGCCTCGGTATCGAATCCGCGCGCATAGCGGGGCATGGCGTCACCTGCGCACGGCGTCGAGGGCCCACAGCAGCCAGCCCGCCATCAACGCCATGCCGCCGGCCGGCGCCAGTTGGGTGGACAGGCCGGCGAACACCGCCGCGATCAGGCTGCCGGAAAACAGCAGCGTGCCCAGCAGCAGCAGCGCCAGGCCGGCCTTGCCCAGCCAGCGCGTGGTGCCGGGCCCCAGCGCGGCCAGCGCGATGCCATGACCGAACGCGAACAGCGCCGCCGTCTCCAGCCGCGACTGGGCCAGCGCTTCGCCCGCCGCGTGGGCGGCGTATGCCGACAGGCCCACCGAGGCGCCGGCCAGCAGGCCGCCGCACAGGGCGAAGACGGAAGGTTTGCGTTGACGTCGGTCGTAGTGCATCAGGGTGGCGTCCTGCGGCTGCCGGCGATCGCCTGTCCATCGAGGAAAAACGGCCGCGCAAAAAAACAACGCGCCGCAGTGAGCGGCGCGTTGTGGATATCACGCATGGGAAGGAATCCCGAAGCGGATTACTTGATGGCCCAGTAGATGTCGAACTGGCCGTTCTCGGTGAACGCGTTGTCCACGCCATTCTTCCAGGACTCGTACGGACGGTCGACCACTTCGTAGCCGTTGGTGACGGCCCAGGCGCGCAGGGCGCTGCGGTTGGCATCCAGCTCGGCCATGAAGCCGGTGTAGCTGGCGAACGCGGAACGGTGGGCCTTGGTGACCACGTGCTCGACCGGCGCGCCGGACGGGATGGTGACCTTCAGGTCACCCGTGGAGGCGACCGGGGTCGAGGTGGCCGGCACCGGAACCGGGATCGGGTTGCCGTCCTTGTCCTTGGCGTCGGTGCCCGGGGTCTTCGGACCGGTGCCCGCCTTGCGGACCGGCACGGCGACGTCGAACGCGTACTTCTCGGCGCCGAAATCGGTGGTGATGATGCGGACCGGACCGGCGGCTTCCAGGCCGTTGGCGTCCATCACCCGCTTGATCCATTCCTGGTTGGCCTTGATCGACGCCTTGATGGCGTCGTTGCTGCGATCGATGTTGCCGGCGTTGACGACCAGCAGGTCCTCGGCGGGCAGCTCGGCGATCTTCAGGCCGGTCAGCCTGCTGCCTTCGGTGCGGTAGTCGAAGTTCGGCACGGTGGCCAGCATGTTGGTCAGCTTGGACAGGCCGGCCTTGACCGCGTCGCCGACGTGGCGGCTGACGTACATGCCGGCGTAGCGGCCGATCAGGTTCCAGCCATAGGTCACTTCATAGGACTGGGAGATCTTGACGTTGCGGTTGTTCTTGCCGGTCGGTTCCAGGTTGAACGTGGTGACCTTGTCCGTACCCAGCTTCTGATCGGTGATCGCGTAGACGATCTTGCCGGTGCCGCCGTTCGGCGCCGGGCGCTCGCTGGCGGTGATTTCCCAACTGCCCTTGCCCCACTGGCCCTTGGAATCGTAGTCGACGCGGGCGCCGACACCGGCATGGCCTTCGTCGCCACCGGAATAGGAAAGTTCGTTGGCGGCCTTGGGCAGCAGGGGATTCCAGTCCTTGAGACGGCGCACGTTGTTCAGCGTGTCGAACACGATGGTCATGCGGCGGTTGGTCTCGGCGCTTTCCTCAAGCTGGCGCTTGGACGGCAACACCAGGCCGATCACCAAAAACAGCGCCAGAACCAGCGCCAGTGCAATCAGGAACTCGATCAAACGGGTCATTCAGGGAGTCTCCGGGGGCCGGTGCCTCGGCCATTGAAAATGTGCACCGCGCATCCTAACAGGCTTGGCGGGTTCCGCGCAGCCTCTTCCGGGCCCCGATCGCGCCCTCATTTTCGTGGTTCCGGAAACACACGCCCTTCACGCCCTTCCATCCGGGGGCGGCCCATCGGACAGCGCGCGCCGGGCGCGCTGGCATCGGGATGCCTGTATCGGCCGCCACATCCCCGGCCGGGGTCCGGCTCCCGATCGCCGTCACCGCGCTCAGACCAGTTGCAGCTCGAACGCCTTCAGCACCGCGCGGGTGCGGTCGCGCACGCCGAGCTTGGAGAGGATGTTGGAGACATGGTTCTTGATGGTGCCCTCGGCGACACCCAGCGAGTTGGCGATCTCCTTGTTGGAGAAACCGCTGGCCATCAGCCGCAGGATTTCGGTCTCGCGGTCGGTCAGCGGATCCGGGCGATCCAGGCTGACGAAATCGTTGCGCATGTGCTCCAGGCCCGACAGCAGACGCTGGGTCACCGCCGGCTGCACCAGGGATCCGCCGTCGGCGACCGTCCGGATCGCGCCCACCAGTTGCTCCAGCGACACGTCCTTCAGCAGGTAGCCCTTGGCGCCGGCCTTCAGCCCCGCCAGCACGAGCTGATCGTCGTCGAAGGTGGTCAGGATGATCGCGGGCGGCAGTTGCCCCGCGCGGGCCAGCGCCTGCAGGGCCTCCAGGCCGGACATGACGGGCATGCGCATGTCCATCAGGACCACGTCCGGCTTGATCTGGGGAATCATTTCCACGGCCTGCTTGCCGTCCGCCGCTTCGGCGACAACCTCGATGCCGTCGTCCAGCGCCAGCAGCGAGCGAATGCCCTGGCGCACCAGGGTTTGGTCATCGACCAGGCAAACACGGATCACAGGTTACCTCCAGGGGCTGTCTCGGACAGCGGTTCGGGTTCGGGTTCGGCACGCAGCGGGAGCACTCCGGTGCTCTCGGCCGCCGGCAGCCGGATATGCAGGCAGAAGCCCTTGCCGGGCTGGGTCTCGACGTTCAATGCGCCCCCGTACTGGGCCAGGCGCTCGGCCATGCCGCGCAGGCCGTTGCCGGAGACCACCGTGTTGGCGCCGCCGCCATCGTCGCGGGCGTCGATGAGGATGCAACCGGCCTCGCGCCGGCAGTGCACCCACAGGTTGCGGGCGCCGGCGTGGCGGACCGCGTTGGTGATGATTTCCTGGGTGCAGCGCAGCAGGACGTGCGCCCGCTGCGGATCGTCCAGGGTCAGCGGTTCCTCGATGTCCATGTGGATGGCCAGCGCCGGGACCTTCTCGGCCAGCGGCAGCAGCGCCGCGCCCAGGTCGATGGCGCCGCTGTCGCGCAGCTGGCTGACCGCCTCGCGCACGTCGGTCAGCAGCAACCGGGCCAGGGTATGGGCCTGGCGCACATGCTCCTGGGCCTTGCCCTCGGTGATGTGGCCGGCCACTTCCAGGTTCAGGCTGAGCGCGGTCAGGTGGTGGCCCAGCAGGTCGTGCAGTTCGCGGGAGATGCGGGTGCGTTCATTGACCCGGGCGCTCTCGGCAAGCAGCACCCGGGTGGCGCGCAGCTCCGCGTTCAGGCGGCGCTGTTCCTCGCGGGCCTCGGCCTGCTGGCGGGCCACATAGGCGGTGATCAGGACGAAGGCGGCGAAGCCCACGTAGAAGGCCGACTGGAACAGGGCCTCCCAGAAGTTGAAATCCTCCAGGGCCATGAACGACCAGACCAGCGGCGCATGCCCCAGCAGCAGCCAGGCGATGGCCACCCGCAGGTTCAGCAGCCAGGGCAGCACCCCCGCCACGATCACCATCAGCATGGCGCTCAGGCCGGTCCGGCTGTACACGCCCACCGCCACCGCGGCCAGGGTCAGCACCAGCGCCAGCGGGATGTTCCAGGCCTGGGACACCCGGGCCCCCCGGGCGCCCAGCGAGCGGGTGGCGAACCAGTAGCAGGCGCCGAAGGTGAAGTAGGCCAGCGCGGTCAGCGGGATATCCACGCCCTTGCCGTCCGCGCCGCTGGACGGCGGCAGGAACCACACGTTCAGGACGATCGGAATGCCGACCAGGGCCCAGGTGTACAGGCCGGTGGCGCGCAGCAGGCGGGTGTGGCTGAGTCGTCCCAACATGGACGCAGTTTAGGGGCAATCATCGGTCCCGGCCGCCCACCGAAAGTCATGCAATCGGCATCCGGGGCCACCCTGGCCGGTTCACGGACCGCTTACCCGGAAGCTGCCACCCTCCCGCCACAAATGCGATAATCCGCCGTCGGCCGCGCCGCGCGGCCCGCCCCGAACGAACGTCTCTTGCAAGACCTCCCGCCCGGAGTTGAGTAATGTCGATTGTCATCCGCGACGTGCGCGAGCACGAGCTGGATTCCGTCCTAGCCCTGAACAACAATGCCGGACTGGCGATTCTGCCGCTGGATTCGGCCAAGCTTCACCGCTTCTACGCGCAGGCCGAATATTTCCGCGTCGCCGAACGCGACGGCAACCTGGCCGGTTTCCTGGTGGGCTTCGGCTCCGGGGCCGACCATGACAGCAGCAACTTCGCCTGGTTCCGCGAACGCTATCCGCGGTTCTTCTACATCGACCGCATCGTGGTCGCCAGCCGCCGCCGTGGCGGCGGTGTCGGCCGTGCGTTCTATGCCGACGTGCAGAGCTACGCCGAGCTGCGCTACCCGCAGCTGGCCTGCGAGGTATTCCTCGATCACGGCGCCGATCCGGCGCTGCTGTTCCATGGCAGCTTCGGTTTCCGCGAAGTCGGCCAGAACCTGATGGCCGACGTCGACGTGCGCGCCAGCATGCTGATGAAGGAGCTGTGCAGCTACCCGTGGGTGCAGGAAACCTATGGCGAAGCCCTGCCCGATCTGCCCTGGGCCCGTACCCGCGCGCTGGCCGCTTCGCACACCGAACGGCCGACCGGGACATGAGCGTGACTTCAGCGAACCTTGATTACGAACAGGCGGGTGAACTGAAGATCGGCCAGGTCGGCATCGCCAACCTGCGGGTCCGTACCCTGGATGTCGAACAACTGGTGCGCGAGATGCGCGAACGGGTCGAGCGCGCGCCCAAGCTGTTCGGCCGCGCCGCCGTCATCGTCGATTTCGGCGGCCTGATCCGCACCCCGGACGTCGACACCGCGCGCGCGCTGATCGACGGCCTGCGCGGCGCCGGGGTGATTCCGGTGGCGCTGGCCTACGGCACCCGCGAGATCGAACAGCTGGCCGAACAGCTCGGCCTGCCGCTGCTGTCCAAGTTCCGCGCCCAGTACGAGCGCGTGGATGCCGCCCCGCCCGCCCCCGCGCGCCCGGCCCCCGCTCCGGAACCGGCGCCTGCGCCCAAGCCCGCGGCGGCGGCCAAGGCGGCCGCCAGCGCGGCCAAACCGGGCCTGATGCAGAAGACCCCGGTGCGCTCGGGCCAGCAGTTGTATGCGGAAAACCGCGACCTGACCGTGCTCAATACCGTCGGCGCCGGCGCCGAAGTCATCGCCGACGGCTCCATCCATATCTATGGCGCCCTGCGCGGCCGTGCCCTGGCCGGCGCGCAAGGCAACACCGATGCGCGGATTTTCTGCCGCGAATTCCACGCCGAACTGGTTGCCATCGCGGGCCACTACAAGGTGATGGAGGAAGTACCCAACGAACTGCGCGGCAAGGCCGTGCAGATCTGGCTGGACCAGGACCAACTCAAGATCGCCGCCCAGGACTGATGCGGCCCTACCCCACTAGAAGAACGACCAAGGAGAACACCATTGGCTGAAATCATCGTAGTCACGTCCGGCAAGGGCGGCGTCGGCAAGACCACCACCAGCGCCAGCATCGCCTGCGGCCTTGCCCGTCGCGGCAAGAAGGTCGCGGTCATCGACTTCGACGTCGGCCTGCGCAACCTCGACCTGATCATGGGCTGCGAACGCCGCGTGGTGTACGACTTCGTCAACGTCACCCAGGGCGAGGCCACGCTGAAGCAGGCGCTGATCAAGGACAAGCGTTTCGAGACGCTGTACATCCTGGCCGCCTCGCAGACGCGCGACAAGGACGCGCTGACCAAGGAAGGCGTGGAGAAGGTGCTCAAGGATCTGGGCGATGACGGCTTCGATTACGTCGTCTGCGATTCGCCGGCCGGCATCGAGAAGGGCGCGTTCCTGGCCATGTACTTCGCCGACCAGGCGATCGTGGTGGTCAACCCGGAAGTGTCCTCCGTGCGCGACTCCGACCGCATCCTCGGCCTGCTGGATTCCAAGACCCGCCGCGCCGAGAACGGCGAGCCGCTGAAGGCCAACCTGCTGCTGACCCGCTACAGCCCCGGCCGCGTCGAAAGCGGCGAAATGCTGAGCATCAAGGACGTGGAGGAAGTGCTGGGCCTGAAGACCCTGGGCGTGGTTCCCGAGTCCGGCGACGTGCTCAACGCCTCCAACAAGGGCGAGCCGGTGATCCTGGATCTGGAATCGCCGGCCGGCCAGGCTTACGACGACACGGTCGCCCGCCTGCTGGGCGAGGAGCGTCCGCTGCGTTTCACCACACTGGAGAAGAAGGGTTTCTTCAGCAAGTTGTTTGGAGGTTGAGGCATGGGACTGTTTGATTTCCTGAAGGCCAAGAAGAACACCGCCGAAACCGCCAAGAACCGCCTGCAGATCATCATCGCGCAGGAACGTTCCTCGCGTGGCGGTCCCGACTACCTGCCGCTGCTGCGCCGCGAGCTGCTGGAAGTCATCAAGAAGTACGTCAACGTGGACGCCGAAGCGGTCAAGGTCGATCTGATCAAGGATGGCGAACACGACGTGCTCGACATCTCGGTCGCCCTGCCGGAAGGCCAGGGCTGACCGGACGCTCCGTCCCGAGCCGGCCCGTAGCGGGCCGGCTCATGCCATAGTCGGCAGCCTTTCACTCGCCGGGATTCCGACATGGACGCCAACCGCCTTCGCCGCTGCCAGTCCGTCCTGATCATGGTCCTCGCGGTGTTGTCGGCGACGACCGCGACGGCGCAGCAGTCCCCGGCCGCGCCCCAGGCACCGCCAGCCGACGCACCGGCAGCGAATGCCCCGGTGGCGGATGCGCCCGGCGAAACCAAGGCCGACCCTTGGCAGGCGCAGCAGGACCGACTCATCGTCATGGGCGATGACCTGCTGAAGAAGCGCCAGCCCGAGGCCGCCATCCGGGAAGCCTTCGATCCCGTCATCCAGGCGCACGAAGCCCGATACGCGGGTGACGGCAAGATCTATTTCTGCTCCCGCGGCCCCGCGGAGACCCTGATGTATCTGCTGGGCGTGGCCGCGGACAATACCGAGGGCAAGGGACGCGGCGATGCGGTGGCGCTGGGGCCGACCTGGGCCTATGGCTACTACGGCAAGGCGTACGCGCTGATCGAACTCAACCGCTTCGACGAGGCCGCCGTGGCGCTGGACCGGGCGCTGGAACTCTCGCCCGCCAATCCGCAGTTCCTCAGCGAGCGCGGCTACCTGTATCGCGCCAGCCGCGAGTGGGACAAGATGCTGGCCAGCAACCAGGCGGCGCTGGACCATGTGCCGCTCGCACCGGAATCGCTGCGCGATGCCGAACGCGCCCGCGCGCTGCGCGGCGCCGGTTACGCCCTGATCGAGCTGGACCGACTGGACGAAGCCGAACGCCACTTCCGTGATTCGCTGAAAATAGAACCCGGGAACCAGGTCGCCCTCGGCGAACTGGACTACATCAAAGAGCTGCGCAAGAAAAAACCATGAATGCCCCCGTTCCGCCCTCCGCCGAACCCGAAGTCCTGCGCGTGCGCGATCGCGCGTTCGCCGATCTGGCGGAGCTGCTCGACCGCTACGGCCTGCGCCTGCACTCCGTCGCCGATGGCGAGCAGATTCCCGGCAGTTTCTGGGGCGAACCGGAAGCCGGCGTGATCGCCGACAATGTCTACGTGCGCGGCGACACCCCGCTGCATTCGATGCTGCACGAAGCCTGCCACCTGATCGTGTTGACCCCGGAACGGCGCGCGGCGGTGCATACCGACGCCACCGATTCGGACATCGAGGAAGACGCGACCTGCTACCTGCAGATCCTGCTGGCCGATGGCATTCCCGGCGTCGGCCGAGAGCGCCTGATGGCCGACATGGATGCGTGGGGCTATTCGTTCCGGCTGGGCACCACCCGCGACTGGTTCGAGGGCGACGCCGAGGATGCGCGCCAATGGCTGGGCGAACGCGACCTGCTGACACCGCGTTTCGGACAGCGGCACGCGGCCTGACATGGCCGCCGCGCCGCACGCGCCCTACCCGCCGCTGGGCGCGCACTGGAACGGCCTGACGATACTGGCGCGCGGCGCCAACCGGCTCTGCGCGGCGGACCCGGACGACGCCGGGCATTGCCTCAAATTCGAACTGCCGGCCGACGAGCGCACGCGGGCCGGCATGCGCGCGCGCCTGCGTCGCGGGCTGGCGCGACTGTTACCGGCGCTGGGCGAGAACGCCACCGAACTGCGCGCCTGGCGCCGCCTGCATGTCCGGACCGGCGGCGGGATCGATGCCTGGCTGGCACCGTGCAAGGGCATCGTCAGCACCCGCTGGGGAGCGGCGCTGCGCTGCGTGCTGGTCCGCGACGCCGACGGCGCGCCCGCGCGCAGCCTGTACGCGCATCTGTTTGAAGGCAGTCACTTCGCCGCGTCCTCGTTGTGCGCGGCGGTCGACGCCATCGAACGGGAACTGCTGGCCCGTGACGTGCCGTTGTTCGATCTCAATGCCGGCAATTTCGTCGTCACCGGGGCGGGCATGGAACCCCGGCTGATCTGCGTGGACGCCAAGTCCACCCTGAGCGGCAAGGAAATCCTGCCGTTCTCGCGCTGGTCGCGCCGCTTGATGCACCGCAAGATCCGGCGCCGGGCCGAGCGGCTGCGCCAGCGCATCCGCGCCGCCCTTGCGGACGCACCGCCGCCGCACTAGCCTTCCGGGTTCCTGCGCCTGCCGCACCCTCGAAGGACTTCCCGTGAAGCAACGCCATCTCCTGCTCGCACTCGCCGTCGGCGCCAGCGTGCTGGCACTGTCCGCCTGCAACAAGGACGAATCCAAGGACGCCGCCGCGCCGGCCGCCGCCCCCAAGGGCGAGACCGCGGATCAGTTCATCGCCCGGGTGAACCAGGAACTGCGCAAGATGTATCCGGAGATCACTGCGTCGCAGTGGTTGTCCAACACCTATATCAATGACGACAGCCAGCTGCTCGAAGCCAAGTACAACGAGCGCTACCTGTCGCAGCTGAACGTGTGGATCGAGCAGGCCAGGAAATTCGAGGGTCAGCAGATGTCGCCGGAAACCGCGCGCGCCATCCAGTTGCTCAAGCTCTCCACCGCGATGCCCGCGCCGAAGGATCCGGTCAAGCTGGAGGAAATCACCAAGCTGGCGTCCAAGATGGGCGGCATGTACGGCGCCGGCAAGTACTGCACCGGCGAAGGCGACGCGAAGAAGTGCCGCGATCTGGGCCAGCTGGAAGACGTGCTGCGCAGCAGCCGCGACTACGACGCGCAGCTGGATGCCTGGCAGGGCTGGCACACCATCGCCCAGCCGATGCGCAAGGACTACACGCGCTTCGCCGAACTGGTCAACGAAGGCGCCAAGGAACTGGGCTACGCCGACGCCGGCGAGATGTGGCGCAGCGGCTACGACATGACGCCGGCGGAAATCGCCGCCGAGACCGATCGCCTGTGGGGCCAGGTCAAGCCGCTGTACGAACAGCTGCACTGCTACACACGCACCAAGCTGCAGGCCACCTATGGCGTGGAGAAAGGCCAGATCAACGGCATGCTGCCGGCGCACCTGACCGGCAACATGTGGCAGCAGGACTGGGGCAACCTGTGGGACATCCTGCAGCCCTACAAGGGTGCCGGCAGCCTGGACATCAGCGAGGCGTTGAAGGCGCAGTATCAGGCCGATTTCGTCAAGGAACTGGGCAAGGCCGGCCCGGCACCGACCACCGAGCAGCAGTTCCAGGCCGAGCGCGCCGCGCAGTTGGCGGTCGCCAAGCAGATGACCGAGCGCGCACAGGATTTCTATGTGTCGCTGGGCATGCCCAAGCTGCCGGAGAGCTACTGGTCCAAGACCCAGTTCATCAAACCGCTGGATCGCGATGTGGTCTGCCACGCCAGCGCGTGGGACATGAACATGGGCGGCGAACCGGGCGGTGGTCCGGACGTGCGCACCAAGATGTGCATCAAACCCAACGAGGAAGACTTCACCACCATCTACCACGAGCTGGGGCACGTCTATTACTACCTGGCCTACAACAAGCTGCCGCCGCTGTTCCAGAACGGCGCGCATGACGGCTTCCACGAGGCCATCGGCGACACCATCGTGCTGGCGATGACCCCGGACTATCTCAAGTCCATCGGGCTGGTCGGCGATCAGCAGCAGAGCCATGACGCGCTGATCAACGCGCAGATGCGCATGGCGCTGGCGAAGGTGTCGTTCATGCCGTTCGGCCTGATGATCGATCGCTGGCGCTGGGGCGTGTTCGACGGTTCGATCAAGCCGACCGACTACAACAAGGCATGGTGGGACCTGAAGGCCCGCTACCAGGGCGTGGCGCCGGCGAGCGCGCGTGGCGAGGACTTCTTCGACCCGGGCGCCAAGTACCACGTGCCGGGCAACACGCCGTACACGCGTTACTTCCTCTCGCACATCCTGCAGTTCCAGTTCTACAAGGGCCTGTGCGACGCCGCCGGCTACAAGGGCCCGCTGTACAACTGCAGCTTCTACGGCAACAAGGCCGCCGGCCAGCGCTTCTGGGCGATGCTGGAGAAGGGCGCCAGCCAGCCGTGGCAGGCCACGCTGAAGGAACTGAGCGGCACCGAGAAGATGGACGCGAGTGCGGTGCTGGAGTACTTCGCGCCACTGCAGGAATGGCTGAAGCAACAGAACGAAGGCCAGACCTGCGGCTGGCAGGCGCCGCCGGCCGCCACCACCGCGGCCACGCCGGCCGCACCGGCGGAGCCCGCGAAGAAGCGGGGCTGACATCCCGCTTCGGGAACGCGACAAGGCCGGCGCAAGCCGGCCTTGTCCATTCTGGGGCGCGCGTGGTGCCCGCCGTGATCGCTGATACCATTCCCGGACCATGGACGAAGCCGGGGAATGCGGAATGGGCGAGCAGAAACGCGTGGGTCGGGGTCTGGGTTGGCTGGCATTGGCCTGCGCCATCGGCGCGCCGCCCGCATGGGCCCAGAGCGTATCCGGCGAGACCAGCCGCACGCCGGTTGCCGCCACCGCGCACTGGCGCACGCCCGATTTCAACACCCTGCCGGGCGCGCGCCTGCGCTACCGCGAGATGCCGGTCCAGCGCCTGTTCGAATTGCGGAAACGCAACGCGGCGCGACGGATGAAACCGGTGCAGGTCGGCATGGGACGTCGATTGAACACCGAAGGCGTCACGACGCTCGCCCAGCCGGCGCTGAGCTGGCGGGCATTGGGACAGGGCGCATCGGCCGCTCGCCTGGACATCACCTCGCCCGACGCCCTCGCCGTGCGTGCCGGTCTGGTGGTCGGCGCACTGCATCCGGACGTGGAATTGCGCTTCGCCGGATCCGACCACCCCGACCGGATCGTCGCGGTGGTCAGCGCGCGCGAAGCCCAGCGCCAGGTGGATGGGCAAGGCCTCTACTGGACGCCGAGCACCGATGGCCAGACCCAGCTCATCGAAATCTATCGCCCCGCGCACGTCGTTGCCGCCATGGCGCGCGTCAACGCCCCGCAACTGGCACATCTGCTCGCCAACAGCCGCAGCGACTTCAAGATCCTGGAAAAGATCGGCGAATCCGAGAGCTGCAACATCGATACCGCCTGCCGGGTCGCCGAACTGGGCGATCGTTTCGTCCGGGCGAAGAACGCGGTCGCGCACATGCTGTTCATCAGCAAGGACGAGAACGGCCAGACCGGCAGCTTCATCTGCACCGGCACACTGCTCAACGACACCGCCACCGGTACGCAGACGCCCTACTTCTACTCCGCGCACCACTGCATCAGTGATCAGGGCGTGGCGTCCACCCTCAACACCTTCTGGCGCTACGAGGCCACCAGTTGCAACAGCACCGTTTCGCAGCCGGTCACCCAACTGACAGGGGGCGCCACCTACCTCTACTCCAGCAGCGAAACCGACGCCCTGCTGCTGCGGCTTGCCGAACCGGCGCCGGCGGGTGCCGAATTCAGCGGCTGGGACGCGGCCGCGCTGCCGGCGTCGAGCGCCATCCTCGGCATCCACCATCCGGCCGGCGACGCGAAGAAGGTTTCCAGCGGACAGCAGCTGCCGAGCAGCGATCAGACCCACAACGCGGTGGCCTGGCTGAGCGGCAGCACCCAGGGCGGCAGCAGCGGCTCGGGCCTGTTCACCCTGCACGCCGACGGCTATCGGCTGCGCGGTGGCCTGCATGGCGGTGATGCCACCTGCGCGAACAGCGGTTCGACTTCCAACACGCAGAACCGCGACTGGTACTCGCGCTTCGATGTCGCGTATCCGCACATCCGGCAATGGCTGGCCCCCACCACGCCGATCCTGATGAATGGCGCGCAGCCACGCATTCCGGGCCAGGCCAACGCGGTGTCCACCGGCAGCACGCCGACCGTTCCCCGCATCAAGGCACGCGCCGTCTTCAAACAGCGCGGCGCATTCCGCCGGTATCCATCGCCCTGACCGCAGCGCGGAGCTTGCTCCGCTCCCGTCATCGCGGGCGCGGGCATCGATGAGCCATCACCTGCCATGCGGCGCTCTTCCGGACGTGCGTGACGTCTTCGGCTGAGCAAGCGCCGCTGCACCGGATGCGGGTGGGCTTCACCGTCGCTTCAAACGCAGCGGCCATCCTGTGGACTCGTCCGCAATCGAGCTTCCCGCATGCCCACCGTCTTCGCCCACGCTCTGGTTCCCGTCGCCATCGGTCTCGGTCTGGGGCGCCGGCGTGTTCCCGCGCGATTGCTGATCGCGGGCACCGTGGCGGCGATGCTGCCGGATGCGGACGTGGTCGCCTTCAAGTTCGGTATCGCCTATGCGGATGCATGGGGACATCGCGGCGCCAGTCATTCCATCGTATCCGCGCTGGCGCTGGGCGCATTGGCCGCGATCTGCCGTCGCCCCTTGCGCACGACCGCCTGGACGGCCTTCCTGTTCGTCGCCTTCTCGGCGCTCTCGCATCCTTTGCTGGACATGCTGACCAACGGCGGATTGGGCGTGGCCCTGCTGTGGCCGTGGTCGGAGCAGCGCTTCTTCGCGCCGTGGCAGGTGATCGAGGTATCGCCGTTCGCGCACCGGTTCTTCAGCGCGCGCGGCGTGGAAGTGCTGCTCTCGGAAGCGCGCTGGATCGGCGTGCCGGCGCTGCTGTTGATGGCCACGCTCGCCGCACCACGTTGTGCGTGGGAGCGACGTCAGTCGCGATGAAGCATCCGGGGCACCCCAATCGCGACTTCCGTCGCTCACACAAGGAAATCATTCAATGCTGGGTGGGAGTCGCGTCCGGTCCGGTATCGGGTTCCTCGCCGCCAGTGCTCATCTCCGCTTCCAGCTTTTTCTCGAAGTCCTCCAGGCTCATGCCCTGGGCGGCGGCCTCGATGACGGCGGTGTCGCGCAGTTCGTCCGAATAGACCAGCCGCACCGGTTGGCCGTTGGCTTCATGCAGGGCGGCGGCACGCTTGATCATCGCCAGCACTTCGGCGGCGCTGTCGGAACTGCCGGCGATGCGGCCGTCCATGCCCAGCACCCACACGCCGGCCTGGCGCACGATGCCGGCCAGCAGGTCACCCTGCGGATTGCGCAGCTCGGCGTGCGGCTCGATCGCAGGGGCGTTGGCGCGGGCCAGGTTGCGCGCCTTGATCACCTTGCGCTTCTTCGCGTCGCGGCGGGCCTTTGAATTCGTGGACATCGGGGATTCCTTGATTGAAGCTCAGATTTGATCGGTGGGTTCCAGCGCGGCGGGTTCCTTCGGGCAGGCTTCGGCGCGACGGCTCACGTGCGCCTCCCAGCGCCACATCGCCCATCCGCCCAGCGTGAGCACGCCCGCGCCCAGCGCCAGCCACAACCCATGCCGGCTCAACAACGCCGAAATCACGCCGGCGATGATCGTGTTGAGCAGCAGGTTGCTGAAGGCCTGCAACGACGACGCCGCGCCGCGCTGGCGCGGATACATGTCGAGGATGGCCAGGGTGAGAATCGGGAAGATCAGCGCCACGCCGAACGCCGACAGACACATCGGCAACACCGCCCACGGGATGGTGATCGCATCCCCCACCCACGCGTTGTAGGCGATGTTGGCGACCGTCGACACGCCCATGCAGGCGAAACCGATGCGGGTCAGCCGGGTGCCGCTGATGCGGCCGGCCGCGCGCCCGGACACGAATGCGCCCAAGGTCATGCCGCCGATGGTGGGCAGGAACAGCCAGGCGAACTGCTGTTCGTTCAGGCCCAGCCGATCCATCACGAAGATCGGCGCCGAGGCGATGTACAGGAAGATGCCGCCGAAGCTCATCGAGCCGGCCAGCGCCAACCGCTGGAAACGCGGATTCAGCGCGATGGCGAAATAGTCGCGCAGCAGGTGTCTGGGCGAGACCTTCACCCGCACCTCCGGCGGATGGGTCTCCGGCAACCACGCGCCGACCGTCAACAGCAGCAGCAGCGAGAAACCGGCCAGGAACCAGAAGATCACCGGCCACGCGCTCCAGCCCAGGATCCAGCCGCCGATGATCGGCGCGATCGCCGGGGCGATGCCGAAGATCATCGACACCTGGCTCATCAGCCGCTGCGCGTCGTCGCCGTGCAACACGTCGCGGATCACCGCGCGGCCGACGATGAAACCCACACCGGCCGAGAAACCCTGCAAGGCGCGGAACAGCAGCAGCGTGGTCATGTCGCGCGACAGCGCGCAGCCAATCGACGCCAGCAGGAACAGGAACAGTCCGCCCAGGATCACCTTGCGCCGGCCGAACGCATCCGACAGCGGACCGTGCACCAGGCTCATCAGCGCATAGGTCAGCAGGTACACGCTGATGACCTGCTGCATCGCCAGTTTGTCCGCGCCCAGCTGCGCGCCCATCGCGTTGAACGCGGGGAAGACGGTATCGATCGAGAACGGGCCGAACATCGCCAGCCCGCCCAGCAGCAGGGCCAGGCGGCGGTTGGACGGCAGCTTGCGGACGCCAGCGGTCATGGCGCGCTCCCGGCGGCCCGAGGGTCAACCGGCGGCGACGTCGGCGGGCCCTTCAGCTCGACCGTGTTGCCTTCCGGATCCCGCAGATACTGGGACGGGCCCATGCCGTCGGCGCCGTAACGCTCGCCGAACTCGCCCAGGGTCGCCCCGGCCGCTTCCAGGTACGCCGCCAGCGCCTCGCGATCGAACGGTTCCACCCGCAGGCAGAGGTGGTCCACATTGTGGCCTTCGGTCCCCGGCCCCGCCCCGCCCAGCCGGCCCAGCTTGCCGTCCACCGGGATCAGATCTATCAGCGATTCGCCGGCCCGCAGTTGCAGCAGGCCCAGCTCCGGCCGGTCCCGCTCCACCGCGCAGCCCAGCACCCCGCAATAGAAGGCGCGCATGGCCGCCAGGTCGCGGACACGCAGGACCACGTGGTCCAGGCGCAGGAGTCGGAAGGGGGGCGCATTCATGAACAGGGATGGCCGGCGCGGGGGGCCGGACATGGTAAGGCCAACCGGGACGGTGCGGGCGGCCGCAGGCTATAATCCGCGCCGCAAGACCCAGGTGGGAGAAGCGGGGAAACCCGCTGCCGAAGGCGCAAACGCCCGTAATCGCTCAGGCCCGATACCACCCCCGCTGCAAACACTCTGGAGAGATCGGCCACGCGCCGGCGCCGAAGGGGCACGAAGCACTCACCGCGACCTCGTCCGCGGCGCTTCCAAACTCTCAGGCAAAAGGACAGAGGGGCACCCACGTGCGCACTTCGCACGCCCGGCTTCATGCCTTTTCCGGATGCCCCTGCCCATGTCCCAGACTCCGTCCTCGCTTCGCGATCTCGAGCACCACGACGCTTTCATCGCCCGCCACATCGGTCCCAACGACGCCGAAATCGCGCACATGCTGCGCGTGGTCGGCCACGACTCGCTGGAGGCGATGACCAACGCCATCGTGCCGGCCAACATCAAGTCCGCCGCGCCGCTGGCCCTGCCCGAAGCGATGACCGAGGAAGAGGCGCTGGCCAAGATCCGCGCCGTCGCCGACAGGAACCAGGTGTTCAGGAGCTTCATCGGCCAGGGCTACTACGGCACCCACACCCCCAAGGTGATCCTGCGCAACATCCTGGAGAACCCGGCCTGGTACACCGCCTATACCCCGTACCAGGCGGAAATCTCGCAGGGCCGCATGGAAGCGCTGATCAACTTCCAGACCATGATCACCGACCTGACCGGCATGGAAATCGCCAGCGCGTCGCTGCTGGACGAAGCCACCGCCGCCGCCGAGGCGATGACCCTGGCCAAGCGTTCGGCCAAGTCGAAGTCCAATGTGTTCCTGGTCGCCGGCGACACCCATCCGCAGACGATCGAAGTCCTGCAGACCCGCGCCGAACCGCTGGGCCTGACCGTGGAGATCGTCCGTTCCACCGACGCGTTCCATGAAAAGCTCGCCGCCGGCGACTACTTCGGCGTGCTGGTGCAGTACCCCGCGTCCAGCGGCTGGCTGGAGGAATGGGGCCGCGATGCGGAGATCATCCACGGCCACCAGGCGCTGTTCGTCATGGCCACCGATCTGCTGGCGCTGACCCTGCTCAAGACGCCGGGCGAGATGGGCGCCGACATCGTGGTCGGCAACACCCAGCGCTTCGGCGTGCCGTTCGGCTTCGGTGGCCCGCACGCGGCCTTCATGGCCTGCCGCGACGCCTACAAGCGGTCCATGCCGGGCCGCCTGATCGGCGTGTCGGTGGATGCCGCCGGCAATCCCGCCTACCGCCTGACCCTGCAGACCCGCGAGCAGCACATCCGCCGCGAGAAGGCCACCTCCAACATCTGCACCGCGCAGGTGCTGCTGGCGGTGATGGCCTCGATGTACGCGGTCTACCACGGTCCGGAAGGCCTGACCCGCATCGCCAGCCGGGTCGCCCGCCTGACCGCCATCCTCGCCGAAGGCCTGCGCGCGCTCGGTCACGCCACCGTGCACGCCAGCGCGTTCGACACCCTGTGCGTGGATGCCGGCGGCGACAGCGAGGCGATCCTGGCCCGCGCGAAGCAGGCCCGCATCAACCTGCGCGTGCGCGGCAACGGTTCGCTGTGCATCTCGCTGGACGAAACCACCACCCGCGCCGACGTCGAGGCACTGTGGGGCGTGTTCGCCAAGCCCGGTGCCGCCCTGCCCGCCATCGACGCGCTGGACGCCGGCGCGCCGTCGCTGATCCCGGAAGCCCTGCGCCGCACCAGCCCGTTCCTGACCCACCCGGTGTTCAACACCCACCACAGCGAACACGAGCTGCTGCGCTACATGCGTGCGCTGGCGGACAAGGATCTGGCGATGGATCGCACCATGATCCCGCTGGGCAGCTGCACCATGAAGCTCAACGCCACCGCCGAGATGATCCCGGTGACCTGGCCGGAATTCGGCAACCTCCATCCGCTGGCCCCGGCCGATCAGGCCCAGGGCTACAAGGAACTGATCGACGGCCTGGAAGCCATGCTGGTCGAATGCACCGGCTATGACTCGGTCAGCCTGCAGCCGAACTCCGGCGCGCAGGGTGAATACGCCGGCCTGCTGGCCATCCGCGCCTATCACCGCTCGCGTGGCGAAGCCAGGCGCGACATCTGCCTGATCCCCGAATCCGCGCACGGCACCAACCCGGCCAGCGCGCAGATGTGCGGCATGCAGGTCGTGGTCACCAAGTGCGACAGCAACGGCAACGTCGATGTCGAGGACATCCGCCGCGCCGCCGAGAAGTACAGCGATCGCCTGGCCGCGATCATGATGACCTACCCTTCCACCCACGGCGTGTTCGAAGAGGACGTGGTGGAGATCTGCAACATCATCCACCAGCACGGCGGACAGGTGTACACCGACGGCGCCAACATGAATGCACTGGTCGGCGTGGCCAAGCCGGGCAAGTGGGGTTCGGACGTCTCCCACCTCAACCTGCACAAGACCTTCTGCATTCCGCATGGCGGCGGCGGCCCGGGTGTGGGCCCGTGCGCGGTCAAGTCGCACCTGGCGCCGTTCCTGCCGCGCACGCTGGGCGGCGAAGGCGACGTGGGCATGGTGTCGGCGGCCAGCTTCGGCAGCGCCAGCATCCTGCCGATCAGCTGGATGTACATCACCCTGATGGGCTCGGCCGGCCTGCGCAAGGCCACCCAGGTGGCGCTGCTCAACGCCAACTATGTCGCCAAGCGCCTGGCCCCGCACTACGAGACCCTCTACACCGGCCGCAACGGCCTGGTCGCGCACGAGTGCATCCTGGATCTGCGCCCGCTCAAGGACGCCACCGGCATCAGCGCCGAGGACGTCGCCAAGCGCCTGATCGACTTCGGCTTCCACGCCCCCACCCTGAGCTTCCCGGTGGCCGGCACGCTGATGGTCGAGCCGACCGAGAGCGAATCGCAGCACGAACTGGATCGCTTCATCGACGCGATGATCCAGATCCGCGAGGAAATCCGCGCGGTCGAGGACGGCCGCCTGGATCGCGAGGACAACCCGCTCAAGCACGCCCCGCACACCGCCACCCAGGTCAGCGCCAGCGAATGGACCCACGCCTACCCGCGTGAACTGGCCGCGTTCCCGCTGCCCAGCCTGAAACTGCAGAAGTACTGGCCGCCGGTCGCGCGCGTGGACAACGTGCACGGCGACAAGAACGTGTTCTGCAGCTGCATCCCGGTGGAAGCCTTCGCCGGCGAGCCGGAAGCCTTCAGCGAGCCGAACGTGATGTAAGAAAAAAAGCCCCGCGATGCGGGGCTTTTTTTTGGAGAGTACTCGCCAGTCCCCGCAACGCGTCCCTTCCCCCGCTTGCGGGGGAAGGTGCCCGAAGGGCGGATGGGGGCAAGTTCGTATGCTCGCCTCCGAAGAAGGAATGAGGGCGAGTTCCTCTCCGCCCCAGCCGGGGGAAGCTGCTCAAAGGGCGGATGAAAGCAACCCCTAAAGCTGCTTGATGAGGTTATGACTCACCGTCAGGTACCCCAGCCGCGCATACAACGCCTGCGCCCCCGCGTTGTGGGCAAACACGTGCAGGCCAATCCGATCGATGCCCTGCGCGCGCACCTGCGTCTCCATCGCCTTGAACGCGGCGGCGGCATGGCCACGACGGCGATGCGCGGGATGCACGAGCACGTCATAGACGTGCACCTGGCGTTGCTCGCCTTCGGTGTACACGCCGTACCACAGCGATCCGACCGTACCTTCCTCGCCGGCAACGATCTCGAACAGATGATGATCCGGCGTGGCCGCTCCCTGCGGCAGCAATTGCGCGAAGGCTTCCTGCGAACGCTCCCGCGCGCCTTCGGCGGGCCAGCGTCCGGCAGACACATTCTCCTCCGCGTAATTTTCCACTGCGGCATGCAGGAACGTGCGGAACGCACGCTCGCTCATCGGTACCAGCGAAACTTCGGACATGGGCGAAAGAGACGGGACGGGAGGACGGACTCTATCCCAGTCCCGCATCAAACGCGTGGCGGCGGCGTGGCAGGCACGGGAATCGCCGGACGGGTTCCATCGCTCAGCGCCATCAACTGGCAGAAGGTGGCGTCGTAAGCGGCCGCTTCCTCCTGGTAGCCGGCCATCGCCTGGAACGGACCGCGCAGGGACAGCTTGTGCGCGACCGCGCGCAGCCGCTCGCCTTCCGGGTGGGTCTGCACCAGCGCCGCCATCCAGACGGTCAGGGCCTCCAGCTGGCCGATGGCGCGCGCATCGGTGGCCTCCAGGCGGCGCAGATGGGTGTGGATCTGGGTTTCTGACAACAGCATGCAATCGACTTCCGACATGAGGGGTTCACCGCCGCAAAGCCCCCTCTCCGCGTCGTTGGTTTCCCTCACGCGGCAGGCGATCCGGATCGGACAGCGCGATGGAGGACGGCCGCGCCCGGGTCATCCACCGTTGGGCCGCGTGAAGCCCGGGCTGAACCGGAGCGTCGCCGTATTCAGCCTGCGAAGGATCACCCCTCACCCGCCGGCAAGGTCTCCTCGTCCTGATCGTAAGCGGGCGGATAGTAGAGGTTGAGCGTTTTCAGGAAGCCGCGGCCGGTGTTGCGGATTTCATGGCGCTCGCCGTGTTCGATCACCAGCAGACTGCCCGCGCGCAGCGTCTGCCGCTCGCCCTCGATGATCGCCACACCCGTACCGGAGACCACGTACAGCCACTGATCCGCACCACGATGCCGATTGTCCGGCCCGCCTTCCGCCTCGCCCGGCGCGATGACCATTTCCGCCGCCTGCGCCTCACGCACCGCGAACGCGGTGCGGAAACCCTGGCCGAAGCGCAGATGTTTGTAATGCATGACGCTCGTCTCCTCGGCATTGCCGGGCCTGTCGAAACCGTGTCGCTTCAACCTGCCCGCGCCAACGCTGGTACCGGGCGGGTTAAATCCGCGGCAAACCGCCGTGAAGACATGGCCGCGCCTTCATTGCCGTTCGTCGGTTGCCACGCGAATCCCCCATGTGCGCGTGACCGTTTCCCGCGGTGGCGCGCGTGAATGACATCGAGCGTCCATGAGCGAACCGGTGTCTTGCCGGGCCACGCCTCACAGGAAAGGACACATCTCACGGAGGATTCGCATGCTCCCGTCTTTCATCACCTTCACCCGCATCGCCTGCCACGCCACCGACGACATCACCGGCGCCGACGACCTGTACGCCGTCATCGCCGGACAATCCATTTCCCTTGGGCGCTTCAGCGCGGGCGACGATGTCAGCCCGTACATCGAAGCGACGATTCCCGAAGGCATCACCCGCATGACGCTGATGGAAAGCGATTTTCCGGATTCTGACGACGTGCTGGCAACCGTCGATCTCGAACACGACATGGATGTCGACAGGGTCATCGGCATCCTGGAAGGCAGCGCACGCTACGACATCTGGTTCCGCGTACTGAGTGGTGGCGACGACGTGGATCGCAGCAACCGTTGCGGTTCCGCCTGTCCCACCTGCGGCGGTGGCTGCCTGAAGGATCAGGGCCATGGCGGTACCGCGCACTGGTGCGGCCGTCACGAATGGGGCGCCAACTAGTCGCATCGTCCCGCATCGCATCGCCGCGAGCGTCACGCCATCCCGGCCACGCCCGCGCACCCGCGTTCTCTTCACCTGGAGATCCCACAGGAGGGACTCGTCATGGCAGTCCGCTACATGAACTCCGCCGGCCGCGCCGCGCTGCAACTGGGGCGCGGCATCGATACCACCACCGGTACGCCGCTGGGCGTGGCCATCCAGCCCGAAGCGGGCCAGGTGGATCCGCACAACAGCGGTCAGACCGTGAGCTACGACGTGACCATCATCGAGACTTCCGAGGAACTGGAGGAATCACTGGGCTTGTCCATCGGCGCGGAGATGCGCTACGGGCTGTTCTCGGCCTCGGGCAAATTCGAGATGAGCGAGAAGACGCAATACAAATCGTTCGCCACCTACCTGCTGGCCAAATGCGAGGTGCGCAATCCGCCGGTCGGCATGTACGACCCCAAGGGGAAGCCGGCGGCGGCGAACATCGTCAACATCGAGGATCGGTTCCGGCGGGCCTACGGAGATGCTTTTGTCCGCTCGGCGCTCACCGGTGGCGAGTTCTACATCATCATCGAGATCGTCCATACCGACACCAACGTGCAGAAGAGCATGGCGGCCAGTCTGCAGGCCGAGTACAACGGATTCCTGGTCAGCGGCGGCGTCGATTTCAATCTCAGCGAGGACATGCGCCACCGGATGTCCTCGGCGCAGACCCGTATCATCCAGTACCAGGCCTCGGGCAGCGGCGTGACCTGCAGTCTGGTCAACGACGTCGCCGGCGCGCTCAACCGCCTGAAGGCGTTTCCCCAGATCGCGCTGGACAATCCGGTCGCCATCCAGGTGGAACTGGCCTCCTACGACACCATTCCCGAGCTGCAGGGCAATCCCTGGACCCGCGCCAACCTGCGCGAACGCCTGGACGACTGCGCGCGCAAACGCGCCCGCTACAAACAGGTGGTGGATGAACTGGACTTCTTCCTCACCAGCGACAATCGCCAGTACTTCAGCGATCCTCCCGCCGACGAGGACGCGCGCGCATGGAAAGCCAGCTATGCGAGCACGCTGAACAAGGTCATGTCGCATGCGGAAGGGTTGGCCGAAGGCAGCATCGACACGGGATTCGAGGAGCCCGCCGATCTGCCGACGGTGCGTCTGAAGCGCATCATCGCGCCGCCGGAAGCGACGGTCGTCCAGGTTCCCGATCTGACCCACACCCCGCTCGCCGCCGCGCAATCGCATCTGGCGGCACTGGGATTGGTCGCGCAGCCCAACTCGCGTTCGGTGCCCGAGGCGGATGTCGCCACGCCGCGCATGCAGGTGCTTGGCCAGGCGCCCGCGCCACAGACACCGGTCGCGAAAGGCTCAAGCGTGCGCCTGGACTACGCGGTCACCCGCAGCAAGTGGCTCAAGCCGCTGTTGGAGATCGATCGCGTGCGGCTGATCAACCAGGTCCATTTCGCGCAGTGACCGTCGCCCGCGGACATCTCTCCGGGCGATCGGCAGGGTCGGTCGCCCGGTGGGGATTCAATGCCGCAGATTCACCTCGGCCACGCGATCGCGATAGTGCTTCTTCGGATCCATGCCCAGCATCAGCTTCACCCCGGCCAGCATCGGGTTTTCGTTCAACCAGATTTCCGCATGCTCGGCATCGAAGCGCAGCAGCGCCAGGCGCGGATCTTCCATCCCGCCTTCGTACCAGGCGGCCAGGTAAGGATTCCACAGCCGGTCCACCACATCGCGATCCATCTGCTGCACCAGCGTGCCGTTGATGCTGGCGAACAGATCATGACCCTTGGCCGAGAACGTGGCGATGGCGCGCTGCGGCGTGCCCGCGCGCCGGGCCAGACGGTTGTCGGTGGTGGTGAAGAACCAGACGGGGCCGTGTCCCTCTTCCTCCATCTGCGCGGTCATCGGGCGAGTGTGGCCGTCCTCGGCGCCCTCCAGGCCGATCATCACGACCATGTCGGACTTCAGCAGTTTCCAGAATTTCTTTTCGAGTTCCTGTGGCGTATGCATGGCGATACTCCCTCGAAACGGGTGAGTTCACGCTAGTCCCGCGGATGTCACGTGGCCGTCAAGCAAGCGTTATCGCCGTGATAGTCGTGTCCGCCAGCGTTGCCTTCGCCGCCTGTTCACGCGCACGGGACTAACACGGGTGCGTTGTCCCGAGGAGGACTCCGCCATGCCGGAAGCAAAGACCCGCCGCGCCGTCGAACGCGACAGGCGCGAAGGCAAGTCGGCCAGCACCCAGGCCGGCGAGTTCGTCCGCGAGGAAATCGAACACGTCCGCGAGGGCAAGCATGGAGTCAAGAACACGAAGCAGGCCATCGCCATCGGCCTGTCCAAGGCCCGCCGCGCCGGCATCGATGTCGAACCCGGCGACACCGCCTCGCCGGCGGTCAAGAAGAGAGCCCGCAAGGACATCGCCAAGGGCAGGAAAACCGTCACAAAGCGCCCCGCCACCCAACGCTCGGCCGGTGCCATAAAGGCACTGAAGACCACCAGCAAGAAGGCCGCAAAGAAGGCTGTCAGCCGTGCCGCCCTGTCCAAGCAGGCCAAGAAGGCGGCCAGCAAGCGCACCGCCGCCGACCGCTCCGCCGCGGCAAAGAAAGCCGCCCGCACCCAAGGACCCGCCAAGCGTTCGGCCGCGGCCAAAAAGGCCGCGCGCACCCGCAAGGCAGCCTCCTGACAATGTCGGGTGGGCCTCGGCCCACCATTGCCGTCGCCAGGCGCGATACCGGGTGAAGCCGCGAGGCGCTCACCCATCGCCAAGCACCGCGATGGTGGACCCGGGCCCACCTGACGTCGTCCTTCCGCCGAGCCGGCTCGGCGCCACCGTCCTGGTATACGCTTGCCGATATCGCCGATATGCCCTTGGGGAGGGCCGGCGAGGAAGTGGGGCTGGTCGGCCACGGGCCGCCGGCAGGGAGGTTTGAAGGACCAATCGGGGAATCGTCATGCGTCTGTTCCGTCCGCTCGTCGCGGTCGCCTGCCTGTGGCTGGCCGGCTGCGCGCACAACGTCGCCTATCGCGTGCAGCCGGCATCGGCCACGCCCTGCCAGGAGACCGATCAGCGCGATTGCCGCGCGGCGATCCGCCATCCGCTGCGCAGCGGGCCGGACGGCGCCTACATCACCTATGTGGAGTTCGATGACCAAGGCGCGCTGCACGATCGCGCACGCACGCGACAGGCGCTGGATCTGCTGCGCGAACGCACCCGCCAGCGCGCCACCCTGCTGGTGCTGTTCGCCCACGGCTGGAAGCACAACGCGGAAGTAGGCGACGAGAACGTGCGCGACTTCCAGGCCCTGTTGGTCAAACTGCGCGCCAACCTGGCCGCCTACGAGAAAGAACACGAAATTCCGCCCGCGCAACGCCGCCAGGTGGAAGGCGTCTACCTGGGCTGGCGCGGCCTGAGCGCCAAATGGGAGCCGGGCAAGGAACTGACGTTCTGGCGCCGCAAGGCCACCGCGCATCGCGTCGGCACCGACGGCGCCATCGAAGTCATCTCGGAACTGTCCGCGCTGCGCTCGCAGCCAGCGGCCAACGGAGGCCGGCACGCGCTGGTCATCGCCGGCCACAGCTTCGGCGGCGCGCTGGTCTACAACGCCACCGAACACCTGCTGATGCGCGAGTTGGTGGAAGCGCAACAATGCGTGCCGGCCTCCCCGGCAGCGGATGGTCCGCAACTCAGGATCGCGCCGTTCTCTGGCACGCGCGTGGAATCCACCCTGGGCCTGCCCTTGCAGGAAACGTCCTGCAAACCGGTGCCCGCGTCGGTGGCGGACATGGTCATCCTGGTCAATCCGGCGTTCGAGAACACCCGCTACGATTCGCTGGAAGCACGCTCCCGGCAGATTCCCTTCGCGCGCGGGCAGATGCCGATCCTCGCCGTGTTCATGTCGGAAAAAGACAGCGCCACGCGCTACTTCTTCCCCGCCGGTCGCTTCTTCTCCACCCTTACCAACAACTACACCACGCAGGGCCAGCGCAAACACGATCTGGTGGCGCTCGGCCACCTGAAGGAAAAGTGGACCCACACGCTGGACGTGCCGGACCGGACCCGGCAGTTGCTGGGCATCCAGAGCCTGATGGGCATGAAGACGCTCAGCCAGGTCGCCGACGCCATCCGCCCCAACTATCCCGGCTGGGACGATTACATCTGCGGAAAGGAGAACACCTGGAGCCTGGATGGCGTGGAACTCGAACGCTACCGGGACGACACCCACGTCCCGGATCCGCATTCGCCCTACATGGTGGTGCGGGTGAAGGGAAAACTGGTCAACGGCCACAGCAAGATCTGGGGCGAAGCCTTCAATGGCTTCGTGGAGAATCTGGTCACGGCACGTTTCGCCGGCGGTTCGGAAATGCAGTGCCAGGGCAGCCGCCCCACACGCCTGCCATGAACCATGCCCACAAACCCCGTCCACGATGGGCGGACGGCGCGTCGCACAAGAAGGGGCGCAGGGAATGACTCGCCCGTATCGACGCTTCCGACAACCCGGCCGAATGCCGCCATCCGCACAATGTCATCCGCGCACCGGGAACACGTTTGCATCCACACGCCGATGTCACCCCGGATCCGGGTAGCCATGTCCTCGCGGACTACACGCAGGCCGTCGCCTTCAACCATCACGAACAGTGCCCCATCCGTACCGGCACGTATCCCGCCTCCGCGCCGGGGGGCATGACGCGTGCGTGTGACGCCGCGCCAGGCGGGTAAGCCGCGCTTGCGGCAAGTATTCCGCGCGTGGCGTCGCACACCGTCCGTCGGATAACCACCGGATCCGATTGCAGCGGCCATGCACTCCTGTTAAATCGCAAGGCTCGCGCCGTGATGGGGACACAGGGGCCGGCGCGCGGCTGACAGAGATTGGATGCTTGCCGTCGCATCGCCACGGAGGTCGTTGTGCGAAAGTCGCCCTTGGATACGCGCCCGGAGCGGCGCCCGCTGCGCATCTTTGCGTTCGACCCGATGATTGCCCGAGGTGGCGATCACCGGGTGACCATCGAGATTCCCTACCGCCCCGTCGAACGCGACGAGCGTTCCTTCCGCGATGACCGGTTGGAAGTGGTGGATTACGACGCCGCCACCCAGCGCTACTATCGCGCCGTGGATCTGGGCGATGACGACATCGCCATGGTGCACGGACTGGAACCGGCGGAGCACGACCCGCAGTTCCATCAGCAGATGGTCTACGCGGTGGCGTCGAAGGTGCTGGAGAACTTCGACCGCGCGCTCGGCCGGCGGCTGCGGTTCCGCAGGGGCGAGCGGCTGCGCCTGTTCCCGCACGCCTTCCAGGCACGCAACGCCTACTACGACAGGAAACTCAACGCGGTCCTGTTCGGCTACTTCCCCGCCGACGATGACGACCCCGGCGCCAACCTGCCCGGACAGACCATCTTCACCTGCCTGTCGCACGACATCATCGCCCACGAAGTCGCCCACGCCGCGCTGACCCGCCTGCACGAGTACTACAGCGAGCCGACCAATCCGCAGGTGCCCGCGCTGCATGAAGCCTTCGCCGACATCGTGGCGATGTTCCAGCGTCTGACCTTCCCCGAACTCGTTGCGCCCGCCATCCGCGAAACCCGCGGCGATCTGCTGGCCGAAAACAACATCCTGCTCAACATCGGCAGCCAGTTCGGCGCGGCCACCGGCAAGGGCCAGGCCCTGCGCCGGATTGCCGGCAAACCCGATCCGGCGCTGTTCGCCGCCACCCGCGAGCCGCACGCGCTGGGCTGGATATTGGTATCTGCGGTGTACGAGGGCTTCGTGCTGACCTACGTGCGCCGCACCCGCGATCTGCTGCGCCTGGCCACCGGCGGCAGCGGCCGCCTGCCCGAGGGTGAACTGCATCCGGATCTGGTCAACCGGCTGACCACCGAATGCGTGCGCACGGCCCAGGCCGTGCTGTCGATGTGCATCCGCGCCACCGACTACCTGCCGCCGGTGGATCCCACCTTCAGCGATTTCCTGCGCGCCATGGTCACCGCGGATTTCGAGCTCAACCGTTCCGATGATTCCGGCCTGCGCGCCGACATGATCGAAGCCTTCCGCGCCCGCGGCATCCGTCCCGAGGCGGTCGGCTCGCTGGCCGTGCAGTCGCTGCTGCTGCGGCCCGAGGAACCCGACGACCCGGCGCCCGTGGAAGCGGCCGAAGACACCTCCAACCTGGAGCTGGCGGACATCGTCCGCACCCTGCTGGGCTTCGGCGCGCGCGAACTGGATCGCAACGTCAATCGAAGGGAATCGCGCCGCCGCAGTCAGAAGCGTCGATTGAGCGAATTCAGCGTGTCGCAGCCCTGGCCGGAACTGGCGAAAGCCGAATCCGCGGCAGCGCCCACCGAAACCGCGCCTCCCGAATCGGCCGGCGCCGACGAGGAGGAAGAGGAAGAGACCGAGCCGGAACTCAGGAGCATTGGCGCACGCCTGCACAGCTGGGCCAATGCCAACCGCACGCGCCTGAAGCTGGACACCAACCCGGAGACGAAAGTCGCCATCCGCGGCTTCCATCCGGTCCATCGCATCGCGCCCAACGGCGAACTGCTCATCGAGATGGTGGTCCACGTCGTGCAGAAATCGCCCGACGACCGTCCACTGGGCGGCCTGGTCTATCGCGCGGGCACCACCGTCATCGCCAGCATCGACGGCCATGTCCGCTACCTCATCTGCAAGCCCTTCCAGCCCACTCGCGAAGCGCGCATGGTCAGCTGGCTGGGCGCATTCGACGAAGCCTGCGGCCATTCCTGGAAAACCGACCAGTTGGCGCCCAGACGCCTGCTGGACGCGTACTCGGCACGGGCCATGGACGGGAGGCGCTGGCGATGAGCAAGACGGTCAAGATATGCATGTACAACGTCGGCTTCGGCGACAGCTTCCTGATCACGCTGCCGGACGGCCGGCTGATCCTCATCGACGCCGGCTTCCACAGCCGTGGCAAGGGTGAATTCAGCGGCGATGAACTGGTCGAGCAGATCACCAAGGACGTCAAGAGCATCACCGGCGCGGAGGAAGCGCATATCGACGTGGTGATCTGCACCCACCGCCACGCCGATCACCTGTTCGCATTCAACTCGTCGCTGTGGGACCAGGTCTCGGTGGGCGAGGTCTGGCTGCCGTGGGTGGAAGACCGCAAGAACGAGAAGGCCGTCCGGCTGTGGAAGAAGCAGGCCAGCTTCGCGATGAACCTGGCCACCGCGCTGAGCTCGTTCCAATTGAATGCCGCCGATCGCGAAAGCGTGGAATTCATGCTGTGGAACGCCGGCGTCGAACTGCCCGGCATGGCCGCCGCCGGCGGCTGGAGCAACGCAAAAGCGCTGGACTGCCTGCATGAGGGCTTCGCGTATCGCCGGCGCACCAAGCCGCGATTCCTGCCCGCCACCCGGACGTTTCCGGAGTCATTCTCCTGCCCGGACCTGCCCGATGTGGTCATCCACGTGCTGGGCCCGCCCCGCGATCCGGAACTGATCGAGGAACTGGATCCGGAAGCCGATGGCGAAACCTATCGCGCCCTGGCCATGCGCGCCGCGGCCGCCGCCAGCGGCGAGGCGGTGGCCGACATGTCCGCCCTGGCCGCGTTCGGACCGGAATGGCAGGTGCGCGAGGACGAGGGCGGCGCCGAGGATCTGCTCACCCGCAACGAAAAGAAATGGCTGGAGAACCTGGCCACCGGCGCCGACGCCCTGCTCGCCGCCACCCACGTGGACGACATGATCAACTCCACCAGCCTGGTCCTGGTGATCGAAGTGGGCAAGGCGCGCCTGCTGTTCCCCGGCGACGCCGAGTGGGGGACGTGGAAGCGCATCCTCGCCGACGACGACGCGCGTGCGCTGCTGCACAACGCCACCTTCCTGAAAGTCGGCCATCACGGCAGCCACAACGCCACGCCCAAGACCCTGGTGGAGGAAGTCCTGCCGGAAGGCATCCCGGCCATGATTTCCACCCAGGAAGGCCCCGGCAACTATCGCAACAATATTCCGCTCCCCGATCTGGTCACCGCGCTCGAAGAACACGATATGCGCCATGTGCGCAGCGATCAGTTGCCCGAGCGGCTGCCTCGCGGATTCCGCAAAGGCGATGACGGCAAATGGATTGAACTGTCGATTCCCTGCTGATTTTCCGTCCGTCCCCGCACAGGAGTGCCGCGATGATCGAGCTCGATCAACTGGTCCGCGAACCCACGCGCGACAACACGCCGCCCAGCCCCGGCGCGGCCATCGCGCTGTCCGGCGGCGGCTATCGCGCGATGCTGTTCCATACCGGCGTGCTGTGGCGGCTGGGGCAGTTCGGATTCTTTTCCGGCCAGCCGCTGCAAGGACTCACCGCACCCGGCAAGCTGTCCACGCTCGGCCCGCTGGCGCGGGTGTCCAGCGTGTCCGGCGGCTCCATCGTCTCGGCGGTGCTGGGCCTGGCGATGGCGCAGCTCAAGCCGTTGTCCGGCGCGGCTTTCGACGAGGCGTTCCAGAGCGCGGTGGTCGCGCCCGTGCGGCGCATGGCCGCCACCACCCTGGCCGGCACCAGCGCCGCCGGCATCTGGCAGGTCATCAAGGACATCCTGCTGCCGGGCAGCGTCAACGATCACATCGCCCGCGCCTACGACAAGGCGCTGTATCGCGGCAAGACCCTGCAGGACCTGCCCGACGACGTGCGCTTCGTCATCAACGCCTCCAACCTGCAGTCCGGCGCGCTGTGGCGCTTCTCGCGTCCCTACATGCGTGACTGGAAGGTGGGCGAGGTGCCCAACCCGGTGCTGTCGCTGGCCAGAGCGGTCGCGGCCTCGTCGGCGTTTCCGCCCGTGCTCGCGCCGGCGGAACTCAAGCTGGAAGCCTCGCAATACACGCCGCACACCGGCTTCCTGCAATATCCGCCCTACACCACCCGCCCCGTCCTGGCCGACGGCGGCGTCTACGACAACCTGGGACTGGAAACCTGCTTCAAGGGCTTCATGACCCTGTTCGTCAGCAACGCCGGCAAGCCGTTCGCGCCAATGCCCGGCCCATCGAAGAACTGGGTCTCCATCGGCTCGCGCTGCATCGACGTCATGGACAACCAGGTGCTGGCGCAACGCAAGATCCTGCTGGTGGGCGCCCTGCGCGACAAGCAGCGCTACGGCGCGTTCTGGGACATCCAGCAGGACATCGCCACGCACCCCTGTCCGGATCCCCTGCCCTGCCCCGCCAAGCGCACCGCCGAACTGGCCGCTGTCCCCACTGATCTCGCCTACAAGGACAAGACCTTGCAGGAGCGGCTGATCAACTGGGGCTACGCCAACACCGACGCCGCCGTGCGCGCCTGGTTCAACCCCACCTATCCACCGCCGGCGGATTTTCCGTATCCGGCGGCGAAGGTGTAAAGCCATCGCCCGGACACAACCCATCACATTGGAGGGAACCATGACCCTACGACCCGCGAAGCGGCCCGGCTATCTGCTTGCAGCCTGCATGGTGCTGACCGCCGGATGCGCGACAGACCTGGATGCCGTTCGCGTAGGGAGCAACGCCGCTCCACCCATCGCGGGTGCGCCCTACAACCTGAGCTTCACCCAGTACGAGGTCACCGTCACGCGACGCGTCGGGGCATGCTCGACGCCGAATCCGTCCGGAGGTGCCGACATCGCCGGACTGAAGATAGCCTTCGACGCAAAGATATCGCCCAAGGAAGTGCCCGATCCCAAGCGTCACTACGTCATCGACCTTCAATCACTCCAAAGTGCCTGGAAGGTCTCCAGCGTTGTCGTCGAGTACCACGAGAACGGCACGCTCAAGTCCATCAATGCAAGCGCGGACGACCGCTCCGCCCAGGCCATTTCCGCCATCGTCACATCGGTTGGAAAGATTGTCGCCGCCGGCGCCGGCGCCGCGGGTGTCGGATCCGGCTGCAATCAGGATACCGAGGAGACACTCGACAAGGTAAAGACGAAGGAATCGGAGATAAGGAAACTGACGGCCAGGCAAGAAAGAATGACCAAGCAACTGGAGGCCATGCGGACCTCCGCCGCCGCGCTGGGCGACGCCTGGAGCGCGACGGAACGCGAACTGTTCTCCGACCAGATTGCGCTTGTCCACAAGGAGAGCAACGAACTGGCAGACAAGCAGGAAGAGCTCAGCCAACTCCTCAAGAAGATAAGCAACGTGGAGAAATTCACCTGGCCTCTGGACGGGAGCACAACCGAAAGCCCGGGGACGCTCATCCCCCTGCTGTCCGAAAAACAGCTGGATTCATGGGGGAGCGTGGGCGTGGACGAGGCCGAGCTGAAAGCCTTCCAGGACAAGACCGGGGTATATGCCAAGCTGACGTCCGCCATCGACTATGGCAAGGATCCCTGCTCCCCCGGCTGCAAGGACGATGGTGTCCGAGGTGTCAAGTATCGTATGCCGGTCATGGGGGCGCTTCTGCTGTGCTCGGCACCGGGATGCGCCAAGGGCGATGTCATCGCGACATCCTCCGGCCCCATCAGCCAGTTGGGCGCCGTTTTCTCGCTGCCGCTGCATAGTCCGATGTTCAGCAAGAAGGTGGTCGAAGCCACGTTCAATGACGCCGGCAAACCGCTCAAGCTGGGCGTCCGTTCCGAAGCCGCCACCGCGGAAGTCGCGGCCTCCGCCTTCGGCGGCATGCTGGATACCGCCTTGTCCGTCCGGGACAAGACCGTCACCACCGAACTGGAACGCATGCAGCAGAAGACCGCGTTTCTCAAGGCGCAGGCGGAGCTGGCAGCGGCGGAAAAGGCGCTGGTGCCCGCAAGCAACAGCGATACGGTAGCCGCCACCAACGCGTTTACCACGGATACGGCGCTACTGAACGCGCACCTGGCCAACATCCAGGCACAACTCGCCCTGGACGCCGCATTGAAACAACTGAGCCAGGACTAACAAGCCATGTCGGACCTGGATGTACTCCGTGCCGAGGCCATCGAAAAAGGCTGGAAGGTTCGAGCCACGCCCTTCTTCGCGGACAGCCCCCTGGTCGATGGCGTGGAAGATTCCGGCTTCACCTGGATACGGCGGCACTTCGCCCTGATAAGCGTGTTCTCGGAGCGCCCCGCTTCAAGCTCCCCCCTTGATTCATCCTTCGACTGGAAGGACCAACCCGGCGTAGTAGGCACGCCGAGGGATCAGGGCATGAAGAACGCCACCTGCATGGCCCACGCCGCTTGCGCCGTCGCGGAGGCAAGGTCGGTCCTCGGATCCGGATCGATGGAGTTCTCGCCCCGCTACCTTCATTTCTGTGCAATGCAGCAGGACCGCCAGAGTCCGCCCAGAATCGAAAAGCTCGCCAATACCCTCCTCAAGAATGGCTTTCCCGTGACGTCGGACGGAGAGGAGTTGGACGATATGGCCTCTTGCCGCGCGATATCGGATGTAACCTGGAGCAAGGCATCGGCCGCGTATCGGTTCTGGAAGGCGGACGACGTCAAGCGCGAGATATCGCGACATGGCCCCGTCCTGGCCATCATGGATCTCCGGGAAGACTTCCTGAACTGGTACACGGGAACCGACGTATATCGGGCAACGCCGTCGTCGCCGGTCATTGGCCGGCACGCAGTCTGTTTTGTCGGCTATGACGACGCCGAACAATGCTGGATAGGCATGAACAGCCTTGGCCCTGGCTGGGGAGATGGAGGGTTCTTCAAGATCGGATATGAGGACAGCGGTGTCCTCACGCCTTACGCCATCTACTCGTTTGATATGGCGTGAAGCGGTCAAGTCCCGCAGAAGGGCACCTGACGTCCCCAAGAGCCGGGCGACACCTGCCGCCCGGCCCCGTCTTGCCGCCTAGCGCGGCTGCCAGCTCGTGTGCTTCAACACGAAGTCCAGTTCCTCGGTCCACTTTTCCAGCACGTAGGCCCAGTCGCCCACGGGCGGGGTGGGTTCGTAGCGGTTGGGCAGCTCGCTGCGTGAGCGGGCAAGTGTGGTGGTCAGGCGGACGCGTTCGCGCAGGCCGTACAACAGCTGATAGGCGTCCTGGGTCAGCAGGTAACCGGTGCGCCTCTTTTCGCGCGGGGGTTGGCGGTTCGAGTGAGAGTGTTGGCGATCGTCGCCCATGGCATTGCTCCCTTCAGTGCGGTGGCCCGCCTGCACACGCAGGCGGGATGTCGGGAGGCTCGAAACCGCAAACAGCCGGCGGGCGTATTCCCCTTGTGGGGTGTTGTATTAGCCGCCCTCCCGACACAGGAAGCCTGCGACGGGAAATTATGCCCGAACGTGAGTTCGGGCATAAAAAAGCCCACCAAATGTCGGTGGTGGGTACCGCTGTTTGCGGAGTTTCGAGGCTCCGGGGGCAATGGTTAGGGGCTGGGGTGGGTGGTGTCAACGCACATTGAGGCGACACCTATGCTTAGTCGCATTTGTGCCCTCTCAAACTGGATGGAAACGAGAAAAAAATGCTTCCTTCTTGAAGTCCCACATCGCAGCATGGCCCTTGGAGCTCAAAACTGCAGAGCTTTTTCACGTGTAGTACGATTGTTACTGCCAAATGGGGGCTGCCCACCAGGTAGTTAGGTGGGGGACGGGGAAGCAAGGAAACTAAGGAGGGGTGCTGTGCCTGTAACGCAATTGATAGCGGTAAAGAAGCTTTCACTGGACACTAAGAACTACCGGACAGTAGAGCAGCCAGATGAAGTCTCAGCAGTTCATTCATTGATTGCCGTTGAACCAGAATGGTTCTGGGCAGTCATGGAAAGCCTTCTCGATGACGGCTATCTTCCGAACGAGAACATCATTGCACTTCAAGATGGCAAGAAAAACGTAGTTAAGGAAGGAAACCGACGCATAGCGAGCATGAAAATCATCCACGGGATCATTCCTGCCGATGAATTTTCACTTCCTCCGCACATCTCTGAGAAGCTTGCATCTTTAGATCGCAACTGGAAGAAGGCAAATACGGACGTTCCATGCACGCTTTATGCGGCAAGCGAGGCCGCCATTGCGGACCGCATCGTAACTCTCACTCATGGCAAGGGAGAAAAGGCTGGACGACTACGCTGGAGCGCAGTCGCTCGTGCGCGCCACAATCGCGACAAATCAAGTAGTCCAGAGCCCGCACTAGATCTTTTAGAGAAGTATCTCGAAAAAGGAAAGAATATATCCGCTACTCAGGCGGAGCGATGGGCTGGCGACTATCCGCTTACGGTTCTGGAAGAAGCGATGAAGCGTCTTGCTGGCCGCCTCGGGCTCAAGTCGGGACCAGATGTGGCTAGAACCTATCCCAAGATTTCGAATCGTCCCGGACTTGAAGAGCTAATGCTTGATATTGGCCTTAGCAACGTAAAGTTCAAAGATGTCAGGTCCGACTCATTTGGCCACAAGTACAACATGCCGCCCTCTCAACCGCCCAATCAACCTAATGGCGGTCCGGGTAGCAATTCACCTAACCAAACAGGTGGCACGGCGACTGGTGTACCTGGCAGTTCTGGTGTCCCTGGCAGTTCTAGCGGCTCTGGTGGAGCCGGCGGAACAGCACCATCAACAACCAATGCCGGGGGGACTAGCTCTCTCCCCAAAAGTCCTAATGCGTATCCCGCCAATGACCCTCGCTCGGTCGCAGCCCTACTTAGAAAATTCAAGCCCAAGGGTAGCGGACGTACAAAGCTAGCGACCCTCTTGGAAGAGCTGAAATTACTGAATGTCATGGAAACGCCACATGCGTTCTGCTTCGTCTTGCGCAGTATGTTTGAAGTCTCAGCCAAGGCATACTGCGCAGATCATGCGTCGCAAAATGGACCAACTGCGACTGAGAACAATGGACGCGACCGCGAACTTGTAAAAATTCTCAAAGATGTCGTTCAACATTTGACACTGAATAAAACGGACACAGCGAAGATTCGGGCTCTCCAAGGCGCGATTGCTGAGTTAGCAAATCCTGAAAGCATGCTTTCCGTTACTTCAATGAATCAACTCGTTCATAACACCCGATATTTAATCACCGGAACCAGCGTTTGCATCTTGTTTGCCAACGTTTTCCCCCTGCTTGAAGAAATGAATAAATGACCGGTGATTGCCATGAGCAGATATAAGACTCCTCTGCGTTATCCAGGAGGCAAGCAAAAGCTTGCTCCATTTGTTTCAGAGCTCATGACTGGGAATGACCTTCGAGGCGGCCACTACGCCGAGCCCTACGCAGGTGGTGCAGGAGTGGCTATTGAGCTTCTACTGAACGGAACTGCATCTCATATTCACCTGAATGACTCTTGTTCAGCGGTCCATTCATTCTGGAAATGCGTCTTGAATGAAACAGATGATTTATGCCGTCGAATTTCTCGCGCATCGTTAAACGTGCGGGAATGGCGCAAACAACAAGAAGTCTTAAGAAATAGAGACGAACATAGCATGCTGGACGTTGGTTTCAGCATGTTCTATCTCAACCGCGTTAACCGTTCTGGAATACTTTCTGGTGGATTGATCGGAGGCCTTGCTCAAGAGGGGGAATGGTTGATGGATGCTCGCTTTCCACGCAACGAGCTCATCCGTCGAATCGAGAACATTGCCCGTCACAGAAAGAGCATTCATCTAAGAAATTGGGATGCGGAGCGTTTTATCTCCACATATCTCCCCAGACTCCCAAAGGAGTCTTTGATCTATTGTGATCCACCATATTTTGAGAAAGCTGACAGACTCTATCTAAATCATTACCGTGCAGAAGATCATCAGCGCATTGCAAAAATAATCCAAAAAATAAAACTCCCTTGGATTGTCTCTTACGACGCTGCGCCAGATATTCTCAAGCACTATTCACGTCGCCGCTCATTCGTTTACGGACTTCAGTACAACGCTCAGAAAGCATATGTAGGTACGGAAGTTTTCTTCTTCTCTGATAAGCTCAAGGTAGGCAACGAATCTTCTGTGAAATCAATCGATGCAGTTCTTTCGCAGCAGGGACTAAGTTTGGCGTCTGACGTGATAAGAAAATTGGCCGCATAGAGATCAAGTTATTGACTTGTCAGATAAGCCCATATCGATAGTCGCCCAAAGAATCCAAGAAAAGGCCCCGCAATGCGGGGCTTTTTTCACTACTCAGTGGGCCTAAGCCCAACCTCAACTCAAGCAAACGGATCCTGCAACGTCATCGTATGGTCGCGATCCGGGCCGGTGGAGACGATGGCCAGCGGGCAGCCGGACAGTTCTTCCAGGGCGCGCAGGTAGGCGCGGGCGGCCGGGGGCAGCTTGTCCCATTCGGTGATGCCGTGGGTGGTTTCGGACCAGCCGGGGAATTCCAGGTAGACGGGCTCGCATTCTTCCCAGCCCTGGGCGTCCAGCGGGGCGTACTCGGTTTCCTTGCCGCGGTAGCGGTAGGCGATGCACATCTTCAGCTTTTCCATGCCGTCCAGCACGTCCAGCTTGGTGATGCACAGGCCGGTGATGCCGTTGATGGCCACCGCACGCTTGAGGGCGACGATGTCGATCCAGCCGCAGCGGCGGGGACGGCCGGTGGAGGCGCCGTATTCCTGGCCGCGGTCACGGATGCCCTGCCCCACTTCGTCGTCCAGTTCGGTCGGGAACGGGCCGCCGCCGACGCGGGTCGCATACGCCTTGGCGATGCCCAGCACGTAGTCGATGGCGTCCGCGCCCACGCCGCTGCCGGCCAGCGCGCCGCCGACGGTGGTATTGGAGCTGGTGACGTAGGGATAGGTGCCGTGGTCGATGTCCAGCAGGGCGCCCTGGGCGCCTTCAAACAGCACGCGCTTACCCTGCTTGCGCAGGTCGTGCAGGATGCCGGCCACGTCGGACTTCATGGGCTGGACGTATTCGCCGAAGGCCAGCGCTTCGTCGTAGACCTGCTGGAAGTCCACCGCGTCCACGCCCAGGTATTTGGTGAGAACGAAGTTGTGGTAGTCCAGCGCGGCGCGCAGCTTTTCGGCCAGCTGATCGGGGTAATGCAGATCGGCGATGCGGATGCCGCGACGGGCCACCTTGTCTTCATAGGCCGGGCCGATGCCGCGACCGGTGGTGCCGATGGCCTTGCCGCCGGCGGCCTTCTCGCGGGCCTGATCCAGGGCGATGTGGTACGGCATGATCAGCGGGGCGGCCGGGGAAATCTTCAGGCGCGAGCGCACGTCCACGCCGCTGGTTTCCAGTTCTTCGATTTCCTTCCGGAGGGCGGCCGGGCTGATGACCACGCCGTTGCCGATCAGGCACAGGGCGTCGGGCCGCAGGATGCCGGAGGGAATCAGGTGGAGAACGGTTTTCTTGCCGTTGATGACCAGGGTGTGGCCGGCGTTGTGGCCGCCCTGGAAGCGGACGACCGCACCGATTTCCTCGGTGAGCAGGTCCACGATTTTGCCTTTGCCTTCATCGCCCCACTGGGCGCCGAGCACGACGACTGACTGACCCATGACGGGTAACTCCTTCGCTTGTTGGCGACCATCGGGGCCGCCGGGATGGGCCGGATCGGGCGCGGCGTTACCGATGCGGGCCGTCTCCATCGGGGAGGGGTCCACTACGCTGTGCCCAGACACGGAAAAAGCCGGCGGGGTTGGCTCTGGCGAGCGCCCGTCCGGCTTTTGTGCATTATCCGGGTTTTGGGTGAAGCGGGCTACCCCGATTGGCTGAATGGGGGACAATCCGGTCAGCCGCCCCGCCCCCGTTTCTTGTGGGAGCGACGTCAGTCGCGATGGGCGACCCGTTGCCGGAGCCGGTTGAGCGGCCGGGCATCGCGAATCGCGACTGACGTCGCTCCCACATTCCCACAGGACAGGGAGAGGGTCTGGGGCACCTCAGTGCCGCAGCCACCACAGCAGGGTCAGGCCGATGATCAGGACCAGGCCGCCGGCCTGGCGGATCTGGGCGTCGGGCAGGTTGAGCAGTTGCAGGGCCAGGCGCTTCCAGAGCCCCGGCGAGACCAGCAGGAACAGGCCTTCCAGAACGGCGACCAGGCAGAGGGCGGACCAGAGATCGGGCATTTTGAGGCCGGGAATCGGGAATGGAGAATCGGGAATCGTGGGCCGCTGACGAACGGGCCGTTTGCGGGCGACCGCCTCATTCCCGTTTCAGGAGATTGGCGGTTTCACCGCCCGGTCCGGGCCGGGAATGGGAAAACCGATTCTCGATTCCCCATTCCCGATTCCCGGAGCGACCGCGCCTAGCGGTCGCTCTTGAGGTACTGCAAGAACGGATCGTCCTTGTCCAGGACGATGACGCTGTTGCCGTCGCGGAAGGAGGCGCGGTAGGCGTCCAGGCTGCGCTGGAAGGCGAAGAACGCGGGGTCCTTGTTGGCGGCGGCGGCATAGACGCGCGTGGCTTCGGCATCGCCTTCGCCGCGCATGCGCTGGGCATCACGCTCGGCTTCGGCCACCAGCACGGCCTGATCGCGATCAGCCTGGGCGCTGATGGTGCGGGCCTGCTCCTCGCCTTCGGCGCGCAGCTGGCTGGCGACCTGCTTGCGCTGGGCGCGCATGCGCTCGTAGACGTCGGTGATGACCTGGCTGTCGGTGGGCAGGTCGATCTGCTTCAGGCGCAGATCGGTGATGCGCATGCCCAGCGTGGCCGCACCTTCGTTGATGCTCTTGAGCTGTGCGGTGACGATCTGGTTGCGATCGCCGGAGACCAGCTGGGTCAGCGTGCGGCTGTTGATTTCATTGCGCAGTGAGTCGGTGATGATCGGCGCCAGGCGGTCGTTAACCAGCTTCTCGTCGCCGCCGGTGGCACGGTAGAACGCGCGCACGTCGGAGATGTGGCCCACGGCGAAGAAGTCGATGCTGACGTCCTTGCGCTCGGAGGTCAGGTAGCGCTCGGGCTGGGTTTCCAGCACCTGGAAGCGGCGATCGAACACGCGCGCGGATTCCACCAGCGGCCACTTGAAATGCAGGCCCGGGGGAATGTCGGCGCGGGCCACGCGGCCCAGGTTGAGGACCAGGCCGGTCTGGTCCTCGCGGACCACGTACAGCGAGCCCATCAGGCCCAGCACGATGGCGACCAGCAGCGCCACGATTGCGGGAAGTCTCATCGTCCACTCTCCTCACGTCCGGCCGGTCGCGCGGGACGCTCGGCACTGCGCAGCGGGGTTGTCGCGCTGCTTTCCACGGCGGGCATCACCACTTCCGGGGTCGGGGCGGGTGCGGCGGCATTGGCGCCGCCCTGCGCCGGCATCGGCAGGTAGATCAGCTGGCGGCTGTCACCGCCGATGACCTTGCGGTTGTTCTGCCTCATCACCTGCTCGACGGTTTCCAGCCACAGGCGCTTGCGGGTGACATCCGGGGCGTTCTTGTACTGTTCCTGCAGCAGGGAGAAACGATCCGCGTCACCCTGGGCGCGGGCGACCACGGCCGCCTTGTAGCCCTCGGCCTCGGTGCGGGTACGCGCCGCGGTGCCGCGCGCCTCCGGCACGATGCGGGCGGCATAGGCGCGCGCTTCGTTGACCAGGCGATCCTTGATCTGCTGGGCCGAGTTGACCTCGTCGAAGGCCGGCTTCACTTCTTCCGGCGGACGCGCGTCGGGCAGATTGAGTTCGGTCACGACCAGGCCGGTCCGGTAGGTATCCAGCGAGGCCTGCAGGCGCTCCTTGGCCTGGCTGCCCAGCGGGCCGCGCTCGCCGAGCACGGTGTCCAGATCCGAACGGCCGACCTGTTCACGCACGGCGCTCTGCGCGGCCTGCTGCAACACGTCGTCGGCGTTGCGCGAGCCGTACAGGTACAGGCGCGGATCGGCGATGCGGTACTGCACGTTGACCGACACGGTGACGATGTTCTCGTCGCGGGTCAGCACCGGCATGGTGTTGCTGAAGTTCTTGATCTCGGTGGCGTTGACCTTGGTGACGCTTTCAATCGGCCACGGCCACTTGAAGTTGGGTCCCGGCTGCATGACGCGGGAGAACTGGCCGAAGCGCAGGACCACGCCGCGCTGCTGTTCGCCGATCAGCTGGAAGCTGGAGAACAGGATCAGCAGCACCAGCGCCACGCCGATCCAGCGCAGCGGACCGTTGCCGTCGAAGGAACCGCGCAGGCGATCCAGCAGATCGCCCAGGCCGCCGCCGCCACTGTTGCCACCACGGGGATTCCATCCCCGTCGGTTGTCGTTGTTGCCGTTTCCGCCGCCGCTGCCAGAGCCGCCGCTTCCAGGGGTGTTCCAGGCCATGCCCACTCCGTCGTCAATGATGCGTGGGCCGAAACCGACGCGTTTCCGATTCTACAAGATAGGGCCGCCCGGCCGCCGGACAAGGGCTGAAGGGCACAAGGCGGGCGGTTTTTCGGCGGGGGGTGACGGGATGCGGGGTGTTTTGCGGGTGGGTGGGGTTTCCGGTCGCGACTCGCGTCGCTCCCACGGGGGCAACGGGGCTTTTTTGTGGGAGCGACGTCAGTCGCGACCGGGAAGCTGGACGACCACTGGAGGTTTCGTCGCGTCGGTGGGATTGCGGTCGCGACTGACGTCGCTCCCACAACGCACGGGGTGGGTGGTCAGAAGGTGTCTTCGACGGGTTCGGGGAGCAGGGTTTCCAGGGCGTGGCCGCCCGCCTCCGCGGCGAGCCGGCGCGCGTCGGCCAGGGCCATGTCCAGATCCAGGTGCCAGCCGGCTTCGTCGTGGCGTTCGCCACGCACCGCGCCGAGTGCGTGCAGGCGCGAACGCAATCGCGCCGAGCGCTCGCCCAGGTGCACGGTGCCGATGATCCGCTCCAGTCCGAGTTTCTGCGCCAGCGCTTCCTTGAGCACGTCCAGCCCGGCCCCGTCGCGCGCGGAAATCCAGACGCGCTCGTGGCCTTCGTTGGGTTGATCGTGGCGCGGAGTGGCGCCTTCGATGCGGTCGATCTTGTTGAACACCAGCAACTGCGGAATGTCGCCGGCGCCAATCGCCTGCAACACTTCATCGACCTGGGTGATGCGTTCCTCGCGCAGCGGATCCGCGGCGTCGATGACATGCATCAGCAGGTCCGCTTCGCGCGCCTCGGACAGGGTGGATCGGAACGCGGCGACCAGTTCGTGCGGCAGATCGCGAACGAAGCCAACGGTGTCGGCCAGCACCACGCCACCACCGGGCAACTCGATGCGGCGCACGGTGGGATCCAGGGTGGCGAACAGCTGATCGGCGGCGTAGGCCTCCGCGCCGGTCAGCGCGTTGAACAGGGTGGACTTGCCGGCGTTGGTGTAGCCGACCAGGGCCACGCGCGGCAGTTCGCTGCGTACGCGGGCGCGGCGCATCTGGGTGCGCTGCACTTCCACTTTCTCCAGCCGCTTCTGCAACTGCTCGACCCGCTTCTGCAACAGGCGGCGGTCGGTTTCCAGCTGGGTTTCACCCGGGCCGCGCAAACCGATGGAACCGCCGCGCTGGCGCTCCAGGTGGGTCCAGCCGCGCACCAGCCGGGTGGCCATGTGCTTGAGCTGGGCCAGTTCCACCTGCAGCTTGCCTTCGTGGCTGCGGGCGCGCTGGGCGAAGATGTCCAGGATCAGGCCGGTGCGATCGAGCACGCGGCGCTCCAGGAATTTCTCCAGGTTGCGCTCCTGGCCGGGCGAAAGCGGATAGTTGACCAGCACCAGGTCCGCGCCGGTGGCGTCGGCCGCGGCCTTGACCTCTTCCAGCTTGCCGCTGCCGATGAGGGTGGACGGATTGGGCCGGTCGATGCGGGCGGTGAGCAATGCGGCGATGCTGGCGCCGGCGGAGCGGGCCAGATCGGTGAACTCCTCCGAGGCGCCATCATCCGGCGGGCCGCCGGCGTGGGGCTGGATCAGGAGGGCGTGTTCGCCTTTGCGGGAACGTTCAAACATGGGGAAGCGGTTTGGACTCGATTTCAGGGAGGATCCGGCCGCACCAGGCGCCCGGATCCCATCACATGGGGGCGGTCGCCCCGGATTTCACCCTGGAATCTCCACCGGTTCCCCGGGTGTTTACTCGGTTTCTTCTTCTTCTTCGCCCGGTGCGCCGCCCTCATTGGACTGCACGTAGCCGCCGCCCGGTCCCACGCGCACGTTGCGCGCCGGCACCACGGTGGAAATGGCGTGCTTGTAGACCATCTGGCTGACGGTATTGCGCAGCAGGACCACGAACTGATCGAACGATTCGATGGTGCCCTGCAACTTGATGCCGTTGACCAGGTAGACCGAAACCGGCACCCGCTCGCGGCGCAGAGCGTTCAGGAAAGGATCCTGCAAGGATTGCCCCTTGGACATTATGGCGAACTCCCGAAGTGTCGCTTATAGGAATAATTGTGGTGTTTCCGGGTCCGCGCGTTTGGTATCCCCTGGCGGCCCGGCCCCCGATGTTACACAACCGGGGCGGTTTGGCCAGCTACACAGCGCCCAGAAATTGCCGCCGGGCCCGCTCCAGGGCGGCCTGATCGCGGCCCGGATCGAACCAGCGGGCGTCCAGTTCGCCCCGCAGCCAGGTCAATTGGCGCTTGGCGAGCTGGCGGGTGGCGAAGATGGCGCGGTCGCGGAATTCGGCGGCGGAAACGGCGCCGTCCAGGTGTTCCCAGGCCTGCCGGTAGCCCACCGCGCGCACCGCCGGCAAGTCCAGCGGCGCGGCCACGGCCTGCATTTGCGGCAGCGCGCGCAGGCGCCGAACCTCGTCCAGGAAACCCTCGGCCAGCATGGCGTCGAAGCGCTGTTCGATGCGCGCATGCAGCACGGCGCGCTCGGCCGGCGCCAGCACCAGCTTGAGCACGCGGAACGGCAACCGGGGCGGCCCGGGTTCGCGCTGCCACTGGCTGATGGGCTTGCCACTGAGCCGATAGACCTCCAGCGCGCGCTGGATGCGCTGCGGGTCCGTGGCATGGATGCGCGCGGCCGCCTCGGGATCGACCCGGGCCAGGTCGGCATGCAGGGCCGGCCAGCCGCGTTCGGCGGCTTCGGCGGCCAGTGCGGCACGGGTCGCGGGATCGGCTTCCGGCATGGCCGCCAATCCTTCCAGCAGGGCGCGGAAGTACAGCCCGGTCCCGCCGGCCAGAATCGGCAGCCTGCCACGCGCGACGATGTCGGCCAGCGCGGTGCGTGCGTCAGCCGCGAATTCGGCGGCCGAGTAGGTCGTCCACGGATCCCGCACGTCGATCAGGTGGTGTCGCACCCGCGCCTGCATCGCGGCATCCGGCTTGGCCGCGCCGATATCCAGCCCGCGATACACCAGCGCCGAATCGATGCTGACGATCTCCCCGCCGCAGCGCTCGGCCCATTCCATCGCCAGCGCCGTCTTGCCCGAGGCGGTCGGGCCCATGAGGGCGATGGCGAGGGGACGGGTGTCGGCGGGCATGGGATGTGGTTGGGGATTCGGGATTGGGAGAGGTTGGTTTTTTTGCCTCCCCCTTTGCAAAAGGGGGATGGAGGGGGATTTGCTTTTCGGCGCCAAAAGCAAGAGCTTTTCAACCGCCGAATGGCGGGTCAATCCCCCGTCACCTGCTTCGCAGGTGCCCGCCCCTTTTTTTCAAGGGCTTCTCAACAGCCGAAGGCTGGCCAAGGGGGCTATGAATTCTTCCCGTTCGAAGGGAGGCTGCGGGGATCTGTCGTGGTCCCTCAATCCTCATCCGGCCAGCGAATCGTCGGCGCCGCCGATTTGGCGCGCGGCTGCGGCACGGCGGCTACCGCATTCCACACCTTGAGCGCATCCACCGTGGCGGCCACGTCGTGCACGCGCACGATGGCGGCGCCGCGCTGGGCGGCGATCAGATGCGCGGCGACCGAAGCGGCGATACGTTCGCTGGCGAGGTCGCGACCGGCGATCTCCCCCAGCGAGCGCTTGCGCGACAGGCCGGCCAGCACCGGCACGCCCAGTTCGACGAAGCGTTCCAGTTGCGCCAGCAGCGCGAGGTTGTGTGCGGTGTTCTTGCCGAAGCCGAAACCGGGATCGACGATCAGGTTCTTCCTGGCGATGCCGGCCATTTCAGCGGCGAAGATGCGCTCTGCCAGGAAGCGATGGACATCGCCGACCACGTCGTCGTACTCCGGCGCTTCCTGCATGGTGCGCGGCTCGCCCTGCATGTGCATCAGCACGACCGGTACGCCGAGAGTGGCGGCGGCTTCGAGCGCGCCTTCGCGGCGCAGCCCGCAGATGTCGTTGATCATGCCGGCGCCGGCCTGCACCGCCGCGCGCATCACTTCCGGCTTGAAGGTGTCGATGCTGATCGGCAGCGCGGTTTCCTTCGCCAACCGCTCGATCACCGGCACGACCCGCCGCAGTTCTTCTTCCACGGAGACATCCGCGGCGCCGGGGCGGGTCGATTCGCCACCGATATCGAGGATGTCCGCGCCCTCCTCTGCCAGCTTCAGGCCATGTGCGACGGCGGCTTCCAGGGTATCGTGCACGCCACCGTCGGAGAACGAATCCGGAGTGACGTTGACGATGCCCATCACCTGCGGGCGATCGAGCTTGAGGATGCGGCCGGCGCAGTCGAGTTGCGGGGTGGTGTCGAACATCAGTCGGGATCCTTGGGTGTCTTCCGGGACGCGGATGCGGCGGACAGTCCCCCGCCGATCGCCACGCCCAGGGCCAGCCACAGGGCCAGGTTGCCGGTGGCGACACCGACCGCGGCGCCGATCGCGATACCCAACGCGATGGCCGCGCCGGGATTGGTCTTGAAGTTCTTCATGAAGGACTCCTTCGCGCGGCCAGCCGCCCGATGCAGCCCATTATCCACGCAAGACAAAAGACGGCCGAAGCCGTCTTTCGTGTCCCTGCGAATGGCCGGCAGACTCAGGTCTGCGCGGCCGGACCACCCAGCGGCGGCAGCGGGCGCGATTCCGGCTTGTCGCCGTCCTTGCCCGACTTGCCCCAGCCGGCCGGCGGCGGCGGCTCGCGGCCTTCCATGATGGCGTCGATCTGCGGTGCATCGATGGTCTCGTATTGCAGCAGCAACTGGGACATCGAGTGCAGCTTGTCGAGATTCTCGGTCAGGATGGTCTTGGTGCGCTGGTAGGCGCGATCCAGGATGCCCCGGACCACTTCATCGATGCGGCGCGCGGTCTCGTTGGAGACGTTCTTGTGCTGGGTGACCGAACGGCCCAGGAAGACTTCGTCCTCTTCCTCGCCGTAGGCGATCGGGCCCATCTCGTCGCTCAAGCCCCACTTGGTGACCATGTTGCGGGCCATCTTGGTGGCGCGCTCGATGTCGTTGGAGGCACCTGTGGTGACCTTGTCGGCACCGAAGATCAGCTCCTCGGCCACGCGACCGCCGTACAGCGAGCACAGCTGCGACTCGATGGCGACGCGGTTGAGGCTGTATTTGTCGCCTTCCGGCAGGTACATGGTCACGCCCAGCGCGCGGCCGCGCGGGATGATGGTGACCTTGTAGACCGGGTCATGTTCCGGCACCAGGCGACCGACGATGGCATGGCCCGCTTCGTGGTAGGCGGTGAGGGTCTTTTCGTCCTCGCTCATGGCCAGCGAGCGGCGTTCGGTGCCCATCAGGATCTTGTCGCGCGCACGATCGAAGTGATCCATGCGCACTTCCTTGGCGTTTTCGCGGGCGGCGAACAATGCGGCCTCGTTGGCCAGATTGGCCAGGTCGGCGCCGCTGAAGCCGGGGGTACCGCGGGCGATGACCATCGGCTCGACGTCGTCGGCCAGCGGCAGCTTGCGCATGTGCACGCGCAGGATCTGCTCGCGCCCCTTCACGTCGGGCAGGCCCACGACCACCTGGCGGTCGAAGCGGCCCGGGCGCAGCAGCGCCGGGTCCAGCACGTCCGGACGGTTGGTGGCGGCGATGACGATCACGCCCTCGCCTCCCTCGAAGCCGTCCATCTCGACCAGCAACTGGTTCAGGGTCTGCTCGCGCTCGTCATGACCACCGCCGAGGCCGGCGCCGCGATGGCGGCCGACCGCGTCGATTTCGTCGATGAAGATGATGCACGGCGCGTGCTTCTTGGCCTGCTCGAACATGTCGCGCACGCGGCTGGCGCCGACGCCGACGAACATTTCGACGAAGTCGGAGCCGGAAATGCTGAAGAACGGCACGCGCGCTTCACCGGCGATGGCCCTGGCCAGCAGGGTCTTGCCGGTGCCGGGAGGACCGACCATCAGCACACCGCGCGGAATCTTGCCGCCCAGCTTCTGGAATTTGCCCGGATCACGCAGGAACTCGACCAGTTCGCCGACTTCCTCCTTGGCCTCGTCGCAACCGGCGACGTCGGCGAAGGTGACCTTCACCTGGTCCTCGCCCTGCAGCTTGGCGCGCGACTTGCCGAAGCTCATGGCGCCCTTGGCGCCGCCGCCGCCCTGCATCTGCCGCATCATGAAGATCCAGAAGCCGATGATCAGCAGGACCGGCAGGAAGTTCAGCAGGATCATGCCCAGGCTGATGCCCGATTCCGGCGCATCGCGGGTGATGGTGACGTTCTTGTTGACCAGCTGGTTGACCAGCGAGTCATCGACGGGGCCGTAGACCGTGCCGGTCTGGCCGTCGGCGCGTTTGTACTCGATGGCGTTGGTGGTCAGGTTGCCATCCTTGGTGAAGCGCACCGAGGACACGCGGCCGTTGTCGACCTCGCGCAGGAACTCGGAATAGGTCACCTCGCCACCACCGGCGCCGGCGCCCATCTTCGGCGAAAAGCTCTGGAACACCACCATCAAAACGACGGCGACGACTACCCACAGCAACAGATTCTTGGTCAAGTCGTTCATCCTCATCGGCCCCGCCGTTCCTCTTTCACGATATCCACGTTAAGCCACCTTACTTCATCCGGGCACGCTTGCCCTGCCCCAGCGCATAGACCTCCGGCGACCGCTTGCGCGAGGCGTCCGGCTTGCGGATGACCACCTTGTCGTACCGGCGCCGCAGTTCCTTGACGTAGTCATCGAAACCGGTGCCCTGGAACAACTTGATCAGGAACGCACCGCCGGGCTTGAGGTGGCCATCGGCGAATTCCATCGCCAGCTCGGCCAGATACATCGCCCGCGGCTGGTCCACCGCGTCCACACCACTCTTATTGGGGGCCATATCGGACAGCACAAGGTCCACCGGCTGGCCGTCCAGCATGGACTCCAGCTGGGATAACACGGTCTGTTCCCTGAAGTCTCCATGAAGGAACTCGACCCCGGCCAGCGGCGGCATGTCCAGGATGTCCATCGCCACCACCCGGCCGTTGTCACCCATGGCCTGGCGGACGAACTGGGACCAGCCGCCCGGGGCGGCGCCCAGGTCCACCACCACCATGCCCGGTTTGAGCAGGCGGTCGCGTTCAAGCAGCTCTTCCAGCTTGTACGCGGCGCGCGAACGCATGCCCTCGGCCTGCGCCTTTTTCACGTAGGGGTCGGAAAAGTGTTCGCGGAGCCAGCGTTGGCTGCTTTTGCTGCGTGTGGCCATGAGGGGCGTCAATCTCCGCCGGCCTTGCGACAGCGGGCGGAACGGCGGCGGGAAAGGCCGCCATGATACCCTGAACGCCCTTCCCCACCCTGATTTGTGCATGCCCGTCGTTCTGACCTCCGCCCAAACCCGTTTCCTGCGTGGCCAGGCCCATGACCTGAAAGCGCTGCTGCAGATTGGCGGCAAGGGGGTCACCCCGGCGTTCATCGCCGAACTGGACGGCGTGCTGGAGTACCACGAGCTGATCAAGGTGAAGGTGGCGGGCGAGGACCGCGAGGCCCGCGACGCGATGATCGCCGAACTGGTCGAGCAGACCGGCGCGGCGCTGGTCCAGCGCATCGGCCACACCGCAGTGCTGTATCGCCCCAGCAAGGAACGCCGCCAGATTGTCCTGCCGCGGGCCTGATGGCCTGCCCGGCTCCGAGTCGCCCCGCATGCAACTGAGCCACGAACTCCCCGACTACGCCTACACCCTGCGCGCGGCCGACGGCCGCAGCGCCAAGGTCAACGACCGCGTGCTGACGACCAGCTTCGTGCTGTCGCCGTCGGAACTTCGCGAGGACTGGAATCCACGTGACGTCGCCTCGCTCACGCCCGATGACCTGGCCCCGCTGCTGGCGATGCAGCCGGAGGTGATCCTGCTGGGGACCGGCGATCGCCAGGTGTTCCCGCCGGCCGCGGTGATGGCCGCCGGGCTGACCCGCGGCGTGGGCATCGAGGTGATGACCAACGCCGCCGCCGCCCGCACCTTCAATGTGCTGGCCAGCGAGTCGCGCCGGGTGGTGGCCGGCTTCCTGCTGGACGCCCCGGCCGCGTGAGCCGGCGGCAGGCGCTGATCGCGCTGCTGTCCCTCGTTCTGCTGGCCGCCTGCCAGCGCACCCTGTTTTCCCCGGAAACCGCCGACCAGCGATTCGTTCGCTGGCACCGCGCCCACGCCGCCGAGGCCGGGGCCTACCAGGCCTGGCTGGCAAACCAAGGCGTGGCCGATGTGGCGCCCTTGTCGTCGTTGTTGCGGACCTCGCGGCGCTGGCGACGGTGCGAGGTCTCCGAGTTCGCCGTGCCTCCACGCACCGAGTGGGCGCGGATGCCGCCGACCCTGCGGCTGCTGCGGCAACTCCAGGCGGAAGGCCTGGCGGATGGCGGACACATCCGATCCGGCTGGCGGGATGCACGGACCAACACCTGTTCCGGCGGCAGCACGCGCAGCCGGCATCTGGCCAATCGCGCGCTAGATCTGGATCTGGTTTCCTCGGTGACGGCCGCGCGCCTGTGTGGCTACTGGCGCGAACATGGCCCCGCGCTGCGGATGGGACTGGGTTTCTACTCTCCCGAGCACATCCACATCGATACGGCGGGTTTCCGTACCTGGGGCAATGATCACACCCGGCGTACCTCGCTGTGCGTGCACCCGCCACAAGCCCCGTAGGAGCGACGTCAGTCGCGACCGGAACACTCGGACGCAAGGCCTCGTCAGCGCCGCTTGCTCGACTCCACGCCCATCAATCGCACTCCAAGGCCGAAATGGTCCGACGCCCAGGTGCCATCGGAATCGGCGCGGTCGAACAGGATGCGTGCCTCGCCCACCCTGAACGCATCGGTCTGGAAGAACACGTGATCGATACGTTGCGACGGATGCCCCATGTGGGGATTGAGCGTGGTGTGCGCGGGCGCATCCACGTCCTGATCCGGATGTGCCGCGCGATAGGCACTGGTGAAGCGCGGTGACAACCCCGTCAGTTCCGGCGTACCGTCACCGGTGTTGAAGTCGCCACCGATGATGGCGGGCGCCTGACCGCCGGCACGATCGATGAAGGCCAGCACATCCGCGATCTGACGCGCACGGATGGCGCCACCTTCGGGCTTGTAATGAAGATGGGTGACATAGACGTCGAGCGGCCGCCCATCGAATTCGGTACGCACCCAACCCGCCACGCGGTAGTCATCCAACGGTTGCAGCTTGACGGCTTCGCTTGCGCGAATGGGATGACGGGTCAGGATAGCGTTGCCGTAGCGATGCGCCTGCCCCTCGGGATCCACCGAGAAAAAGCGGTACTGATAGCCCAGTCGTCCGGCCAGGCTCTGTGCCTGGTTGACGAGACCGGGATCCTGCAGCACTTCCTGCAACAGGATGACATCCGGCTTGCGCTGCTCCAATTCGCGCACGATCAGATCCTGCCGGCGTGGCCAGTCCTGCTTGTCGTGCCACAGATTGAGCGTGACGACATCAAGCGCGTCGGCGCCATCCGGCAGCGTCGCCTGCGCTTCGCCTCGCGACGGCATCCGCGCACAGGCCGCGAGGGCCAGCGCCATCACGCATGCGAACAGGCTTTTCATGCGCATCAGCGACGCGCCTTCAGCGCGCCGGCAGGTATTGCTGCGGATCCACCGGCTTGCCGTTGTAGCGGATCTCGAAGTGGAGCATCTCGCGCGAGGCGCCGGAACTGCCCATTTCCGCGATCTGCTGGCCGGCCTTCACGTTCTGACCTTCATTGACCAGGCGCCTGCGATTGTGGCCATAGGCCGACAGCCAGGCTTCGCTGTGCTTGACGATGATCAGTTCGCCGTAACCGACCAGGCCGGCGCCGGAATACACCACCACGCCGTCGGCGGCCGCACGCACTGCCTGGCCGCCGGAACCGGCGATGTCGATGCCCTGCTTGGTGGCGTCACCGGCGATGAAGCGCCCGACCACGTGGCCGTCCGCGGGCCAGCGCCAGCTGAAACCACTGTTGACCGGTGCGGCCTGCGGCGGAGGCGGTTTGGGGGTGCTGGTAGCCGGCGGCGTCGCGGGACGCGGTGTCGTGCTGGGGGTGCCGGTGGCGGCGGTACCGGCAGGTGGGCGGCTGCCGGAAGATGGATACAGGCGCAGGGTCTGGCCAGGGTAAATCGTGTACGGCGAGCCGATGCCGTTCCAGGAAGCCAGATCGCGGAAGTCGATCCCGTTGCGGAAGGCCAGGCCGTACAGGGTATCGCCGCGCTGCACGCGCACGGTCTGCCCGTATTTGGGCTGCGACACCACCCTGCCACCGCCCGAGGAACCGGTCTGCCGGACCACGGTGCTGTGGCAGGCCGCCAGGCCGACCATCACCGCGACGCTCAGGACAAGGGCTCGCGTGGCTTTCGTCATCCGTTCACTCACCTTCTGCGGAACTCGGGAATCAGGTGGCGGCGCGCCAGATCAACCAGCCCACCAGCGACACCACCAGCGCGGTGGCGATCCAGCCCACCGGCTCGATCCAGCGGCGCAGCGCCGCCTCGGCACGCGCCCCGCCCAACCGGATCGCGATGCCCAGCAGGTAGACCCGCTTGCCGCGCCCGATGAGCATGCTGAGCACGTATTGCAGCATAGGCACGCCCACGATACCCGACGCCCACGTGAATACCTTCATCGGGATGGGCATGAAACCACCCAGCACCAGGAAGGTGAAGACCGCCCACGGCGATTCGACCATCTTGGCCTTCACCAGGGCGATGCCCGCCTCGATGCTGTCGAGCATGCCCAGTGCGGCGAACAGCGGCTTGAGCGCCTCGAAGGCATAGTGGCCCAGCGCGTAACCGACCAGGGCACCGGCCATCGAGCCGAGCAGGCTGAGGGTGGCGAACCACAGCGATCGCTTCGGATTGGCCACGCACATCGGCGCCAGCATCACTTCCGGCATCACCGGGAAGATGATCGCCTCGACGAAGCTCAGACCGGTCAGCAGCGCGGGCGCGCGCGGATGCCTGGCCCACTGGATCGCGCGCTCGTACAGCGGTTTGAAGATCTGCATCCGCGATCAGTCCAGGGTGCCGGACAACAGGGGAACGAACACGACCGGCGCCAGGGTTTCCTCCTGCACGCCGCCGTCCTCGCGCTTGGTGAGCTTGACCAGCGATTGCGAGCCGGAACCCCCGACCGGCGCGATGAGGTGCCCGCCCACCGCGAGTTGTTCGATCAACGCGTTGACCAGCGCGGGCGCCGCGGCGGTCACCATAATGCCGTCGTAAGGCGCGTGTTCCGGCCAGCCGATGCGGCCGTCGTCATGCTTGCTGCGCACGTTCATGCCGAGCTGGCGCAGGCGCTTGCGCGCCTGGCGCAGCAGATCGCCGATGCGTTCGACGGTGTACACCTCCAGCCCCAGCGCGGCCAGCACCGCGGCCTGGTAGCCGGAGCCGGTGCCGATTTCCAGCACCTTCTTCGGCGCGCCCTGCAGCAGGGCTTCGGTCATGCGCGCGACCACCCACGGCTGCGAAATGGTCTGGCTGTGGCCGATCGGCAGTGCGGTGTCCTCGTAGGCGCGCGTGGCCAGCGCCTCGTCGACGAACAGATGGCGCGGCACCATCCGGATCGCGTTGAGCGCGGCCTCGTCGCGGATGCCCGACTCGCGCAGGCGCTCGACCAGGCGATCCCGCACGCGCTGCGAGGTCATGCCCATGCCCACGACTTCCGGTTGCAGGCGCAGCCGTGGGGTCATGCCGGGTTCTCCAGCGACGAAGTCAGGCCGTCGACCCAGCCGGCGACCTTTTCGAGTGCCTGGTAACGGGTCAGATCGACATGGATCGGCGTGATGGAGATGTTGCCCATGCGCACGGCATGGAAATCGGTGCCGGGGCCGGCGTCCTGTTCCGGACCGGCGGGGCCGATCCAGTACACGGTATTGCCGCGCGGATCCTGCTGGGTCACGCAGGGCTCGGAGCGGTGGCGGTTGCCGAGCCGGGTGACCTCGAAGCCACGGACTTCGCTCCAGGGACGATCCGGCACGTTGACGTTGAGGATGGTGTCCGCTGGCAGCGGATCGGCCTTCAGCCGGGCCACGATCTCCACCGCGGCGCGCGCGGCGGTCTCGAAATGGCGCGGCTCGTGGTTGCGCGAGACCAGCGACATCGCCACCGCCGGCAGGCCGAGGAAGCGCCCTTCCATCGCCGCCGACACGGTGCCGGAGTAGATCACGTCGTCGCCGAGGTTGGCGGAATTGTTGATGCCCGAGACCACGATGTCCGGCTCGAACTCCAGCATGCCCGTGAGCGCCAGGTGCACGCAGTCGGTCGGCGTGCCGGCGACGCTGCAGGTGTAGTGATCGATCCGCTTGAGCCGGATCGGCAGATCCAGGGTGAGCGAATTGCTGGCCCCGGAACGATCGCGATCCGGGGCGATGACGAACACCTCGTGGCCGGCCTCGCGCAGCCCTTCCGCCAGAATGCGGATGCCGGGGGCGTCGACGCCGTCATCGTTGCTGACAAGTACGCGCATGTGCTTCCTCGGGGGATGCCCCATGATACCGGAAGCGGGTGACCGCTTCCCGCGCTTGCGTCACGCGCCCGCCGCGCTACGCTGTGGACCATGTCCGCTCCCCCCGAAGACGACGACGCCGCCTTGTTCCGCCAGGCCATCGGCGAGGTGAAGCCCATGACAGACGCGGCCCCACCGCCGCGCCGGCCCAAGCCACGGCCGGCGGCCCGGATGGCCGAGCGCGATGAAGTGGACGCGCGCAGCGAATTCCAGCGGGGGCTGGACGATCTGGCGTTGCTGGAAGCCGGCGACGTGCTCAGTTTCCGCCGCGACAATGTGCCACCCCGGGTGTTCCAGCGCCTGCGCAAGGGCCAGTTCTCGGCCCAGGACGAACTGGATCTGCATGGCGCCACCGCCACCGAAGCCGAACGCCTGCTGCGTCAGTTCATGCTGGAGGCCCATGCGCACGAGCATGGTTGCGTACGCATCGTCCACGGCAAGGGCCGTCGCAACGAACGCGAGATTCCGGTGCTGAAGAACCTGGTGGATCGGCTGCTGCGGCAGCGTGGCGACGTGCTGGCATTCCATTCGGCCCCCGCTTCGCAGGGCGGAACCGGCGCGGTGCTGGTGCTGCTGGCGCGACGCTGACAGGCGCGGGCAATACGGCACCGTCGGACCATCGTACCGGCGCAATCAACTCGTCATCATCTCGCACGAGCGCGGAAGCGATGGCCTGATCAGGCCGCCGGCGTCGCGTCGCGATCCGCTTCCACGACCTCGCCCAGCTCGTGCAGCAACGCGGTGGCGTAGCTGCCGGGCGGCAGGGCGAACCCCAGCGACAGCACGTCGTCGGCCAGCCATTCCCAGGCCAGTCCCTGCGGGCGCAGACGCAGCGCGCGGCGCTCCTGACGCAGTTCCGCCTGGTCCAGCCCGCCACGCAAGCGCAGGGCGGTGTCGTCCGCCAGCGCCGCCAGTTCCAGATCCCGGCAGGCATCGGTGGTGCGCAGTTCCCCCGCGCCCCACAACGGGCCGCTGGGATGGATGTCGAATGCCGCCAGCCGCTGCGCCAGCGTATCGTTCCACGGTTCCGGACCGAACACGCTGCGACTGCCGTCCAGCGTCCACACCTCGCCAGCCATGCCCTGGTTCCAGTTGCCCGCCGTGATGCGCGCGGTCAATACCCGATTGAACAGTTCCGAGCGCGCCGCCGACAGCAGCATCGAGCGTTGATCCCGGCGTACGCGACGGCCACCGAACATCGCCAGCGCGGCGGCGACGTTGCCGCCGTCGCGGCCGAAGCGCTGTTCGCCGAACCAGTTGGGCAGGCCCTGCGCGGCGATGTCCGCCAGGCGCCGTTCGATGTCCACGCGCGCTCCGCGCACCTTACGCAGCACCAGCACGAAACGGTTGCCCGCAAGCGCGCCGCGCGGCAGCTTGCGGTTGTGCCAGGTCGATTCCAGCACCTGCAGATCGTCCCCGTTCAAGGCGGCGATGTCGGGCGCGTTGCGCTTGGGCAGATGCACGCTGAAACGCTGGCGGGTCACCGCGTGGCGATCCTTCAGGCCGGCGTAGCCAATCGCCATTTCCGGCAGTCCGGCCCAGGCGGCGATGCGCTTGGCGGCGAAGGCGGTGTTCATGCCGCGCTTCTGCACGGTCAGCAGCAGGTGCTCGCCTTCGCCGGTGGGCTCGAAACCAGGCAGTTCCTCGACGAAGAAGTCCTCGGGCGTGGCGCGGAAACGCGCCTCCAGGACCGGCGCACCGAATGCGCACGGCAAGCCCTGCGACGCGGGGGTGGATGTCGCTTGTGGCGTATTCAACATGTCCAGTAAATCCGGTTGACTAGATCGACAACTTCCGGACCGTCGCTGCAACCGCCCACCTCGGCGGCCTCCACGTCTTCCGGAGTGTCGGCGATGATCCAGCTTCCGCTGCGGGCATGCCAGACCAGTTCTCCCTCGGCCAGGACGCCCTTGGGAAACACGCGGGTGGCCTGAGGATTGGTGATGCGAATCCGGCGCTGCTGGATGACAACGTTCAATTCCATGCTCTGCATCTCGGGATGCTCGGCGAACCGGTGCCGGAACACGTGCTTTCCGGACGATATCGGCAACGGCGGATCGGCTGGCGCACGCGGGTCCACGGCCTGACCTCGCGAAACATCACTTGCCGCGAGCGCGCCCAACGATGCCAACAGCCAGAGAAGTCTCATCCCGCAACTCCATGGTTCACGCACGTACCAGCAATACCGCCGCCTGCGCGGCGATGCCTTCGCCACGACCGGTGAAACCCAGCTTCTCGGTCGTAGTGGCCTTGACGCTGATCGCATCCGGCGCGATGCCGAGATCCTCGGCAATCGCCGTGCGCATCGCTTCCGCGTGCGGACCGACCTTGGGCCGCTCGCCGATCACGGTGACGTCGGCATTGCCGACGCGCCAGCCGCGCTCACCGATCAACGCATTGCAATGACGCAGGAAATGGCGACTGTCCGCACCTTTCCAGCGCGGGTCCGAGGGCGGAAAATGTCCGCCAATGTCGCCCAGCGCGAGCGCGCCGAGGATGGCGTCGCAAAGCGCGTGCAGGACCACATCACCATCGCTGTGGGCCAGCACACCGCGTTCGTGCGGCACGCGCACGCCTCCGAGCATCAGATGGTCGCCGTCGCCGAACGCGTGGACGTCGAAGCCCTGGCCGATGCGGATGGTAGGAAGGTCGGGCATGTGTGGTGTCCTGCGGTAAGGGTTCGGCGGAACGGATTTTCGCGCCCGCGGATACTGCGATGAGTCAACGCCCGCGCTGGGCCAGCACGAACTCGAACCGCGCCAGATCCGCCGGGGTGGTGATCTTGAAGTTGTCCTCGGCGCCTTCGATCAGCAACGGGCGCAGGCCCTGACGCTCCATCGCCATCGCTTCGTCGGTGACTTCGATACCGGCGCCGGCGGCGCTCTCCAGCGCACGCTGCAGGTGCAGACGGCGGAACAACTGCGGGGTGAAGGCACGCCACAGCCGCTCGCGCGGTTCGGTGCCGTCGATGCCGCCATCGTCCCCCGCACGCTTGAGGGTGTCGCGCACCGGCGCGGCGAGAATCGCGCCGACCGGGTCGTTGCGGCCCCGTTCCAGCAGCTGTCCCAGATCGGCCAGCGCCAGATTGGGCCGGGCGGCATCGTGCACCAGCACGAAGTCGTCCGCGCGCACGTCCTCGGGAAGCGCATTGAGTCCGGCCAGCACCGATTCGGCGCGGGTCGCGCCACCGGCGCAGATCAACAGCGGCCGGCCCGCGAACGCGGTCCAACCCGGCCAGTCCGGGTCGTCCGCGGAAATCGCCAGCACCGCGCCAAGCACGGCGTCGTGCGCGAACAGCGCCGCCAGCGTGTGCTCGAGCAACAGATGTCCGCCCACCCGCAGGTATTGCTTGGGTATCTCGCCGCCGAAGCGCGTACCACGCCCGGCGGCGGGAATGACCGCCCAGATCCCGGCCATCAGGGTTGATGCTCCGGCTCGGCGACGAGGGCCGGTTCGACCGCCGCGTCATCCCCTTCCGCGGACACGGGCGGCACCGGCACCGGCGCGGTCGGTTCCACCACACGGTAGAACTTCTCCCCGGGCTTGATCATGCCCAGCTCGCTGCGCGCGCGTTCCTCGACCGCCGCCTCGCCGGACTTGAGGTCCTCGACTTCGGCGGCGAGCGCGTCGTTGCGTTCCTGCAGGCCGGCATTCTCGCGCTTCTGCACGATGACCTGGCTTTCCAGCACGACCACTTCGCCCGAACTGCCCGCGCCGAACCAGAACCGGTATTGCAGCCAGGCCAGCAACAGCGCCAGTACCAGCAGCAGCCAGACCAGTCGGCGCATGGCTTACTTCTTCAGCGAGACAAAGGCGTTGCGGCCGGCGTAACGCGCCGCGCTGCCCAGCGCTTCCTCGATGCGCAGGAGCTGGTTGTACTTGGCCACGCGATCGCTGCGGCACAGCGAGCCGGTCTTGATCTGGGTGGCCGTGGTCGCCACCGCGATGTCGGCGATGGTGGTGTCCTCGGTTTCGCCGGAGCGGTGCGAGACAATCGCCGCGTAGTTGGCGTGATGGGCCATGGCGATGGCTTCCAGGGTTTCGCTGAGCGTACCGATCTGGTTGACCTTGATCAGGATGGCGTTGGCGGTACCGGACTCGATGCCTTCCTTGAAGATCTTCGGGTTGGTGACGAACAGATCGTCGCCGACCAGTTGGACCTTGTTGCCGATGCGGTCGGTCAGCAGCTTCCAGCCGGCCCAGTCGTCCTCGGCCAGGCCGTCCTCGATGGTGATGATCGGATACTGCGCGGCCCAGTCGGCGAGAAAGTCGACGAACTGCTCGCTGGTCAGGCGCTTGCCCTCGCCCACCAGGTGGTACTTGCCGTTGTCGAAGAACTCGCTGGAGGCCACGTCCAGGCCCAGCAGCACGTCTTCGCCGGCGGTGTAGCCGGCGCGGCCGATGGCTTCCAGGATGGTGTCCAGGGCTTCGACGTTGCTGCGGAAGTCCGGGGCGAAGCCGCCCTCGTCGCCCACTGCCGTGCTCAGGCCGTGGCCCTTCAGCACCGACTTGAGCGAATGGAAGATTTCGGTGCCCGCGCGCAGCGATTCGGCGAAGGAATCGAAGCCCACCGGCAGCACCATGAACTCCTGGAAGTCCACGTTGTTATCGGCATGCGCGCCGCCGTTGATGATGTTCATCATCGGCACCGGCAGGGTCACCGCGTCGCCGCCGGCCAGATAGCGCCACAGCGGCTGCTTGCGCGAGGCCGCCATCGCATGGGCATTGGCCAGCGACACGCCCAGCAGCGCGTTGGCGCCCAGGCGGCCCTTGTTCTCGGTGCCGTCCAGGTCGATCAGGCGGCGGTCCAACCCTTCCTGGTCGGCTGCGTCGAAGCCGTGCAGGGCATTGGCGATCGGGCCGTTGACGTTCTCCACCGCCTTGCGCACGCCCTTGCCCAGGTAGCGGGTCTTGTCGCCATCGCGCAGTTCCACCGCCTCCTTGGTGCCGGTGGAGGCGCCGGACGGCACCATCGCGCGGCCGAACGAGCCGTCGGCGAGAGTGACTTCGGCTTCAAGGGTGGGATTTCCGCGACTGTCGAGGATTTCGCGGGCGTGGACTTTGGCGATCGTGGTCATGAGGGGTCGGCCAGACTGTTCAGTTTGAGTAAGGGGACGAAATCGTTCGGAAGGTTACAGGTTTCCGGCGCCAGACGGGCGATGTAGAGGGCGAGCAGGCCAGTGGCCTGCAATTGGCGTGCGCCCTCCGGCGAGCTGATTTCAGCCCCCTCATGATACTGCTCGACCATCGTTCCGACGTTCAGCATGGCGGTCAGCAGGTCGTTGGAGCGTTCCCGGGCGTCGGCCGGCGTCTCGTACTCGAACGACTTCGAGATGCCTACATGGGCCAGCAGTTCGTAGGCGGCGTCGAACAGGCGCGGCACTTCGGGGCTGTCGGCGAAGCGGGCGGCGGCGCCCTCCAGGTCGAAGGCGCGGTCGTTGCCCCGTGCGAGGCATTGCCTGACCTGCGGCATCGCCGCCATCAGCCGCGCGTGCTCGGCCTCGTTCCACACGCTCGCGTAGGCCGGCCCGACCTTGCAGCGCAATTGATCATCGGCGGTGCGCAGGCCGCGCGGGTTGTCCGGCGTGGTCATCAACAGGCGGACGAACGTTTCCGACGGCGCGCAACGGCCTCCCATCATCTGCGAACCCAGCAACCGTTCCATGCCGGCGGTGCGCAACTGATGCGCGGCTTGCGGCCCGGTCAGCGGCCCCAGCATCGTGGCGGTCATCGGCAGCATCGCCACTTCCCGCATCTGCTGCATCAGTTCCTGGCGACCACAGGTCGGCGCGTCGAGCGGGGCGGCCAGTTCCGGCACGTCCACCAGGCGGGCGTAGTCGCGGATCTGCCGTTCCAGTTCTCCCGAGGCCATCACCGCCTCCATGCGTTCGCCGACCTTGCCGTCGTCCCGGTCCTCACGGCCACGGCCTGCTTCGCACTGCTGGAGTTGCTCCAACTCGGTGACAAAAGCATCGCGTTCGGCCGGCGTCCAGGGCACCACCGAAGCCTTGCGGAGAATGTCGACCAGTTCGACCCGCCGCGCGGGATCGGATTCGGCCTTGGCGGCGAATGCGGGCAGTTCCGATTCGGTCAGCGGCAATACATTGGACTCGGCCAGGTCCTCCGGGCTTTCCGCCATCTTCCATGCACCGGATTCCTGTGCCTGGGCCATCGACATGCCTGCCCCCATCAACGCCAGCGCCCACACGCAACAGCGGCCGGAAAGACGAGTGGGAACGGGACGGGGGATCTGGAAAAGCAGCGTGCGCAGGAAGGCGCCTGGGAAGCGGATCATGAGTGAACAAGTACCGGAAACGAAAGAAGGGGACCGTATTCGGTCGCGCTTCGATTATCGTCGCCGCATCAGGCCTTGCCAAATCACATTGACGCTCGTATGCGGCCGTATGTCTTGCGAATCGCACAATGTGCCGCGAGCACGCTCAGCGATTCTCCGGCCGGACGGATTGCTCGTGGATTCGTCGGATGATCACCAGTTTCTCGTCCTTGCCCATCACTGTGGGGACGAGGCGCCAGGAGAATGGATTCACGAGTTCATGGCGCGAATCCGCCTTGCCGTCGTCCCACGTCATGACCAGCGCCAATTCGCCCACGTTGCTTTCGTAGACCAGCCAAGGACCACAAGCGGGACCGGGCGGGTTCCCCGGCAACGGAGAATACGGATCCGATTCGATCAGTACGCCATGCGGGGCGGGATGGCCCTTGATGGCTTCGACGAGTTCGTAGTCCGCTTCGACCTGCATGAGGGTGCCACCCGCAGGCGGCGCCACCTTCCGGTAACCGGTCAATCGCGCGATGAAAACATCGCTGCTTTGCCGGTACGCCAATGCCAGGTCATTCTCGGGAACGCCACTGCCGATCGAACAGGCGACTGCGGGAGCCCCGGCCCCCGCGATATCCAGGATGGTCAGCAACCCCAGCGATTTCATCGCCGGCCGCATGACAGGTGTGCCTATACCGTCTGTTCCAGGAACGCCGAACGCTTGGTCACCGAATCCAGCGCCAGCAGGGTTTCCAGCAGCGCTTCCATCTTGTCCAGGGGCCACGCGTTGGGGCCGTCGGACAGCGCCTTGGACGGATCCGGATGGGTTTCGGCGAACAGGCCGGCCACGCCGACGGCAACCGCCGCACGTGCCAGCACCGGCACGAATTCGCGCTGGCCGCCGGAGCTGCTGCCCTGCCCGCCCGGCAACTGCACCGAATGGGTGGCGTCGAACACGACCGGGCAACCGGTATCGCGCATCACGCTGAGCGAGCGCATGTCGCTGACCAGGTTGTTGTAGCCGAAGCTGGCGCCGCGTTCGCACACCAGGATGTCGTTGTTGCCGGTGGACTTGGCCTTCTCGACGACCGGCTTCATGTCCCACGGCGACAGGAACTGGCCTTTCTTGATGTTGACCGGGCGACCCGCCGAACAGACCTTCCTGATGAAATCGGTCTGGCGGACCAGGAAGGCCGGCGTCTGCAGCACGTCCACCACTGAAGCGACTTCGTCCATCGGGGTGTACTCGTGCACGTCGGTCAGCACCGGCACGCCGATCTGCTTCTTCACTTCAGCCAGCACCTTCAGGCCCTCTTCCATGCCCGGGCCGCGGAAGCTGGTGCCGGAGGTGCGGTTGGCCTTGTCGAAGCTGGACTTGAAGATGAAGTTCATGCCCAGCTTGCCGGTGATTTCCTTCAGCCGGCCGGCCACATCCAACTGCAACTGCATGGATTCGATCACGCAGGGACCGGCGATCAGGAACAGGGGCTGATCCAGGCCAACTTCAAAACCACAGAGTTTCATTGCAGTACCTCGATAGGAGCGACGTCGGTCGCGACCGTGACACCAGGACACCACCGGCCGCGACGCATCGCGACCGGCCGGGGCGCATTCAGGCGCGCGCTTCCTTCAGCAGCTTGCCACCGGCCTTGCGCTCGCGCGCGGCGCGGATGAAGCCGACGAACAGCGGATGACCATCACGCGGAGTGGACAGGAATTCCGGGTGCGCCTGGCAGGCCAGGAACCACGGATGCACCGCGCGCGGCAGTTCGACCATTTCCACCAGCAGATCGTCCATCGACTTGGCGGAAACCAGCAGGCCGGCGTCTTCCAGCTGGGTGCGGTAGCGGTTGTTGAACTCGTAGCGGTGGCGGTGGCGTTCGGCCACCACGTCCTTGCCGTAGAGTTCGCGCGCCAGCGTGCCGGGCTTGAGTCGGGCTTCCTGCAGGCCCAGGCGCATGGTGCCGCCCAGATCCGAACGCTCGTCGCGCTTCTCGACATCACCGCTCGCGGTGCGCCATTCGGTGATCAGCGCGATGACCGGATGCGGCGACTGCTTGTCGTTTTCGGTGCTGTTGGCACCTTCCAGCCCGGCCACGTGGCGGGCGTAATCCACCACCGCCGCCTGCATGCCGTAGCAGATGCCGAAGTAAGGCACGCCGTTCTGGCGGGCATGACGGGAAGTCAGCACCTTGCCCTCGAAGCCGCGGTCGCCGAAACCGCCCGGCACCAGGATGCCGTCGACGCCATCGAGCAGCGACATGTCGCTGTCTTCGAGTTCCTGGGCCTCGATCCACTTCAGGTTGACCCGGGTGCGCTGGCGCAGGCCACCGTGCTTGAGCGCTTCGCCCACCGACTTGTAGGCGTCCTGGTGATCGACATACTTGCCGACCACCGCGATGGTGACTTCGTCCAGCGGGTTGAGGGTGGCGTCGACCGCCGCCTCCCACTCGGACAGGTCCGCTTCGCGGGCGTTGTCCAGGCGCAGCTGGCGGATCGCGATGTCATCGAGCCCCTGGCCGTGCAGGCCAAGCGGGATCTTGTACAGCACGTCCACGTCCGGGACGCTGATCACCGCGCGCTCGGGCACGTTGGTGAACAGCGAGATCTTGCGGCGCTCGGAATCCGGAATCGGCTGCTCCGAGCGGCACAGCAGCACGTCCGGCTGGATACCGATGGAGCGCAGTTCCTTGACCGAATGCTGGGTGGGCTTGGTCTTGAGTTCGCCGGCCGCGGCCACGAACGGCACCAGGGTCAGGTGCATGAACAGCGCCTTCTCCGGTCCACGTTCGGTGCGGATCTGGCGGATCGCCTCCAGGAACGGCAGCGACTCGATGTCGCCCACGGTGCCGCCGATTTCCACCAGCGCCACGTCGTGGCCCTCGGTGGCCTCGTCGATGCAGCGGCGGATCTCGTCGGTGATATGCGGAATCACCTGCACGGTCGCGCCGAGGTAGTCACCGCGGCGTTCGCGGCGGATGACGTTCTCGTAGATGCGACCGGTGGTGATCGAGTGCTTGCGGCTGAGCCGGGTGCGCACGAACCGCTCGTAGTGGCCCAGGTCCAGGTCGGTCTCGGCGCCGTCGTCGGTGACGTACACCTCGCCGTGCTGGAACGGGCTCATGGTGCCCGGATCGACGTTGATGTAGGGGTCCAGCTTCATCATCGTGACCTTCAGGCCACGTGCTTCGAGGATGGACGCAAGCGAAGCGGCGGCGATGCCCTTGCCTAGCGAGGACACGACGCCGCCGGTGACAAAAATAAGGGGAGTCATTAGCAGGGCTCCGGAAAGCCATAGTCTACCGGCAACGCCGGGTTTCTAAAAGCCGAACGCCCCGCTCAGGCGGGGCGTCCGGGGGTGCCGTGAAGGCTCGAAATCCTTGTGCGGCAAGGGTTTCGACGGAATCAGGGCTTGCGCTCTTCTTCCTCTTCCTGCTCGCCGGATTTCTTGCCCTGCTCGGTCTTCTGCTTGGTGCGGGCAGCAGCGGCGGCCTCGTTGGCGGCCCGGCGCTGCGCCTTGCGGTCGGCATCGGAGGCGTCGGACTGCGAGGAAGCGGACTTGTCGGCATCCTGGCTGCCGGATTTGGATTGCTGTGCCAGCGCCAGGCCGGCGGCGGCGGCCGTCACGGCGGCCAGGGCGAGAATCAACAGCTTGCGCGGTTTCATGGCTTGTCTCCCTTTCACTCGTTTGCATCGCCAGATGGGGCCGGGTCGGCAGCATTCAACTGGCACGCGCACGATACCCCAAGGGCGCTCGCCCGCTCCTGAACGTGCAAAAACCGCGCGCTGGCCGCACACTTCGCGTCCCGTGGGATTCCGACGCCGCCGCCCGATGCGCCCTGCTCTGCTCTGCTCCGCGCTGCTCTTGTTGTTCGCCCAGGCCCTGTCGGCCCCGACCGCCCGGGCGGCACGCGCCTCGCTGCCGCCGCAGCAGGTGCAGTTGGATGCGCTCACCCGCGATACCCAGAAACACAGTCTGGGCAACGGCAGGATGGAGGTCGTCTGGTGGATCCCACCGGAATACTGGCAAATCAGTGTGGCCCAGCAGAAGGACGCGACCCCGGAGGTACTTTCCGGGCTCAGCCAGACCTTCAACGACTACAACATCGTCGCGGTGGTGCAGGCGACGGTTGCGGACGACATGGAGTACCGCTTCACCCCGGAGGCCGACGTCCGCGACTCCACCGTGCTCATCGACCCGCAGGGGCGGACCCACGCGGTACTGGCCGAGGACAAGATACCGACCCGGCTGGCGGCGACCCTGGCCTTCCTGAAGCCGGTCCTGGCCAACGGCATCGGCCCGATGGGCAGGAGCATGTATTTTCTGGTGTTTCCCGGCAATGACGCACAGGGACGCCGCCTGATCGATCCGTTGGGAGACGGCGTCGCCCGGGTCCAGACCACCAACAAGCGTCACGACTTTCGACTGCCGCTGGGTAGCCTGCTGCCGGACAAGCGCGACACCACCACCGGTGAATCCTTCCCCGGCGATTTCCTGTACAACCCCTACACCGGCCGTCAGCTGGACGTTCCCCGTCCCTGATCCGCACACGCAAACCGAGACAGCATCGAATTCATGAGCAGTCGTTACAACGCCGCCGACATCGAAGTCCTCTCCGGCCTGGATCCGGTCAAGCGCCGCCCGGGCATGTACACCGACACCTCGCGGCCCAATCACCTGGCGCAGGAAGTCATCGACAACGCGGTCGACGAAGCCCTGGCCGGGCATGCCGGCGAGATCGAGGTCACCCTGTACAAGGACGGCAGCTGCGAGGTCAGCGACGATGGCCGCGGCATGCCGGTGGACATCCATCCGGAAGAAAAGATCCCGGGCGTCGAGCTCATCCTCACCCGCCTGCACGCGGGCGGCAAGTTCAGCAACCGCAACTACACCTTCAGCGGCGGCCTGCATGGCGTCGGCGTGAGCGTGGTCAACGCGCTGTCGAAGAAGGTCGAAATCTTCATCAAGCGCGAAGGCAACGAGTACCGGATGGAGTTCCGCGACGGCGATGCCGCCTCGAAGCTGGAAACCGTCGGTACCGTCGGCAAGAAGAATACCGGCACCCGCCTGCGCTTCTGGCCGGACGCCAAGTACTTCGACACTCCGAAGTTCAACGCGCGCGCACTGCGCCATCTGTTGCGCGCCAAGGCCGTGCTGTGCCCGGGGCTGACCGTCAAGCTGCATGACGAATCCACCGGCGAGCGCGATACCTGGCACTTCGAGGACGGCCTGCGCGACTATCTGAAGGGCGAGATGCAGGGCCGCGAGCTGTTGCCGCCGGATCTGTTCGTCGGCCAGCTCAAGAAGGACACCGAGATCGTCGACTGGGCGGTGGCCTGGGTACCGGATGGCGAACTGGTGCAGGAAAGCTACGTCAACCTGATCCCGACGGCCCAGCACGGTACCCACGTCAACGGCCTGCGCAGCGGCCTGACCGACGCGCTGCGCGAGTTCTGCGACTTCCGCAACCTGCTGCCGCGCGGGGTCAAGCTGGCGCCGGAAGATGTCTGGGACCGGGTGGCCTTCGTGCTGTCGTTGAAGATGACCGACCCGCAGTTCAGCGGACAGACCAAGGAACGCCTGAGTTCGCGCCAGGCCGCCGGTTTCATCGAGGGCGCCGCGCACGATGCTTTCAGCCTGTGGCTGAACCAGCACGTGGACCTGGGCGAGAAGATCGCCCAGATCGCGATCGAGCGCGCCGCGGCCCGCCTGAAGACCGAGAAGCAGGTCGTCCGCAAGAAAGTGACCCAGGGCCCCGCCCTGCCCGGCAAGCTGGCCGACTGCATCAGCCAGGACCTGTCGCGGACGGAGCTGTTCCTGGTCGAAGGCGACTCGGCCGGCGGCAGCGCCAAACAGGCGCGCGACAAGGACTTCCAGGCGATCCTGCCGCTGCGCGGCAAGATCCTGAACACCTGGGAAGTCGCCTCCGGCAGCGTGCTGGCATCGCAGGAAGTGCATGATCTGGCGGTCGCGATCGGCTGCGATCCCGGCAAGGAGGACATCTCCGGCCTGCGCTACGGCAAGGTGGTCATCCTGGCCGACGCGGACTCCGACGGCCTGCACATCGCGACTCTGCTGAGCGCGTTGTTCCTGCGCCATTTCCCGGCGCTGGTGCAGGCTGGCCACGTGTTCGTGGCGATGCCGCCGCTGTTCCGCGTGGATGTGGGCAAGCAGGTGTTCTACGCGCTCGACGAGGAAGAAAAGCGCCTGCTGCTGGAGAAGATCCAGCGCGAGAAGATCAAGGGCGCCGTCAACGTCACCCGCTTCAAGGGCCTGGGCGAGATGAACGCCTCGCAGCTGCGCGAGTCGACCATCCACCCCGACACCCGCCGGCTGGTCCAGCTGACCGTCGAGGACGGCGACCAGACCCACTCGCTGATGGACATGCTGCTGGCGAAGAAGCGGGCCAGCGAGCGGAAATCCTGGTTGGAGACCAAGGGCGATCTGGCTTCGCTGGAAGTCTGATCGCGGCGATTCACCCCGCCAGCAGCCGTGGCGACGGCGCTGGCATTCCCGCGCCGCTCCTGCCCCAAGGGCGCGGCTTTGCTTGATGGCTGATTCCGGACACTTCGCCGTGCCCCGCGCTGACGGCGTGGTGCAGTTGGAGACCTGAAGCCTGAGCATCGCCCGACATCTGATCGCCCTCCGAACACTGCGCGCCGGGCTGTTGCGGCCCTCCTTTCCCGTCCCTGATGCGCCGCCCGGTGACAAGCTACCCGCCCGGGTGGCACCATCCGCGCACACCCGCACAAGTTCCTGGGGAGGAACCGTGTACGCATCAAATGGATTTAAATGGGCCGCTCTGCTGTGTGGCCTGGTGGCGGCGCCTGCGTGGGGCCAGACGATTCCGGTGGAGAACTTCGCCAAGCACGGGGAAATCAGCGGCATCGCCATGTCGCCCAGCGGAAAGCACGTCGCGATGGCGGTTCCCAGCGCCGATGGGCTGGAGACCCAACTCCAGATCGTCCCATTGGACGGTAGCGGCAAAGTGCAGGTCCTGCGTTTCGGCCCGCAACAGCATGTGGCCACCCCCATCTGGAGCGACGACGACCAGCTCGTGGTATCGCGCGCCAAGATGGAACCGCTGCATGCCCGTCCCTACAGCTATGGTGAACTGATTTCCTCGGATATCCATGGCAAGACCCAGGAAACCCTGTTCGCCTATGTCAAGGATGACGGGGTACGCAGCGGGCGCCGCAAAGACCAGGGATTTGCCGCGGTCGATCACATTCTGGAAAGTGAGCCGGGCAGCATCCTGGTCGATTTCACTTGCTGGTCGGGCGTGTGTGGAGAGGAGTCGCCCACGGTCGTCTACAAGGTGGATACGCGCACCGGTACCCGCAAGGAAATCGAGCGTTCATCCAAGCCGGCCAGTTTCTATTACGACCGCACCGGCAGGCCGCGCCTGCGCATCACCCACGATGGCAATGACGAACCGGTGCTGCATTACCGCCCCACACCCGGCGCCGACTGGCAAGCGGTGCCAGCGTCACTGGCTGGCTACACGATGTATGGATTGAGTTTCGACGCCGACAACAACACTGCCTACGCGTTGGTGTCCGACAAACAGGAGCCCGCGCAACTGTTCCGCATCGACTTCGCGGCCGGGACCCGCAACCTGCTGATCGGTCGCGAGGATGCTGCGGTCAGCCGCCTGCTGTACGCCGGTCATGATGGTGTCCCGTTCGGGGTGATTTTCGATTCCGACAAGCCGTCCATCCGCTACCTGGACAACGGTTCCGAGTGGGCGAAGCTGCACGCGGGTCTGCTCAAGACGTTTCCCGGGCAGATGGCGAGCATCATCGACTTCAGCCGCGACAACCGCAAGGTACTGTTCAGCACCTGGTCCGATCGCCATTCGGGCAATTACTACGTGCTGGATCGTGACGCCGGCAAGGTGCAGCTGATCAGCGAGGTCCGTCCGTGGATCAAGCCGGAACAGATGGCACCGATGCGGCCATTCGAATTCAAGGCCAGCGACGGTCTGAAATTGTTCGGCTTCTACACCGCCAAGGCTGGGGCCACCGGCCCGCAGCCGCTGGTCGTCATGGCGCACGGCGGTCCCTACGGCCCATATGACAGCTGGACGTTCGACGACGACGTCCAGTTCCTCGCCAGTCGCGGCTACGCGGTTCTGGCGGGCGTGGCGAAGCATTCCAGCGACTGGGCTACCGTGAATGGGGCGGGAAGATGATGGACGACATCGCCGATGGCGTGCGTTGGGCCATCGACAACAAACTGGCCGATCCGGACCGCATCTGCACCTACGGCGCCAGTTTCGGCGGCTATGCCGCGCTGATGAATCCGATCCGATACCCTGAGCTTTACAAGTGCGCCATCGGGTATGTCGGCGTCTACGACCTGCAGGTGATGCACAAGGAAGGCGACATCAACGACAGCAAGTCCGGACGTCGCTACCTTGATCGCGTGCTGGGCAACGATCCGGCCACGCTGGCCGCCAACTCGCCCGCCCGCAATGTCGACAAGATCAAGATCCCGGTGATGCTGGTGCAGGGCCGTCTGGATCAGCGCGTGCCGATGGACCAGTTCAACGCGCTGGAAAGCGCGTTCAAGAAACAGGGCACGCCCGTGGAAACACTGGTGGTCGGTGGCGAGGGACACGGCTTCTACAAGCCGGAAAACCGCGCCGAGCTGTACCGGCGCATGGAAGCCTTCCTCGGCAAATATCTCGGCAAGTAAGTCCGCGCGCCACATCGCCCACACCGGCGATGTGGCGCGTCTGAACGATACGTTTACCCCCACGATGCGATAACCGGCCTGTTCCTTCCCGGACAGGCTGCACGTGCAGGCACATCCCTACACCTTCGGACTCGAAGAAGAGTACTTCCTGGTTCGCCGCAATCGCCGCCGGCTGCGGCACATGCCGCAGGCGTTCTTCGCCCGTTGCCATGAGGCTCTGGGCGATCGGGTGGGCAGCGAGCTGCTGCAGACCCAGGTGGAAGTGCAGACCCACGTCCATCACGATCCCCAGGAAGCGCGGCGCGATCTGCATCATCTGCGCCGCACGGTGGGCGCCGTCGCCACCGAACACGGTCTCTCCATCCTCGCCGCGGGCACCCATCCCATGGGCCTGTGGCGCGATCAGCGCAGCACCGACAAGCCGCACTACGACCGGGTGATGGAGCAGTTGCAGATGCTCGGCCATCGCAACCTGGTCTGCGGCCTGCACGTGCATGTGCAACCGGCCGACACCTCGGCGCGTATCGATCTGTTGCGGCGGTTGCAACCGTTCCTGCCCCTGCTGCTGGCCATCAGCACTTCTTCACCGTTCTGGATGGGCCATCCCACCGGCCTGATGGGCTACCGGCAGACCGCGTACCAGGAAATCCCCCGCACCGGCCTGCCGCCGCTGTTCGCCAACCAGGCGGCTTATGACCGCTATGTCGCGCGGATGGTGCAGTCCGGCACGATCGAGGACGCCAGTTTCCTGTGGTGGGCGATCCGGCCCTCGTTGCGGTTTCCCACTCTTGAGCTGCGGGTGCCGGACTGCTGCACCGACGCCGAAGACGCATTGGCGCTCGCGCAATTGTTCCGTTGCCTGGTCCGGCACCTCGAACGCCACCCGGAGCGGCACGCGGGGCTGGATGCCGGCGTGCAGGCGATCATCGCGGAGAACCTGTGGCGGGCGCAGCGTCACGGCTACGACGCCGGCCTGATCGATCTGGCCAGCGGTCGCCTGGTGCCGGTCAGGGAAATGCTGCGCAGTACCCAGCAGGTGCTGGAAGAGGACATCGCCGCGCTGGATGCCGGCGATGCCTTCGAGCAGATCTGGCGGATCCTCCAGCACGGCACCAGCGCGCACCGGCAACTGGCGATCTATCGCGAGCGCCGGCATGCCGGCGATGGACGCCTGGACGCATTGCAGGCGGTGGTGGACTGGCTGGCGGAGGCGAGCGTGCCGGTGGGCCGCTAGTTCGTCGACGCTCCGTCCATGCACGCGTGCCCATCAGCCTGGATCGGCGCGCTTCACGCTGGATGGCGGGATCCGGTGGGTCGGCTGCAGTTGGGCGAAGATGGCCGCCGACGCCATCGTGATCAGGCCCACGCAGACGAAGGTCCAGCGGAACGCCGACAGCGCCTGCCCCTGCAACGGATGCAGGGTGAGATTGCCGAACATGCCCAGCAGACTGCCGGCCAGCGCCACGCCGATACTCATCGCCAGCATCATCGTCATCGACAGCAGGCTGTTGCCGCTGCTGGCCAGATCACCATCGAGGTCACGCAGCGCCAGGGTGTTCATGGCGGTGAACTGCAGCGAGTTCACCGCGCCGAAACAGGCGAAGTGGATCAGGTGCACCCACATCGGCTGGTCCGCCGACACCAGCGCGAAGCTGGCCATCGCCAGTCCCACCAGGACCGTGTTGCCGACCAGTACCTTGCGGTAGCCCAGGCGCTGCACCAGCGGCACCACGATGCGCTTGGAGAACATGCCCGCCAGCGCGGCCGGGATCATCAGCATGCCCGCCGACATCGGCGAGAAACCCAGGCCGATCTGCAGCATCAGCGGGATCAGGAACGGCATGCCACTGCTGCCCATGCGCGAGAACAGGTTGCCGAGCAGGCCGATGCTGAAACTCGGCACCCGGAACAGCGCCAGCGGGAACAGCGGACGCGGCGCCCTTGCCGCGTGCAGCCAGTACGCCACCAGTCCGGCGAGACCGAACACCAGCAGCACCATCATCGCCCCGCGGCTGCCCGCATGATCGGACAGGCTGTCCAGCGACAGCGACACCGCGACCATGCCGAATGCCAGCAGCACGTAGCCCAGTGCGTCGAAACGCACCCGCGGCCCGCGCAGATCCGGCATCCAGCGCAGTGCGGCTGCCGCGCCGAGCACACCCAGCGGTAGATTGATCAGGAAGATCCAGTGCCACGACGCGACTTCCACCAGCCAGCCGCCAAGGGTGGGGCCAATCAGCGGACCGATCAGGCCGGGAACGGTGACAAAGCTCATCGCCGCCAGGAAATCCTTGCGTGGGACCGCGCGCAGCACGGCCAGTCGCCCGACCGGCAGCAGCATCGCCCCGCCAATGCCCTGCAGTACGCGCGAAGCCACCAGTTGCGGCAGGTCCTGCGAAACCGCGCAGGTCAGGGAGCCCAGCGTGAACAGCGCGACCGCGGCGATGAAGATCTGTTTGGTGCCGAAGCGATCCGCCAGCCAGCCCGAGGCCGGAATCAGCATCGCCACGGTCAACGCATAGGCCACCACGACCGCCTGCATGCGCAGCGGCGACTGGCCAAGATCCCGGGCCATCGCCGGCAGCGCCGTGTTGACGATGGTGCTGTCCAGCATCTGCATGAACACCCCGGCCGCCACCAGCCACAGCAACGGTCGCAAGGCAATGGCGGGCGGCGGAGTGCTGGTGGTGTTCATGCGGTCATTGTGCCCGCGCCGGTCGCGTTGGCGGATGAAGGCGCGGGCCTCATGCCGCCTTCTGCCGGGAGACCACGAACACCCCGGCCATCACCAGCACGGTGCCGGCGATCTGCCACGCCCCCATCGGCTCGCCCAGCAGCAGCAGGCTGAGCACGATGGTCGATACCGGTCCGATCATCCCGATCTGCGCGGCCAGCGCGGATCCGATCCGCGATACCGCCATCATCACCATCAACACCGGCAGGACGGTGCAGACGGTGCCGTTGAGCAGCGAAAGCCACCAGACCGGTGCCGGAACGTCGAGCAGGCTCGCCGCTGGCCGCAGCAGCAGGAACTGGCCGATGCAGAGCACGCTGGCCACGCTGCTGGCGTAGGCGGTCAGGCGCACCGCGCCCACCCGACGCACCATTTCGCCGCTGCCGACCAGGTAAATGGCGTACGCCAGTGCGCTGCCGAACACCAGCAGGCTGCCCAGCGCGATATTGCCTCCGCCCAGCGACCAGTCGTGGCCGAACGCCAGCAGCACGCCCGCATAGCTGATCACCAGCGCCACCAGTTGCGCGCGGCGAGCGCGGCGGCGGAATACCAACAGGCCGATCGCCAGGACCAGGGTCGGGGTGAGGTACAGGATCAGCCGTTCGAGCGTGGCGGTGATGTAGGCCAGGCCGGCGAAATCCAGGAAGCTGGCCAGGTAGTAGCCGAAGAAGCCGAGCCCGACGATTTTCGGTCCATCACCCGGCGCCAGCGGCGCGGCGCGGCGGGCAGCCCATGCGCCCATCAGCAGGAAGAACGGAAAGGCGACCAGCATGCGCAACGCCAGCAGGGTGACCGCATCCACCCCGTAGCGGTAGCCGAACTTGACGATGATCGCCTTGCCGGAGAACGCGATCGCGCCCAGCGCCGCCAGGGCGAAGCCGCCGAGCAGCGGGCGCGGCGTGACTGTTCCGGAGGGCGCCGCCTCCGGATCCAGCACCGCGCTGGCCGATTCGTCCTGCTGTGCTTCGTCGTCCTGGCCGGCACCGCTCATCGGGAGACGAGGGCCGGGGGGCGAACGGAAGGAAGGCGTGACGCGTGCGGGGGAATGCGCTCATCCATGCGCGCATTCTAAACCTGGTGCGGTTCGGCTCAGGCCGGATGCACCGTTCCATCCGCTGTTGCCGCGACGGAGCGTTTGCGGCGCATCGGCGGCAGTTGCCAGTAAGTCAGCGCGCGCCAGGCCCATTCCAGCGGTCCATAGCGGAAATGGCGCAGCCACAGCCAGCTGAAAGTCACCTGCAAGGCGAACACCACCGCCACGAAAGCCATCTGGCCGGGCCGGGACAGCTGTCCCCAGTAACCCAGGCCGTAGCCGAAGAAGAACAGCGTGCTGATCACCGAGGCGCCGATGTAGTTGGTCAACGCCATCCGGCCGGCATGGCCGAGCGGCGCCAACCAGCGGCCGGCGCGCGTGCCAAGCAGCAGGACCAGGCCAGCGAAGTAGCCGAGGCACAGCAACAGCGCCCCCAGCTGGAACAGCGACACCGCCGCCATCCGCGCCGGATCGCGCCCGCCCATCCCGTCGCCGGGGAAACTGGGCACCAGCCACACGCTCAGCAGGGTCATCGCCATGCCGATCGGCAATGTCCACGCCGCCAGCTTCCGGAACAACGCCCTGTGCTCGCGCAACCGCGCCACCACGCCCGCGCGGACGAACCAGAATCCGATCATGAACATCGGCAGCGCCATGAAACTCAGCCCCGCCGCGTCCGGCATGTCCTCCGCGAACTTGCCGGCGCGATAACGGACGGCCTCGGCGTAACTGCCGCGGCTGTCGATGCGGATCTCCTCGATCCTTTCCTTCGCCCGCTCCGCCAGGCGCTCCTGGCGCTTGCCGATCTGCTCGGCGGTTTCAGGGGAGCGGATCTGCGGATAGATCGCGGTCACGCCCGCACCGATCAGGCCGAGCAGGAACATCAGCGAGTACAAGGTCACGCCCCACTTCCACCAGCGCGCCAGGCTGCCGCGATGCAGGAAGAACATCAGCACGCCGACCAGCACGAGCACGGCGATGGACGCCATCAACGCCCCCGACTTCAGGGCGGCGGCCGTGGCCGCGAACGACACCAACAGGCCCAGCCACAGTTTCCAGTTGCGGGTCACCACCAGCAGCAGGGCCAGGGCGGTGATGGCGTAGTTGTGCAGGATGTCGCCGGTCCAGACCAGGATGAAATGGGCGATGCCGAACAGGAACAGCCCCAGGATCCGCCGCAGGTAAGGCGTGACGAACGCACGGCCGCGGTTCTCCGCGCGTCCGAGCATCACCGCGAAGCCGATGCCGAACAGCAGCGAGAACAGGGTCCAGAACTTGCCCTGGACGAACACGTACACCAGCCAGCTGACCGCGTAGTCCAGGCCGTGCAGCGAGGGATCGATGCCCCGGCCCAACTCGCTGATCGGACGGGTGAACCATTCCACGTTCATCAGGAAGATGCCGATCAGGGCGAAGCCGCGGATGATGTCGAGCGCGGCGATGCGATCTCCTGCATCGATGGGTGTCAGCGCGGCGCCGGCTTCCCCGGGCGCGGCGGTGGTCACGGGAACGTCCTGGTGCATGGCGGCTCTCCTGCCTGTACCGGCGCACCATAGCGCCGGCCACCGGGGGGCTCAGGTGCCGGAGGTCACCCAACCGTCGGCACGGCCCGCCGCCGGTCGGATCGTCCCTTCGACCGCCACCTCAACGCATCAGCACCACTTCCTCGGCCGAGGTCGGATGGATGGCCACGGTGTCTTCCAGATCCCGGCGGGTGATGCCGCGCCGGATCGCCACCGCGAAGCCCTGCAGGATTTCGTCGGCACCCTCGCCCAGCAGGTGCAGGCCGACCACCTTTTCCTCCTCGCCCACGCAGACCAGCTTGAACAGGCTGCGCTGCGGCGAGTCGGCCAGCGCATGCAGCATCGGACGGAAACGCGCGCGGTAGATGCGCACGGCGGCATCGCCGAAGCTGGCACGGGCTTCCTGCTCGGTCAGGCCGACCTTGCCGATGGGCGGATGCGAGAACACCACCGTGGCGATGTCGCGGAAATCCAGACGCGATTCCGGCTTGCCGCCGTACAGGCGATCCATCAACCTGCGCGCCGCGGCGATCGCCACCGGTGTCAGCGCCGGACCCGCGGTGACATCGCCGACCGCATGGATGTTCGCCACGCTGGTGTCCTGCCATTCGTCGACCTGCACGAAACCGCGCGCGTCCACGGTCACACCGGCGTTCTCCAGGCCGAGGCTGGCGGTGCTGGGGACGCGTCCGGTGGCGAAGAACACCCGATCGAACGGTTCGCTGCGCTCGCCATGGGCATCCAGCAACACGACCTTGCCGTCGCCGGCCGGCTGCAGTTCCGCCAGCGCATGGCCGAAGTGCGCGTGCAGGCCGTGCTGGCGACTGTCCTCGAGCAGATCCGCGGCCAGCTCATGATCGAAGCCTTCCAGCAGGCGCTGGCCCCGCACGAACAGTTCCACCTGGCTGCCCAGCGCCTGCAGCACGCCGCCCAGTTCGACCGCGATGTAGCCGCCACCGATCAGCGCCACCCGTGATGGCGGCTCGCAGAGCTGGAAGAAGTCGTCGGACACCCCGCCGAGTTCCGCGCCGGGCACCGGCGGGCGACGCGGCCGGCCACCGGTGGCGATCAGGATCCGTTCGCCGCGCAGGCGCGCCCCATCGCTGTTTTCCACGGTATGCGCATCGATCAGATGGCCGCGGCATGGCATCCAGACAATGCCGCTTTCATCCAGTCGCTTGCGATAGCTGGCGTGGATGCCCGCGATGTAGCGGGTCCGGTGGACGATGAACTCCCGCCAGTCGAGCGGGCGCGATTCCAACTGGAAACCCAGCTGCGCTGCCAGCGCGATGCGCTGCGCGGTGTCGGCCGCCAGCCACATCGCCTTCTTCGGCACGCAACCGACGTTGACGCAGGTGCCGCCAAGTTCCGCCGGTTCCAGCAAGGCGACCCGCGCGCCATGCGCCGCGGCGCGGAAGGCGCCGGCGAGGCCACCGGATCCGCCGCCGATCACGATCAGGTCGAAGTGGGTCTGCGGGTTCATGAAAAACGCTCCGGTCGATAGGGAGAGGGATCAAAGGCCGGCATGCGGCCGGTGACGAGATCGGCCATCAGCTGGCCGGTGGCGGCGCTCATGCTGATGCCGAGCATGCCGTGGCCGGCGGCCAGCCACAGATTCGGATGCCGGGGCACGCGGCCCAGCAGCGGCAGATCGTCCCAGGTCATCGGCCGCCAGCCGCACCAGCGTTCCTGCACGACGTCGCCTACGGGATCGCGCAGGAATTCGCGCGCACCGCGCTCCAGCGCGGCCAACCGGACTTCGTTGAGACGATCGTCGTAGCCGGAAAACTCCATGGTGCTGCCCAGGCGGAAGCCGCTGTCCCACACGGTCACGCAGACCGATCGGTCTTTCAGCACCAGGGGCCGCTTCGGCACCCGCGCGGGACGGCTGTAGGTCACCGAGTAGCCCTTGCCCGGCTGGATGGGAATGCGCAGGCCCAGCCGGCGCGCGAACTCCGGCGTCCATGCGCCGAGCGCGAACACCGCTTCGCGTCCCTGCCGCGTGCCCAGCGAAGTACGCATCCGCACGCCTTCCGGACCATCCTCGAAATCGAGGATGCGGCATCCGGTTTCAATCACCCCGCCCCGCTCGCGCACCACGCGCGCGAGCTCGGCGACGTAGCGATCCGGCCGCAGGCGCGCATCGCCGGGAAACCGGATCGCGCCGGCGACGCCTTCGCGCATCGCCGGTTCCTCGGCTTCGTAGTCGGCGCCCCCCATCACCTCGCTGGCGATGCCCAGGCGCCGCAGCGATTCGCACTCATGCGCATAGCGCTCGAAGTTGCGCGGATCGCGGAATACATAGTCCAGGCCTTCCTCCTGGAACTCGCAGCGCAGCGGATAGCGCGCCACCCAGGTCGCCAGGCGCCTGCGCGAATCGTCGAGCAGGGCGGCGCGCGCCCGCGCGCTGTCCAGCCAGTCCCGCGGATTGCAGCGCGCGGAAAAACGCAGCAACCATCGCCACAAGGCGGGATCCACGCGCGGTTTCAGGTACAGCGGTGCATCCGGCGTCAGCATCCAGCGCAGCGCCTGTTTCACCACGCCGGGCGCGGCCAGCGGCGGTGCGTGGCTGGGGGTGATGGTGCCGCAGTTGCCGTGCGAGGCGCCGGCGCCAATGTGTTCGCCCGCTTCAAGCACGCGGACCTCGCGTCCGGCTTCCAGCAGCATCAGCGCGGTCGACAGGCCGATGGCGCCCGAACCGAGAATGAGAATCTCCTCCCGCCGCCGATTCATGCGTGCCGCCCGCTCATCGGACGTCGCCACGCGGACGCGCATGACCCGCCGCATGACCGGCTTTTCCATACGGCGTCAACCACTGCGGACATGTCAAGCGTAATCGGAAAAAGGTAACTGTCATTCTCTGTCTTTCTTCACATCGTTTCCATTGACACCAATTGTCCCGGGACAACAACGTGGAGACATCGCCGGTCGTCTCCACATCCGCGCGATGGAGCGCGCCCCACCCGCTTCCGATCCTGTTCCGAATCCTGCTGTCGCAACACCCACATCCACACACCACAGGGGTCAGCAAGCAATGCAACGGAAGAACAGTCTCATCTCCACGGCCATCGCCGCCATCCTCGTCTCCTCTCCGCTGTACGGCGCCAACGCGGACCAGACACCGGCCGCCAGTCGCGCGAAGGGCCTGGCCGTGGGCCACGCGGCCGCGCTGAAGAGCAGTGACGGCGACGAGTTCGTCGCCCGCGATGTTATCGTCGATCGCGACGGCACGGAGCACGTGCGCATGGATCGCCGCTACCGGGGCCTGCCGGTAATCGGCGGCGACGTGGTGATTCACTCCAGGAATGGAAAGCTCAAATCCACCAGCCTGACCCTTCGCGGCAACGGCCGGCCGGCACTCAAGGCCGGCATCGATGCCGATGCCGCGGTGGTCTCGGCCGGCGCGGACTTCAAGGGCCAGATCGATGACATCGGCAGCCAGGGCCTGGTGATCTACGCGCGCGGCGCGCAGCCGGTGCTCGCGTACGAAGTGCGGGTGCGCGGTGTCTCCGACAGCCAGGGCGAGGCCGACATGCGCTACTTCGTCGATGCGCGCAGCGGCAAGGTGCTGGACTATTGGAACATCATCCACACCGCCGCGGCCGTCGGCACCGGCCAGACCCTGTTCCTCGGCGACGTGGCCATCACCACCAACTCGATCAGCGGCGGCTACCAGATGCTGGATCCCACCCGTGGCGGTGGCAACACCCGTGACGGCCTGGGCAAGGAAATCAGTCGCGTGTACAGCACCGCCGCGATCATGACCGACGCCGACAACAACTGGGGCAACAACGCCGAATCCCAGGTGGCCAGCGAGGCTTCGGACGCACACTTCGGCGTGGCCGCCACGTGGGACTATTACAAGAACACCTTCGGCCGCAACGGCATCTTCAACGACGGCGTGGGCGTGAAGAGCATCGTCAACGTGACCTTCCGCGGCGGCGGCGGCCCGGCCACCGGCGGCAACGCGGGCTGGTACGGCGCACCCTACAAATTCATGGCCTATGGTCTTGGCACCTCGACCTGGTACCCGGTGGTGGCGATCGACGTGGCCGGGCATGAGATGACCCACGGCGTGACCGAGGCCACCTCCAACCTGGCGTACTCCGGCGACGCGGGCGGCCTGAACGAAGCGGCTTCCGACATCATGGGCACGATGGTGGAGTACTTCGTCAACAACGCCAGTGATCCCGGCGACTACATGATTGGCGAGAAGATCTACCGCAGCAATCCGGACGGCAAGAAAGCGCTGCGCTACATGTTCCGCCCGGGTGACGCGGACGCGGGTCGCTCGTACAACTGCTATCCGGCGGCGGGTTTCGCCGGAGTGGATCCGCACTACTCCTCCGGCCCGGCCAACCACTTCTTCTACCTGCTCGCCGAAGGCGCGGTCTCGCCGGCCGGCTTCAGCTACACCGCCAGCCAACTGGTCTGCAACGGCGATACCGGCGTGACCGGCATCGGTCGCGACGCCGCCCAGCGCATCTGGTACCGCGCCCTGACCGTGTACATGACCTCCGGGACGACCTACCCGCAGGCCCGTACCGCCACGCTCAACGCGGCCACCGATCTGTACGGCGCCGGCTCGGCCCAGTACAACGCGGTGGCGCGCGCATGGAGCGCGGTCAGCGTCAATTGATCCGGCTTTCGCCCATGGTGAAAAAGGAAACGGCCCGCGCAAGCGGGCCGTTTTTTCTTCCGGTGTCCTCAGGCGGATGCGGGACTCACGCGCATCGGCTGCGGTCGCAGGTAGGTCAGCGAACGCCAGACCCACTCGGCAGGCCCGAAGCGGAAACGCACCAGCCACCAACGGCTGAATACCACCTGGAGCAGGAACACCGTGAACACGAACGGCACCTGCCACGCGCGCGGCAACTGATCCAGATAGCCCAGCCCGTAGCCGTTGAAGATCAGCGTGCACACGATCGATTGCGTCAGGTAGTTGGTCAGCGCCATGCGTCCTGCGGGCGCCAGCCAGTGCAGCAACGGTGCGGCCGCCATCGACCGCACGCCCTTCACGATCCAGCCCAGGTAGCCGAACGCCATCAGCACGCTGCCAACGGAACTGGCCACGAACGCCAGCGACGCGTGCAGGCTGATGTTGTTGAAATCCGCGGTGGGCTCCATCCAGAACGACAGCAGCATCAGGGCCAGTCCCAGCGGCAGCGCGCCCCAGCGCAGGAATGCGAACAGGCGCGGGAAACGGTCCGGCGCGGCGATGGCGCCGCTCTTCACGAACCATGTGCCGAACAGGAACATGCCGAACACGGTGGGGCCGATGAACAACAGGTTGCTCAGCATGAAGCCGACATCGCTGGCACGCTGCGCGACGGCTTCCAGATAGGTGCCGACACCATAGGCGTGGCGCTGGGCCTCCAGCATCGCGTTCATTTCAACGCCGGCCTTGGCCATCTCCTGATTCCACTGCGCGGCCGCGTTCGGATCCAGTTGCATCGCCGATCCCACCAGCCCCAGCAGGAGCATCATTCCCGACGACGCGAGGTAGGTCAGTCCCGCCAGCCACGGCAGCCACTTGGCCGATACGTTGCGGAACGCCAGCAGCAGGAACGACAACAACGCATACATCAGCAGGATGTCGCCCGACCAGATGAGCAGGCCGTGGATCAGACCGATGCAGAGCAGTACCAGACTCCGCCGCCAGTACACGCCCGCGAACGGCTGCCCCCGTGCCTCGGCGCGGGTGGACATCACCGCGAAGCCCATGCCGAACAGCAACGAGAACAGCGTGTAGAACTTGCCCTGCACCAGGATGTAGATCAGAGCGTCGGCGATGCGATCAGCCCCGGTCAGGGCGGGGTCGAGCCCGGAGAACGATTGGAACAACGGGCCGGCCATGCCCTCGATGTTCATCAGCAGGATGCCCAGCAGCGCGAAGCCGCGCAGCACATCCATGGTTTCGATGCGTTCGCCGGCGGCCACTGGCCGCAGCGACGCGCCCGCACTCTCCGGTACTGCGCTCATGCCCTGTTCCTCCCTGGATCCGGCCGGCATTAAAGCATGCCCACCGTGCCGCCCCCAGAGGGACTTCAGGCGCTCCGGAGCAACGGTTGGTCGGCGGCGAACCCGACCAGGTGCTCGACCAGCGCACGCACCCGGGCCGGCAGATAACGCTGCTGCGGCCAGACCGCGTACACGGCGCGCGATGGCAAGCGCCAGTCCGCCATCACCTCCACCAGTTCCCCCTTCTCGAGCCCCTGCTGGCAGACATTCAACGGGCACATCAGGATGCCCATGCCCTTGCGGGCGGCGTCGACCGCCAGGCCGAGGTCGTTGACCCGCATCCGCGCGGCCGGACTGAGTTCGAACCGTTCCCCGCCGTGCCGGTGGCGGAACGTCCAGAGCGCCAGCGGTTCGGCCACCACGACATCGTGCTGCTGCAGCTCGGCGGGTGCTGCCGGTGGCGGACGGTCGCGCAGGTAGGCCGGCGAGGCGACCAGCCTGACCCCTATCTCTCCCAGCCTGCGCTGCTGCAGCTGCGAATCCGGCTGCTCGCCGGTGCGGATGGCGAGATCGGCGTGACTGGCGTGCAGATCCTGGGTCTGGTTGCTCAATTGCAGTTCCAGCCGTATCTGCGGATGCCGCGCCAGGAAACCGCCCCAGGCGTCCGCGAACACCCCATTGGCCAAGTTGATCGGCGCCAGCACGCGCAACAATCCTTTCACCTCCCTGAGGCTGTCGTCCAGTTGCTCGACCACCTGTTGCAGCGATTGCACCAGCGGACGACTGCGCTCGTAGTACTGCCAACCTTCCGGTGTCGGCGTCATCCGGCGGGCACTGCGATGCAGCAGGCGGCAACCCAGTTCGCGTTCGAGTCGTTGCAGCCGCCGGGTCAGCGTGGAGGTGGGCAGGCCCAGTCGTCCGGCGGCCTGATTGAGACTGCCGGCTTCGACGATGGCGATGAAGAGGGCAAGATCGTCCAGCATGATTCCAGATATGCAATTTGATATTCAATTAATCGCGATATTCTGCATAAATGAAACTGAATAGGCTATCCGCTCCCGTTTCAAGGAGCCTCCGATGATTCCCCTTCCCCTTCACTCCCTGCTGGGCGCCATGGTCCTGGGCGCGGCCCTGACGACCGCCGCCGCCCCCGTAACGGCCGGCGAACGCGCCACCGACACCGAGGCCCTGCGCCAGCAACACCGGGCCGGGCGCGCGGCCCTGCTGCTCATCGAATTCCAGAACGAGTGGCTGGCCGAAGACGGCAAGCTCAATGGCCTGGTCCAGGATCGCGCGCAACTGGCGGATGCCGTCGCCGCCGGCACCCGCCTGCTCGATGCCGCCCGCGCCGCCGGCCTGCCGGTGATCCATTCCGGCCTGCGCTTCGACCCGGGCCACCCGGAACTGGGGCGCGCCCGCCATGGCCTCCGCGAGGTCATCCCGCGCGTGGGCACCTTCCGTGGCCAGGGGGCGGATTTCTTTGGTCCGTTCCAGCCCGTTTCCGGCGAGTTCGTCGCCAGCGGCCGCCTGGGCGGAAGCGCCTTCGCCGGTTCCAACCTGGACGCCTATCTTCGCAACCGGGGCATCGATACCCTGCTCATCGCCGGCTTCGCGCTGCATGTCTGCGTGGAGTCGACGCTGCGCGCCGCGCACGATCTGGGCTACGACGTCATCCTGGTCGAAGACGCCAGCGCGGCATTCACCGCCGCGCAGCGCACGCACGTGCTTGACGAGGTCGTCCACCATTTCGGACACGCCATGTCCAGCCACGAAGTCATCCACGCACTGACGGAGACGAACGAATGAAATCGCGTGGCATCCGTTTCGCGCTGGCCGCGCTGCTCGCCGGTCATTCCCTCGCCTTGTTCGCCCAGGAGTCTGATTCCATGTTGTATGCCGTCAATCCCCCCGGCGCCACCATTCCCAACGTTTCCCAGGCCATGCGCATCGACGGAGGCAAGCTGTTGCTGCTCTCCGGCCATGTCCCGTTGCGTGCGGACGGCAGTCTGGTGGAAGACTCGCTGGAAGCGCAGATGGAACAGGTGATGCGCAACCTGGACGCGACCCTGCGCGCGGCCGGCAGCGATTTCTCCCACGTGGCGCGACTGACCATCTATGTCCGCGATTTCGATTCCACCCTATTGCCGGCGATAAGAACGGTGCGGGACCGCTGGATTGATCCGAAGCGGCCGCCCGCCAGCGCGCTGGTCGGCGTGCAGGCGCTGTTCCAGCCCGGCGTCCGGGTCGAGGTCGACGCGATTGCGGTCATTCCGGAACACCCCGGTGGCGAGAAGCGCGCGCACTGACCGGCCGGAGCCGCGCCGGAAATGAAAACGGCCCGCTCACGCGGGCCGTTCCAGTATCGGTCGCGGGAAATGTCCGCTCAGTGGTGATGACCACCGTCGCCATGCACGTGGCCGTGCTCGACTTCTTCCTGCGAAGCTTCGCGCACTTCGACGATTTCCACGTCGAAATGCAGATCCTTGCCGGCCATCGGGTGGTTCAGGTCGACGTCGACCACGCTCATGCCGACCTTCTGGATGGTCACCGCGCGCGGGCCGAAGTTGGTGTTCAGCACGACCTGCTGGCCCGGAACGAGCTTCTGGGTGCCGAAGTGCTTCTTGGGCACGCGCTGGCTCAAGCCGTCGCGACGCTCGCCGTAGGCTTCGGCGGCGGTCACGTCCACGCTGAAGCTTTCGCCGGCTTCGCGATCCTGCATGGCGTTCTCCAGGCCCGGGATGATGTTGCCGTGGCCGATCAGGATGGCGAGCGGCTCGCGGTCCTTGGAGCTTTCCAGCGGCTCCTGGCCGACTTCGGAGACGGTGTAGTGGAAACGGACGACGCTGTCTTTTGCGATTTTCATTCAGGACTCTGGAATCTGGGCTGCCGGCGGCAGGCGTGGTGGCTTGTCGGCCAGGTGGATTGCGGGCGAAGATGCGCCGCAATGAAGACCGTGCATTATCCCGGCTTGGGCGCCCCGCCGCCACCCGCGATCCCCCGCGCCGTCCTCGCGATCGCGCTGTTGCCGGCCCTCGTGCTGGCGGGCTGTGGCGGTGGCAAGGAGACCGTTCGCCGCGCCCCGCCGCCGCCGGCCCGGGAGTGGCCCAGGGTCGACGCCGAGGATCCCGCCGCCGCCAATGCCGTGCTCATGCGGGCCATCGGCCTGGTCGGCACGCCCTATCGCTACGGCGGCAACACCCCCGAATCCGGCTTCGACTGCAGCGGACTGGTCGCCTACGTCTTCCGCGACATGCTGGACCTGAAGCTGCCCCGGACCTCGGGCGAGCTGTCCCGGGTGCAGGGACCGCGCATCGAGCCGCGCAAGCTGGCGCCGGCCGATCTGGTGTTCTTCGGCAGCCGCGGCAGCGTCAGCCACGTCGGAATCTATGTCGGCGAAGGCCGTTTCGTGCATGCGCCCAGCACCGGGGGCACGGTCCGGCTGGACCACCTGGATGGCAGTTACTGGCGGGACCATTACACGGGCGCCAAACGGGTTCTGCACTGAAGCCGGCCACTTCTGTGACCCAGGCCCGATATTGTTAACGAATAAATAACGATTTGTGAACCAAATCGACGCGATATGACGGCACTATTGCCGCTTCGCATTTTTCCCGACTCCGCGTGACGACCGACGACCTGCCGCCAGGCCAGCCCGCCGCCACCCACCGCACCCTGCGGGGCGTGAGCCGATTGCTTTCCCTGGCTGTGCTGATTGCCGCGAGCGTCCCCGCCTGGGCCCAGCAGCATGCGCCGACCGCCGACGCGGTCGAGATCGATTCCACTGACACCACCGCCCCGGCCGTAGCCGCGGAAGCCGCGCCCCGCGAAGCCGCCAGGCCGGCCTCGTTCAGCATCAAGGAAAAGGCGGCCGAAGCCGCCACCGCCACCCTCACCGCCCTCCTGCCCCGCCTGGCCGCCAGCGACAGCCTGCCGCTGCTGGACCGCTCGACCATGGTGGCCGGCGACCTCAGCCGCCTGCTGGCCGGTTACGACCTCAGCAGGGAAGGCGTGGTCAAGGACGAGGGCGGCAAGATCCAGACGGTGCTCAAGCGTGCGCTGACCCTGATGGGCACGCCCTACCGCTGGGGCGGCACCTCGCCTGACAGCGGTTTCGACTGCAGCGGCCTGGTCGGTTACGTGTTCCGCACCGCGCTGGGCATCGAGCTGCCGCGCGTGTCCCGCGACATGGCCTCGCAGGCCAATGGCCAGCTGATCGCCAGCCGCGACGAACTCAAGCAGGGCGACCTGGTGTTCTTCGGCCGCAAGGGCCGGATCAACCACGTCGGCATCTACGTTGGCGAAGGCCGCTTCCTGCACTCCCCCAGCACCGGCAAGGATGTCCGCGTGGACACCCTGATGAGCGGCTACTGGGCACCGCGCTTCATGCAGGCTCGCCGCGTCGCGATGTAAGCCCGCGCGCCTTCATGGCGCGCATCCCGATTCGACCTTCCGACATGTGGGAGCGACGTGAGTCGCGAGCTTTCGCTTTTCCGCTCCCTGCCAGAAACAGGCTTGCCGGACTGACGGCGGATTTCGGAACGCCCTGGTGCACCTCGTCGCGACTCACGCCGCTCCCGCAATGGACGGCTCCAGGCAGTTTCCCTGTGGGAGCGACGTGAGTCGCGAGCTTTCGCTTTTCCACTCTCTGCCAGAAACAAGCTCGCCTGACTGCCGGTGGATTTCCGGACGTCCCGGCACACCCGGTCGCGGCTCACGTCGCTCCTGCAAGGGGTTCAAGTCGTCGCGCCCGCGCTCTGGTAATGGGCGACGGTTTCCTCGATGCCCTTGCTCAGTTCCATCACTTTCAGCGCGTACTCGGCCAGGCGGCAATCCTCCGTCGTTTCCGGCTTCCAGGCCGGTACCGCGATGGGCCGGCCCTCGACCTGGTCCAGGGCGACGAACACGATGATGCAATGGGTGCACAGGCGCGACTCGCCGCCCATCGGATCGCGGGCGCGCACGTCCACGGCGAAATGCATGCTGCTGGTGCCGGTGTAGACCAGCTTGGCCGACACCGTCACCAGGTCGCTGGTGCGGATCGGCGCGACGAAGCGGATGCCGCCCACCGCCACGGTCACGCTGTAATGGCCGCTCCACCCTACCGCCGCGGCGTAGCCGACCTGATCGATCCACTTCATCACGATGCCGCCGTGGACCTTGCCGCCATAGTTGACGTCGGTGGGCTGGGCCAGGAAACGGAAGTTCAGTTCGCGCTGCTCGCCGCTCATGGGGGATCTCCTCGGGTGGAGCGGCAAAGATACGCCAGTCCGGCGTTCACGGCGTCCGTTTCCCCTCTCCTCGCCGCGCAAAAAAAAGCCGGCGCGGACGCCGGCTTTGAACGACAGGGAATTGCAGTCTTGCGGCTTACTTCTGTGAAGTCTGGAACGTACCGTAGGGTTTGAGCTGCTCGGCGATCGCCTTGCCGTCACCGACCACGATGATCGACTGCTGCTTCGGATCGAAATACTGCTTCGCGACCGCCTGCACCTTGGTCGCATCGATCTGGCGCAGGCGCGGCACGTACTGGCCGAGGAAATCCGACGGCAGGCCGATCAGCCAGTTCTTCGCCAGCGTGCCGGCCACCGCGCCCTGCAACTGGTTGCTGAGGACATAGTCGCCGGCGATGTAGCGCTTGGTGTCGTCCAGTTCCTTGGCCGGCACCGGTTCGTTGCGCATGCGATCGAATTCGCCGAAGAACTCCTTCAGTGAAGCACCGGTGACCTCATTGCGCACGTCGGCCTGCGAGACCAGGTCGCCCCCTGCACGGGACGCGGAAAGACGCGTGCCCGCGCCATAGGTGTAGCCCTTCTCCTCGCGCAGGTTGAGGTTGACCCGGCTGCTGAAGCCGCCACCCAGCAGGATCCGGGTGAGTTGCAGCGGGACATAGTCCGGGTCGGTCGCGGCCAGCGCCGGCTGGCCGATGCGCAGGGTGGACTGCACGCTGCCGTCGCGCTGCAGCAGCACGAACTTCGGGGTGGCGGTGCGCGGCGCCGCCGCGGTATCCGCCACTTCGCCGCCGCTGCCCTTCCAGTTGCCGAACGCCTTTTCCGCCATCGCGAAGCCCTGCGCCGGCGTGACCCGGCCGGTGATCACCAGCAGGCTGCGGTCCGGGTGGAAACGACGCGCGTGCTCGGCGCGCAGCGCGGGCGTGGCGAGGGCGGCGATGCCCGCTTCGCTGAGCTGGGTGCGCGCATACGGATGGTCACCGTACACCGCCGCCAGCATCGCGCGGTTGGCGCGGAACGACGGCTGCGCTTCGTTGGCCTTCAACTGCTGGGCCGCATTGGCCTGGGCCAGCTTGACCTCGTTTTCGGGGAAGGTCGGCTCGCGCACGACCTCGGCCAGCAGATCCAGCATCGGCGCGGCCTGGCTGGCGAGCGCATCGGCATACACCGTGACGCCGTCATTGCTGGCGCCAGCGCCGATGCTGCCGCCATGGCTCTGCGCGGTTTCGGCGATGGCGCGCGAATCTCGGCGCGCGGTGCCCTCGGTCAGCAGGCCGGCGAACAGGCTGGCGAAGCCCGACGCGTTGGCCGCGTCCGCGGCCAGGCCGGCGTTGCGCACCGCCAGCACGTAGTCCACGCGCGGGATGCCGTCGCGCGGCACCACCCACACTTCCAGCCCGTTGGCGAGCGTCTTCTTCTCGATCTGCGGCACCGGCAACGGCTTGTCCGGCGCGTACGGCGGCAGGTCCTTCGGCAGCACCGGCTCGGCGGCATGCGCCGCGCCGGCGAACAGCGTGGTCAGGGCGAGGGCAATCGCGGTCTTGTGCAGGCTCATCGGGATTCTCCTCATTCCTTCTTCGCCGCCGGCGCCAGCATCGCCGCGGGCTTGCGGTCGATGACGGTGCGGTTGGCCGGGGTCAGGTAAGTGGCGGCGGCGCGCTTGACGTCCTCGGACGTGACGTTCCGGATCCAGCCGGGGATCTGGTTGGCGACGTTGGCGTCGCCCCACAGCGTCTGCAGTTTGGCCAGGGTGTCGGCACGGTTGAGGAACATTTCCAGGCCGTTGTACCAGTCGGCCAGCAACTGGGTCTTGATGCGCGCCAGGGTGGCGTCGTCGGCGCCTTCGCGCGCGATGCGGGCGATTTCCTCGTCGATGCCCTTGAGCACCGTGTCGGCATCCGTGGTCGGCTTGTACAGCGCGAACACCGTGAACAGGGTCGGACCGTCGTATTCCCATTCACTGGTCAGGCCGTACAGCGACTCCACGTTGAGCGCGAGTTCGCGGCCCTTGACCAGACCCTGGTACAGCCGCGAGGCATCGCCGTTGGCGAGCAGCGCGCCCAGCACCGCCATCGGCGCCTGATCGCGGCTGCCGCGATCCGGCATCTTCCAGGCCGCGGCGATCGCGGGCACCTGCGCCAGCGCGTCGCTCTGCTGCACGCGCTTTTCCTGCGTGTTCAGGCCTTCCTTGTAGTCCGGCGCGGCCGGCGTGGCGCGCGCGGGAATGCCGCCGAAATATTTCTCCGCCAGCGCGAAGCCCTGCTCCGGGGTGATGTCGCCGGCAATCGCCAGCACCGCGTTGTTGGGACCGTAGTAGTCGCGATGGAAAGCCTTCACGTCCTCCAGGCTGGCGTTCTCCAGATCCTCGAAGCTGCCGTAGCCGTCGTGGTTGTTCTCCCACTTCTGGAACGCCTGCTGGCCGATGTCGATCCACATGAAGCCGCCGTAGGGCTGGTTCTTCACGTTGACGCGGATTTCCTCCTTGACCACATCCTGCTGGTTCTTCAGCGTCTCGGCGTTGAAGTCCAGGGTCTTCATGCGATCCGCTTCCAGCCACAGGAGCGCGTCCAGCGAGGACACCGGCGCGGTCTCGATGTAGTTGGTGAAATCGGCGCGGGTGGAACCGTTGTTGTTGCCGCCACCGCCGGTGATGACGCTGTCGAACACGCCCTTCTTCGCGTTCGGCGTGCCCTGGAACATGAGGTGTTCAAACAGGTGGGCGAAGCCGGTGCGGTTGCGCGGCTCCAGCCGCATGCCGACGTGGTAGACCACGCTGACGCCGACCACCGGCGAGCTGTGATCTTCGGAAATGACGACGGTCAGGCCGTTGTCGAGTTTCTTGGTCGCCACCGGCACGGTCCAGCGGTCGGCATCGGCGGCCAGCGCCGGCAACGACAGCAGCAGACCGGCCATCAACCAGAAGGCCTTGTTCATGCGCATTGGAATAGTCCCCAGTCAGGTGGGCCGAGCCTACGCCAACGGCGTCGCGGGCGCCCTGCCCGGAAGTCATGCCCGCCCGCTCATGCCATCCACCCGCCCAGGCGGACCCAGAGGGGGCTGGTGACGGCGGCCAGTTCGACCATATGGACCGCGACCATTGCGCCACCGCCCCAGAGATAGACGGGATGGATCCAGCCCATGACCCGCAGGTCACGGGCGATGGCCACCAGCAGCACCGAGTCCGCCACCAGCGAGAACACCACGAACGGATGGGGTACCGCCGGCAGCAGGTGGCGGAAACGCAACCATGCCGGGCCCAGGGCCGACAGGGTCGCCAGCAGCAACAGGCGTTTATGGCTCTCGCCGTCTCGGCGCAGCAGCAGCGCCGCGGTGACCAGTGCGGCGAACAACAGCATCTCGATGACGACGTTGACCATCTGGCCCAGCACGAAGTCACCGCCACCGGCAGCCAGATCGCGCCGCGTGGCGTACAGGCCCACCGCGATGCCGGATACGGCAATCGCCGGACACATCACTGCCCCCAGCAGGCCAAGGCGGCGATGGGTCAGGAACCGCCGCCGCTGGATCAGCGAGGCCTGCGCGATGAACAGCAGCAGCCAGCCGAACAGCAGCAGCGCATGCACATGGATGACAGCCGGTGCCTGGAAACGGCCGCGCGCCAATGGAATGAGGAAGGTGGTGGAAAAACCCGTGATGGCCACCGCCAGGCAGGCCAGGCTCATCCACAGGAAGAATCGCGGGCGTGGCGCGGCAACACGGGCCGACATGCGCATCTCCGGCATTTCGCAGGACTGTCCAGGTGAGGACAACGAAACCAGCGCGCCGGCCAGGCCACGGTCGGTCAGGGCGTCGACGGTACCGTGTCGCGGCGGACGACGTAATGCATGCCCACCGAGACCGGACCGACGTCGGCGAAGCCGTACTGCGCGTACAGGTGCCTGGCTTCGCCGTCGGCGATCAGCGAGACATGGGCGGTGTCGAGCGCGTTCGCCTTCAGCCAGGCGTCCAGTGCGGCCATGATGCGCTTGCCCAGGCCGCGGCCCTGGTGTTCCGGTTCGACCGCGATGTCGACCACCACGAAGCACAGGCCGCCATCGCCGATGATCCGGCCCATGCCGATGGCGCGTCCTTCGTGCAGGATGCTGACGCCATACAGCGTGTTGGGCAGTCCACGTTCGGCGGCTTCCTGCGCCTTCGGCGACAGGCCGGCCACCGCGCGCAGCCGGCGGAAGTCGTCGATCTCCGGGAAACGCTCGATCAGCGTGTAGGCCTCAGGCGGCGCGCTCATCGGAACCGACACCCTCCTCCAGCCCGATGTTGGTCGGCGCGGCCTCGTAGATCCCGCGATCCAGCAGGCCGGTTTCCTTGGCCACCAGCACCGGCACGACCATCTGACCGGTCACGTTGGTCATGGTGCGCATCATGTCGAGCACGCGATCGATCGCGTAGAGATAGCCGATGGTTTCCAGCGGCAGACCGGCTGCGGTCAGCACCACCGTGGCCATCACCACCGCCGTGCCCGGCACGCCGGCGGTGCCGAAGCTGCCCAGCACCGAGGCGATCAGCACGACGAAGTACTGGTCGGCGCTGAGTGGATGTCCGGTGTACTGCGAGATGAAGACCGCGCACAGGGCCGGATAGATCGCGCCGCAGCCGTCCATCTTGATGCTCGCGCCCAGCGGCACCGCGAACGAGGCGTAGTTCTTGTCCACGCCCAGGTTGTGGGTGACCGCGCGGATCGCCGCCGGCATCGAGGCGAAGCTGGAAGAACTGACGAAGGCCACCTGCATCGCCGAGGCGGCGCCGCGGAAGAACTTCCACGGATTCAGCCCATGGCTGAGCAACAGCAGGCTGTAAGTCAGCACGATATGCAGCGCGCAGGCCAGGTACAGCGCGCCGACGAAACTCGCCAGCGGCAGCAGCTTGCCGAAGCCATAGGCGCCGACCAGCGAAGCGATCAGGCCGAACGTGCCCAGCGGGGTCACTTCCAGCACGAATCGGGTGACCTGGATCATGATCTCGCTGCTCTCGCCGGCCAGCTTGCGCGCCGCGGCCACGCGGTCGCCCAGCTTGACCATCGCGAAACCCAGCAGCGCGGCGAAGAAGATCACCGGCAGGATCGATCCCTTGCCCGCCGCCAGCACGGTTTCGCCCGCGGCGTTCGTGGTGGTGCCGATGCCGGTCAGCGCATGGAACGGATTGGACGGCACCACGTCCAGCAGCACCTTGATCGGGCTGGGCACGTCCTTGGGCACGTAGTTCGGATCCACCTGCAGCGTGGTCACGCCGACGCCCGGCTGGACGATCACGCCCACCGCCAGGCCCACGCCGACCGCCAGCGCGGCGGTGACGACGAACCACAGGAAGGTCCGCCCGCCCAGCGCCGCGACCGATTGCTGGCCGTGCAGGCTGGACACCGCGTTGATGACCGCGAAGAACACCAGCGGCACCGCGATCATCTTGATCAGGGTGACGTACAACGTGCCCAACGGACCAAACCAGGTATCCGCGGCCGGCCCGAGCAGCCAGCCGGCGAGCGCGCCGAGCACGAAGCCCCCGACCACCCGTTGCCAGAACGGGATCCTCAACCATGCGGAGACCAGCTTCATCGGCAGCCCTGAAAAAACGGAATCCCGAACGATAGCCCAGCCTTGGTCCATACGCGATGGCACGGCTGGAAAGCCAATGTGTCATGAACAGGACACTGTCACCGGGCCATAATGCCCCGTTGCCTTGCCTGGAGTCCCTGATGCGTCGTACCGCCGTCCTGCCCGCCCTGGGCATGTCCCTCGCCACCCTGCTCGCCGGCTGCGCCACGGCGCCCGCGACCTCCTCCACTCCGACGACGGCGTCACCCCGCATCGATGTCCCGGCAGTCGCCCATCCCGGCGGCGAGACGCCGGCCTGGTGGTACCGCAACGGCGCTGCCCGCGCCGCCGCCAACGGCGCCATGAACGGTCGCGCGAAGAACGTCATCCTGTTCCTCGGCGACGGCATGAGTCTGACCACGGTCGCCGCCGCGCGCATCCTCGACGGCCAGCGCAAGGGCGGCTCGGGCGAAGAGAACCTGCTGAGCTGGGAGCGCTTCCCGCACACGGCTTTCAGCAAAACCTACAACACCGATTCGCAGACGCCGGATTCGGCCGGCACCATGACCGCCATCACCACGGGCGTGAAGACCCACATGGGCGCGATCGGCGTCACCGCCGGCCGCCGCGACGACTGCGCCGACAGCCTCGGCAAGGCCGCGCTCACCTGGCTGGAACTGGCCGACAGCGCCGGCCTGGCCACCGGTATCGTCAGCACCGCGCGCCTGACCCACGCCACCCCGGCGGCGACCTATGCGCACGTGCCGGACCGCAACTGGGAAAACGACACCGACCTGCCCAAGGCCGCGGTCGAACAGGGTTGCCGCGACATCGCCCAGCAACTGCTGACCTCCTCGCGCTTCGGCCACGGCCCGACGGTGGCGCTGGGCGGCGGCCGCGCCGAGTTCACCGGCACCGAGCAGCGTGATCCGGAATACGACGACAAGGTCGGCGAGCGCCTCGACGGCCGCGACCTGCCTTCCGAATGGCTGAAGGCCAATCCGGATGGCCAGTACGTCTGGAACCGCAAGCAGTTGGAAGCCGCCAGGGAAGCGCCGCGCCTGCTGGGCCTGTTCGAACCCGATCACATGCAGTTCGATCACGATCGTTCGCGCGGCGAGACCGGCGAACCGTCGCTGGCGGAACTCACCCGCGCCGCCATCCACACGCTGTCGCGCGGGCAGGACGGCTACGTGCTGATGGTGGAAGGCGCGCGCATCGATCACGCCAATCACTACGGCAACGCCTTCCGCGCGCTCGACGAGACCATCGCCATGTCCGAGGCCGTGCAGGCCGCGCTGGACGCCACCTCGCGCGAGGACACCCTGATCCTGGTCACCGCCGATCATTCGCACACGCTGAACTTCGTCGGCTATCCGGTGCGCGGCAATCCGATCCTCGGCAAGGTCCGTGGCCAGGGTGGCGAGGATGACGTGCCCGGCGATCTGGCCCGCGATCAGACCGGCCTGCCGTTCACCACGCTCAGCTACGCCAACGGCCCGGGCTACACCGGCGAGAGCAACCAGCAGAAGGCCGGTCCCAAGCGCTTCCTGCATGCGCCCAGCAGCGTCGAGACCAGCGAAGGCCGGCCCGATCTCACCGCCGTCGACACCGAGCATCCGGACTACCTGCAGGAATCACTGGTGCCGCTGAAATCCGAATCGCACGGTGGCGAGGACGTGGGCATCTGGGCCATCGGTCCCGGCAGCGACGCGGTGCGCGGCACCGTCGAGCAGAACACCATCTACCACTTCATCGTCCAGTCCACACCGAAGCTGCGCCAGCGTCTGTGCGCGGCCAACACCTGCAACGCCGACGGCGTGCCGGTGGAACTGCCGAAACCGGTGGATTTCGAGAAGAAGCCGTAACTGAAAACGCCCGGGCCAAACCCGGGCGTTTTCCTTTGTGGAAGCGACGTGAGTCGCGATTCGCGATGCTGGCTGCGAGCTGCTCGAAAAGCTCGCGACTCACGTCGCTCCCACACGTCTGTCCACCGCTGCCGAGCGGAAGCCCGCGATCCGGATCGCTTCCGCTCGATTCGAATCAGAACGGTTTGGCCAGCACCAGCCAGACGATCCCGATCAACACGATCACCGGCGCTTCGTTGAACAACCGCAGGGTGAAGGAGGACGGCAGCGCGCGGCCCTTCTCCACGCCCTTGAGCCAGCGGCCGGCGATGATGAAATGCGCCAGCACCAGGACCACCAGGGTCAGCTTGGCGTGCAGCCAGCCGGCGCCGGGCGCGGCCATCGTCGGAAAGCCGGGGATCACCTTGTAGCCGAGCCACAGCACCAGGCCCAGGATCGCTGCCAGGCCAAACATGTTGTGGCCGAAGCGGTACAGCTTGCGTCCCATCAGCAGCAGCCGCGCCTGCACGTCCGCCTGTCCGGTCGTCTCGGCGAGATTGACCAGGATCCGCGGCAGGTAGAACACCGTCGCCATCCACGCGATCACGAACACGAGATGGAAGGTCTTGACCCAGAAGTAGAGGCTGGCTTTGTCCACTCGGGACTCCGGTGCGGGCGATGGGTGCGCGGATTCTCCGCCATCCCGTCGATGGCTGTCCAACCCGGCCGCGCGGGCGGCCCCTTTTCCTTCGCCGCGCAAACCGCGATCCTTGCATCCACGAATCCTGCGGCATGCCCGAATGAAACAGTACGACGCCCGTTACTTCCAGCGCTGGTACCGCGATGGCGACATCGGCGGCCCGCAACGACTCGCGCGCAAGGTCGCGCTGGCGGTGGCCACCGCCGAGTACTACCTGGAGCGCCCGATCCGCAGCGTGCTGGACATCGGCTGCGGCGAAGGCGCCTGGCGCGCGCCGCTGCTGAAGCTGCGTCCGCGCCTGCGCTACCTGGGCTTCGACAGCAGCGAGTATGCGATTGCGCGCTATGGCCGCAGCCGCAACCTGCACCTGGCCACCTTCGCCGACTTCGAATACCTGCGGCCGTGCCCGCCGGTGGATCTGGTGGTGTGCGCCGACGTGATGCACTACCTGCCCACGCGCGATCTGCGGCGGGGCCTGCCGGGCCTGGCTGAACTGTGCGGAGGAGTCGCGTTCCTGGAAACCTTCGCCCGCGAGGATGAGTACGAAGGCGACCATGACGGCTTCCAGTCCCGGCCCGGGCGCTGGTACCGCCGCCAGTTCGAGGCCGCCGGGCTGCGTGCGGTAGGCTCGCACTGCTGGCTGGCGCCGGCATTGGCGGCGGAAACGGCCGCGCTGGAGATTCCGGGCGCTGGCTGAACAGGCCGATTCCGGGTGGTCCCGGTTTGCGCTATGCTGCGCCGCAGCACACCGCACCAAATCCGGGATTCCCGTTGCCCATGACCCTTCTTTACCAGTGGCATGAACTAGGCCGTGCCTGGATGGCGCCGCTCGCCTACATGGCCGAAGCCAACGCGCGCATCTTTTCCGCGCCTGGCAGCTGGCTGTCCAGCTTGCCCGGTGCCGAGCGCATTGCCGCCGGCAATGAACTGATCTACCGCATCGGCAAGGACTACGAGAAGCCGGCCTGGGACATCCACGAAGTGGAGGTCGAAGGCCGCACCGTGCCGGTGGTGGAACAGGAAATCATCAAGAAACCGTTCTGCCGGCTGCTGCGCTTCAAGCGCTACACCGACGACGCCGACAGCATCAAGGCGCTGAAGGACGATCCGGTGGTGCTGGTGGTCGCGCCGCTGTCCGGCCATCACGCCACCCTGCTGCGCGATACCGTGCGCACGCTGCTGCGCGATCACAAGGTCTACGTGACCGACTGGGTCGACGCGCGCATGGTGCCGGCGTCCGAAGGCGCTTTCAGCCTGGACGACTACGTCGCCTACGTGGAGGAGTTCATCCGCCACATCGGCGCCGACAACCTCAACGTCATCAGTGTCTGCCAGCCGACCGTGCCGGTGCTGGCGGCGGTGTCGCTGATGGCCGCGCGCGGCGAAGCCACGCCGCGTTCGCTGGTGATGATGGGCGGGCCGATCGACGCGCGCCGCAGCCCGACCGAGGTCAACAGCCTCGCCACCCGCAATCCCCTGTCGTGGTTCGAGAACAACGTCATCCACAGCGTGCCGATGCCCTACCCCGGCCAGGGCCGCGCGGTGTATCCGGGCTTCCTCCAGCACGCCGGCTTCATCGCGATGAACCCCAGCCGCCACTTCATGTCGCACTGGGATTTCTACGCCAACCTGGTCAAGGGCGATCTGCAGGACGCCGAATCGCATCGCCGCTTCTACGACGAGTACAACGCGGTGCTGGACATGCCGGCCGAGTACTACCTGGACACCATCCGGGTGGTGTTCCAGGAATTCCTGCTGCCGCGCGGCAAGTGGAAGGTCAACGGCGAGCTGGTCAACCCGGCCGCGATCAAGAAGACCGCGCTGCTCAGCATCGAGGGCGAGCTGGACGACATCTCCGGCCTGGGCCAGACCGCCGCCGCGCACGACCTGTGCACCGGCATCCCCAAGGCGCGGCATGCGCACATCACCGTCGAGGGCGCCGGCCATTACGGCATCTTCAGCGGCCGCCGCTGGCGCGACAAGGTCTATCCGCAGGTGCGCGACTTCATCGCACGCTATGCGGACTGACCGTCCACCGCACCGCAGCAGAAAGCCCCGCGTGAGCGGGGCTTTTTTCATGCACTCCAGCGCGTGCGCCTTCAGCTTTCGTCGCGACATCCCTGGGTGAAGGTCTTGTTGCTGGTGACGATGCCCCAGCGGCCATCCTTCGCGCCGCAGCCTGCGGTCCAGGAACCCACCAGTGCGCCTTCCTCGTCGTAGTAGTGCCACGTGCCCTGCCAACCGGCAGCCGCGTTGAAAGACACCAGCGCAAGAAAGGCCAGCGCAGCGGCGACTGCGGGGATACGGTTACGAGCCATAACAATCGTCTCCATGATTTCGCGGCGAAGACCGCGCCGTCACGGTAGACATTCGCGCAGGCCGCTTCTGTTAACCGCGCCCCAACTTGGCGGAGATCCGCATTCAGACATGTGCAGGGCGTGTCGTCCAGCAAAGACTCCCCATGATCACCGACGCACGCATCCTCGCTCCGGCCTGAAAACGGGATCCGCTTCAAGCCGAAATCGGGCCGCGGAACGCTTCATCCATGCCTCGACGGGGGCGATCGGGAGATATCCCCGCAAGGCGTCTCGGCGCCACCTGCCCGTCCGCGACCATTCCCCAAGCCGCCACGGGCACGTCGCGCCCCTCGTTGGATTCATCGGCCGCCACCGGCCCGAAAGCCGAATCCGCGGATGTGCCCCTGCCCGCTATGCTTGACCGGACTTGACGTGCCCGGGCCGGAAGCTGCCGCCAGGGTCAGGGCATTTCACTTCCAGCTATCTGCTTCGTCTTTACCGGCATGGCTCATTCCACAGACAAACCTCCCCCCGCCGCTTATCCGGTCCCCGGCGAGGGCGGCGCGCGCGCGTCCGCCGAGGACCTGGTCCGCGACTTCAACCAGTCGCTGGTGCGCATGCTGCAATTGCGGCTGGGCTCCTACGACGACGCCTGGGAGGTCGCGCAGGAGGCATACGCCAAGCTGTTGAACCTGGGCAACGAAACCGCCATCAGCTTCCACCGGGCCTACCTGTTCCGGATCGCGCAGAACCTGGCGACCGATCTGCTGCGTCGCCGCGCCCATATCGAACAGCCGACGCCGCACGGTGTGGACCTGTGGCCGGATCCGGGCGCGAGTCCGGAGCGCTCGGCCAACGCGGCGCAACTGGTGGAGCGGCTGCCGGCCCTGCTGGCGGAGCTGCCGCACAACTGCGCCGAAGCCTTTCGCCTGGTGAGGGTGCAACAATTGAGTTTTGCCGATGCTGCCGGTGTCCTCGGCCTGACCGAGCGGATGGTCCGCATCCATGTGGCGCGCGCGCTGACGTACTGCCAGGAACGCCTGGACGGCATCACGGACGAGTGGGAGGAAGAACAATCATGAACCCGACATCCACGGAACCGCGCAAGGCGGCCCTGCGCGAGGCCAGCCATTGGCTGCTTCGCATGCAGGAAGAGGATGTGCCGGCGGCCGAACTGGAAGCCTGGTGCGAATGGATGGCCACGCCGGCCCACGCCACGGCCTTCGACGATCTGGCCGCGCTGTGGGAAGCGGCGGGAACGCTGGACTCGGACACGCTGCTGCGCGCGCGCGCCGCGCGCACCGGCCAGCCGGCGGCGGCTTCGCCGCATCCGCGCTCCGCGTCGTCCGCCACGATGGCGCCTCCCCGGCGGCGGCGCACGCTGCGTCCTTGGGCATGGGCCTCCGCCGCCTGCGTGACGCTCGCCGTCGCGCTGGCCTGGTTCCTGGTTCCGGGCGCCGCTCCCGGGGATTCCCCGCAGTCCTTCGCCACGCAGGTCGGCGAGCGCCGTCAGGTCACCCTCGCGGACGGTTCGATCCTGGAACTGGACGCCGCATCCGAAGTCAGCGTCCGCTACAGCCCGGACCGGCGCGACCTCGAACTGCATCACGGCCGCGCCTACTTCCAGGTCGCGCATGCGCCCGACCGGCCGTTCGTGGTCGCTGCCAAGGGCATCCTCAGCCAGGCGCTGGGTACCCGCTTCAGCGTGGCCGAGCACGGCGATCGCGACGTGACCGTGGTGGTCGAGGAAGGCCGCGTCCAGGTGAGTGCGTCCGAAGGCGGCCATGTCCGCCGCTACCTCGCCACCGGCAACCAGCGGATCCGCTACACCGTCGCCAACGGTCTGCAACCGCCGCAGGCGGTCAACGCCCCGCTCGCCACCGCCTGGCGGCATGGCGCCGTGGTCTACCAGGGCGAACCGCTGGCCAGCGTGATCACCGATCTCAACCGCTATTCCCGCGTCCCCGTGCGCCTGCAGGATCCCGCGCTGGGGCAACTCAGGGTCACCGGGCGGTGGGAAGTGGCCAGCATCGATCGCTGGATCGACGGCCTCGCCAAGGCACTGCATCTGGACGTCAGGCGCGGCGACGGCGAGATCTTGCTGTCCAGCGACGAACCGCAGAACAATCCGGTGAAGCCTCCCGCGATGCCCCCCGGAGACGGCGCTCCCTGATCCGGAACACAGTCCTTGCCATTCGCCGCCGCCGCCATCGTCCGCTCCCGCATGCGCCCTTCGGCGCCGGCGTGGTGGACGGGCCTTTCCGGCAGATGGCGGCGCGGCGGACTATCGCTGCTTCTGCTGGGATTCTGCCTGTCGGCGTGGGCGGCGCCGTCACCACGCATCGCCTTCCGCATCCCCGCGCAACCCCTCGACGAAGCGCTGCTGAGCTTCTCGCAGCAATCCGGCCTGCCGCTCGCGGCGGTCGGTGATCTGGACCGGGCGCGCCGCAGTCCGGGCGTCAGCGGCGTGATGACGGTGGAGGCCGCGCTGGAACGCCTGCTGGAAGGCAGCGGCTACGTTTTCAGCGTGGAGTCCGGCGTGATCACCGTATCGTCGCGGGTGGTCCCGCGCGCCGATCGGCCCGCGTCGCAACCGATCGCCCTGGTCGCACCCACCCGCACCCTCGCGCCGCTGGTGGTCTCGGCGCGCAAGCGCGACGAGCGCTGGGTGGATGTGCCGATGGGGTTGTCCGTCCACGACGGCGAACGCATGGAGGCGCTCGGTCTGCAGAACGTCGCCGACGCGCTGCGGCTGACGCCCGGCGTGGCCGCGATCGACTCCGGCGCCGCCTTCACCCAGGTGCAGATCCGCGGCATTTCCAGTTCGCTGGGTGGCAACGACAACGGCTACTACCTGGACGACATTCCCTTCACCGGCGTCACCGTGCCGTGGCACCCGGACACGCGATCGTTCGATCTGGATCGGGTGGAGGTCCTGAAGGGACCGCAGGGCACGCTGTTCGGTGAAGGCTCGATGGGCGGCACGGTGCGCATCCTCACCCGCGCGCCGGAACTGGATCGGTTTTCCACCGCCGTCCAGGTGGGCGCGTCCCGCACCGAGGGCGGCGGCGACGGCGGCATGGGCAAGGCGATGGCCAACCTGCCGCTGGTCCAGGACAGGCTCGGCCTGCGCCTGGTCGCCACCCGCGAAACCCTGGCCGGCTGGGTGGACGCGCCTGACGGCGGCCGCGACATGAATCCGCAGCGCGTCACCACCCGGCGCGCGCGCCTGCGCTGGTCGGCCAGCGATACATGGATGACCGACGTCAGCCACATCAGTTCGACGACCATCGCGGACGGTGGCGGTTACGCGGCCACCGACGCCCTGCAGAGCGGCGTCTACCAGGACACGCGTTCCCGCTGGCGCGCCAACAGCATCAGCAGCAGCCTGGAATTGCCCGCCTCGAGCCTGCTGCTGGCGATGTCCGATGCCCGCCTCGAATACGTGATGGACGGCGTGATCTCACCGACGTCCACGCTCCGGGCAAATCTCCATATCGACGTGGAGAGTCTGGAACTGCGCTGGAGTTCGCGCGGTGCCGGGCCGATGGAATGGATCCTCGGCTATTCGCATCGGGAAGCGCTGCGACGCGACGCCCTGGAAGTCGATGGCGAACCCGGGGCATCGAGCCAATCCAATCGCGCCGACGCCGTGTTCGGCGAAGCCACGCTGGCACGGGCCGGTTCACCCTGGTCGGTCACCGCGGGACTGCGTTACTTCACCGACGAAGTCGACGGACGCGCGCTGGCGCTGACCCGCGACACCCGCCTGCGCACCACCTTCCAGCGCCTCACGCCGCGCCTGAGCCTGACCCGGCGTTTTTCCGATCAGCGCATCGCCTACGCCGGCGTGGCGGGCGGATTCCGCTCGGGCCAGTTGCAACCGGCGGATTCACTGGCCGCCGCGCTCGCCGCCGGGATTCCATTGCCGGCCACGCTGCCACCCGATTCGCTGATCTCCTATGAAATCGGCCTCAAGCAAGTCACCGCCGGTGGCCGGGTGCTCGTGCAGGGCGCCGCGTTCCACACCCGCTGGCGCGATCTGCCGGTGCGGGTGCCGATCAATGGCACCTACAACGGATTGATCAACTCGCGTGGCGCGATCGTGCAGGGCCTGGAACTGGGGTTGAGCTACGCGCCCGCCGCGCAGTTGCGGCTGGAACTGGGCGCGACCTGGATCGATGCCTACTACGCCGCCGACGTGCCGGGCACGCCGCTGCGTCGCGGCACCCAGGTGTACAACGTGCCCCGCGCCAGCCTGTCGGGCACCGCCACCTATGCATGGCCGGTCGGCCACGACATGAATCTGACCGCGGCCAGCCGGGCCAGCTATCACTCGCGCCGCCAGACGGGTCTGGTCGAAGGCGTCGAAGGCGACGCGATCATGGACGTGGGATTGCGCCTGGGCCTGGAGTCGCCAAACGGATGGAGCGGCTATCTGTACGGGGACAACCTGCTCGACGAGGCGGGCGCGGTGGACGGCCGCACCCCCTACGGCAACGCCACCCGGCTGCGTCCACGCACCTACGGCATGGAATTCCACTACCGCTTCTGAGCGGAGCGCCCGGGATGCGCCCGCGCATCCATTTCACTTTTGTTGCACCGGTTCGTCATGGCGTCGAGTGACCGGCATGCGCGGGGGCATATCCGCGCAGGCCGGCCTTCCCGACCGCCATTCCAACCGGAGTCCATCCATGTCGTCCACGAAGCCACGTGCCACGCCGCGTCCCGTTTCTCCGATCCGCAATCATCTGGCCGCCGCGATCCTGTTGTCGCTGATCGCCGCGCCGGTCCATGCCCAGCAGGCCACCGTCACGCCGGACGGGCATGCATCCGCCGAAAAGGCCGACGCCGTCGATCTGGGCGCGGTCACGGTCACCGCGCGCAAACGCGACGAACGCCAGATCGACGTTCCCATCGCCATCACCGCGGTGACCGGCGAGCAGATCGACGCGATGGGCCTGCGCAACGTGGTGGATGTCATCAACATCACTCCCGGCGCCTCCTCGATCGACACCGGCGGCGCCTTCACCCAGGTGCAGATCCGCGGCGTGTCCAGTTCGCTGGGCGGCAACGACAACGGCTACTACGTGGATGAAACCCCGTTCACCGGCGTGACCGTGCCCTGGTATCCGGATGCGCGTTCCTTCGACATCGACCGGGTGGAAATCCTCAAGGGCCCGCAGGGCACCCTGTTCGGCGAAGGGTCGATGGGCGGTACCGTGCGCATCCTCACCCGCAAACCGGAATTCAACCGCTTCGGCGCGGGCGTGGAACTGGATGGATCGCGTGTCAGCGGCGGCGGTGATGGCCGCGGCGCCAAGGCGTACGTGAACATTCCGCTGGTCGACGATCGCCTGGCCCTGCGCCTGGCCATCACCGACGAGCGCACCCCCGGCTGGATCGAAAACACCACGACCGGCGGGAAGAACGTCAACGACAACGACATCCGCACCTGGCGCGCCAAGCTGCGCTTCGCGCCGACCGAACGCTGGAACATCGACCTCGCCTACTGGAAATACCGCTCCGACTCCGAGGCCGCCAGCAATTCCGCCTACGACGACGGCACCAACAATTCGTTCCTGGCCAGCCGCAACGAATGGGATTCGGCCAGCCTGACCAGCACCTACGATCTGGATGCCTCGCAGGTCGTCTACACCTTCTCCGATGGCAACCTCAGCTATCCGCAGACCGGTGAGCTGGCGGCGGGTATTCCGCTGGACGCGGCGATCGACATCGGCGTGCGCACCCACGAACTGCGCTGGGCCTCGATCGGTGAACACCGGCTGGACTGGACGGTCGGCTACTACCTGCGCAAGGCCGATCGCGTGGACGTGCTGGACATCCCCGGCATCCTGACCAGCAACTCGCGCCAGACCAACGATGCCCACGCGATCTTCGGCGAGGCCACGCTCAAGCTGCCCAACCCGGCCTGGGCGGTCACCGCCGGCCTGCGCTACTTCAAGGACAAGGTGGATGGATCGGATGTCGCCTCCGACGGCAGCGTATCCACGCTGAACGCCACTTTCGACAGCTGGAACCCGCGTCTGAGCCTGTCCTACAAGCCGTCGGACAACACCACCCTCTACGCCTCCGCCGCGCGCGGCTTCCGCTCCGGCCAGTTGCAGCCGATCGGTTCCATCAAGCTGGCCGAGCAGTACGGGATCGATCTGCCTTCGCAGATCTCCGCCGACTCGATCTGGACCTACGAACTGGGCGCCAAGTCGGTGCTGGCCGATGGCAAGTTGCTGCTGGAAGGCGCGATCTTCTACAGCGACTGGGAAGGTGTCGCGGTGCGCGTGCCGATCACGCCGGAGATCAACGGGCTGACCAATTCCGACGGTACCCGCAACAAGGGCGTCGAACTGAGCGTGACCTACAACCCGGTCCGCGCGCTGACCCTGCAGTTCAGCGGCAGTTGGCTCGACGCGACCTACTCGGCCGACGTGCCCGGCACGCCGCTGCATCGCGGCACCGCCGTCTACAACGTGCCCAAGACCAGCCTGAATGCTTCCGCCGCGTACGCCTGGGACGTCGGCGCGAACCTGCGCGGCGTGGTGTCGGCCAACGTGCACCACGACTCGGCGCGCGAAACCGCGCTGACCGCCGGCACGCCGGGCGACCCGCTGACCCTGGCCGGCGCGCGCATCGGCCTGGAATCGCCCGCCGGCTGGGGCGTGTACCTGTACGGCAACAACCTGACCGACGAGGACGGCGCCATCAACGCGCGCGGCCCGAGCGAGTTCGACACCGACGGAAACCTGGTGCGCCTGGGTCCATCCTACCGCCCTCAGCCGCGCACCTTCGGTGTGCTGTTCCGTTACGACTACTGATGCGACGCACTTCCCATCAATCACCCTCGAATCGGAGATCCGATCCCATGACGATCACGCAACGCATACTCCCCGCGCTCGCGCTCGGCCTTGCCCTCTCCCTGTCCGCGACGTCGCGCGCCGCCGACGCCGACGCACTGCAATGGCTGGAAGACCCGCACGGCGCCCAGGCGTTGGCCTGGGCCCGCCAGGCCACCGATCAGGCACGCGCCCGCCTGGGCGCGCTGCCGTCGCACGCCACCGTCAACCGCGAACTCGGCTCGGCGCTGGCGCAGGCCCCCGCCGAACCCGATCAGTATCTGCTTGGCGAACGCGCGGTGCGCCTGTACCGCGACGCCGCGCATCCCTACGGTCTGCTGCAGGCCGCCACGCGAAACGCGCAGGGCGTGGCCGGCGAGTGGAAGACCGTGCTGGACGTGGCCGAGCTGCGCAAGCGCGAAGGCATTCCGTTCGAACTGCAGGTCTACAGCTTCGGCTCCAGTTGCCTGGCGCCGGAATACGCGCGCTGCCTGCTGCGGCTCTCGCCCGGCGGTGGCGACGAGGTGGAAATCCGCGAATTCGACCTCGCCGCCGCGCGCTTCGTCGATGGTGGGTTCCGGGTCGGCAAGTCGCGCGCGTTCGCCGAGTGGATGAGCGCGGATCAGGTGCTGGTCGGCCACACACTGGGCGAACAGCCGAAATCACTGGCCGGATGGCCGGCCGCGTTCGGCCTGTGGAAACGCGGCCAGGCGCTGGCGGACGTGAAGCCGGCGTTCCAGGGCCAACCCGGCGATGCGATCGTGCAGGCCACCACCGTCGGTTCCGATCGGGTCCAGGCGGTGCTGACCCGCGCGATCGACTATTCGACCTTTGAAGTCAGCCTGGTCGATGCCAGCAGCGCGGCCCGCACGTTGCCGCTGCCGCAGGCGATCAAGCCATTCGGCGTGCTGGCGACCTCCGCGCGCCACATCGTGGTCCAACTGGCCAAGGACGCGACCATCGAAGGCCGGCCGTATCGCGCCGAGACCGTGCTCGCCTACGACGTGGATCCCGCCACGCCGGAAGGCAAGCGCGTGTCGGCGGTGTATGTGCCCGCGGCGGACGAATTCGTCGACGCCGGTTTCGGCGGACTGGCGGCCACGCGCGATGAAGTGTTCCTGATCATCAACCAGCACCTGCGCCAGCGCGTGGTCGCCGCGCGTGACGAGGCGGGTGACGGTCGCTGGACCACCCGCAAGGTGATGGATGTGGCCGCCGGCGACACCGTGACCCTGCGTGCCGACGAACGTGACCGCCGGGAACTGGCGGTTTCGGTCGCCGGCTTCGTCACCCCGCGCAGCCAGTACCTGCTGCGCGACGATCAACCGCAGCGCCTGCTCGCCCAGGACCCGGTGCTGATGGATGGCGCCGGCTTCGTCACCGAAATCGGTTCGGCCACTTCGCGCGACAGCACCTCGGTCGACTATTTCCTGCTGAAGCCACGCCATCCCAAATCCGGCCCGCAGCCGCTGCTGATGACCGGCTACGGTGCCTTCGGCATCTCGGTGCGTCCGGGTTACTTCGACGCCACCGTCGGCGGCCCGGCCCTGAAGCTGTGGCTGGAGCGCGGCGGTTCGCTGGCGATTCCGGCGATGCGCGGCGGCGGCGAACGCGGTGCGGCGTGGCACACGGCGGCCATCCGCGAGAAGCGGCAGAACTCGTATGACGATTTCATCGCCGTCACCGAGCACCTGATCCGCAGCGGCTTCACCGCGCCGGATCGGATCGGCATCTTCGGCATGTCCAACGGCGGCCTGCTCACCGCGACGCTGGGCACGCAGCGGCCGGACCTGTTCGCGGCGGTGGTCAGCGACGTTCCGCTGACCGATCTGGTGCGGATGCGTCACATGGGCATGGGCGCGGCCTGGATGAACGAGTACGGCAATCCCGACGTGCCGGAACAGCTGGCCGCGATGCTCACGTATTCGCCGTACCAGAATGTCCGTCAGGGCACGCGCTATCCGCCGTTCCTGGTCACCATCTCGACCGAGGACAACCGTGTCGGCCCCGGCCATGCGCGCAAGCTCGCCCACCGCTTGGCCGACGCCGGCGCCACCACCTACTTCTACGAGGACGAGGAAGGCGGCCACGGCGTCAGCGACGCCCTCCGCAATCCGGAACTGATGGCGCTGCGGATGAGTTTCCTGATCGACCGGCTGATGCCCGCGCACTGACGCCGCGCGTTGCGTTCACCCGGAACGAAGGGGCCCGCACGATGCGGGCCCCTTTCTGCATTTGCCGGAAGAACCGAGTGGCTCACACCACCGGCGTGCGTACCAGCAACTGCTTGGCCAGCCAGCCATGCACCTTGCCCACGCCGCGCGCCAGATGCAGCGTGGCGAACAGCAGCAGCACGCCGGAAGCGCAGACGAAAGGCAGCAGCCAGGGGGCGTCGTAGGCCAGGTTCCAGTCGTCGAACCAGATGCCGGCATGCGGCAACAACAGCGCCAGCGGCGCGGCGGCCAGGCCCAGCGACAGGCTCAGCAGAGTCACCGCCACCGTGAAGTACAGCACGCCGAGCGGCTGCATCAGCAGGAAGTACAACATCGCCGTCCAGGTGCCGCCGTCGGTGAACAGCTCCTTGATCCGGGTCAGCCAGGGCTTGTCGCGTTGCGTGTACAGCGGCCGGCGCGGCATGCGTTCGCCCAGCAGGGCTTCGACGATGCGGCCTTCCACCAGTGACAGCACCCGCACCGAAGCCAGGAACAACATCAGCAGCGGGATGCCGATGATCAGGATCAGCAGGCCGACCGACAGGCTCGCGCCGGTGACCACCCAGGTGAAGTAGAAGACACCGGTCGCCAGCGACAGCAGCATGTAGAACAGCGCGCCGTAGGTGCGCGGATCCGCCGCCACGCCGAAGAAGCGACCGATCGCCGAGCGGCGCTTGGGCGGCGCCGGCGGCTTGAGCGCGCGATTCACGGTCACTTCGGTTTCGCGGTAGATGTCGGCGACTTCCTCCGGCGCGCCATAGCTGCCGGCCACCGAGGCGATCACTTCGGCCTCGCTCTTGCCGGCCTGTTCGGCCAGTTCCGAACGCAGGTATTCCTCGGCGTCGTACAGGGCGTCCTGGATCAGCGCCGGATCCGCGCCGGCCAGCGCGGCGCGCAACTGCTCCAGGTATTCCGGGATGGAAGTGGGAAGACGCGGCGTGGTGGTGGTGTTCATGCGGTTATCCCCGACAGGACGGAATCGACGGAATCACGGGTGGCGCGCCAGGCGGCCGCCCAGGTCTGCAGGGTCTCCCGCCCTGCCTCGGTGATGCGGTAGTAGCGGCGCGGCGGACCGGCGATCGAAGGCTCGACGAAACTGTCGAGCAGCGCGGCCCCTTCCAGATTGCGCAGCACCGGATACAGCGCGCTCTGCTTGCCGCTGAGCACGCCGTCGCCGACCCGCTCGAGCTGCTTGGCGATCAGGTAGCCGTACATCGGTTCGCCGGCCTGGGCCAGCACCGCCAGCAGGGCGAGCGACACCGTACCGGCGCTCAACTCCTTCTGGAACTTCTTCAGGTAGGCATCGGCTTCGACCATGGCGGTCTCCGGGTGACTAGCGTGGAGACGATGCTATTGCGAAGTTGACTATAGCGAATGTGCTGTTAGTCATTGGGCCGTGTGGCGTGCCTGCCGCGCCCGGTCCAACCACGGCACCGCCCCCTTTTCGCGGCCAATACTAGGCGCGGCGCCGCCATTGGCGGCCACAGTCCCGACAGACGCGGGCGCGCAGGTGCTTCAGGCCCAGGGGGCGCTCCGGCCCCAGCAGTCCGCCGCAGCGGCAGATCAGGCTGGTCGCCTGACGGACTCGCCACAGCCGGATGGTCACCCAGCCCCCCAGCATCACCGCCAGCACGAACAGCGCATACGGCAGCCACGCCCGGGCCGCATCGAGGGTCACTCCGGATGATCCCGCCTGCGCGGACGGTGCCATCAACGATGTCGCGAACGCGATTCCCAATGCCAATGCGGTGGGCAGATAGGCCCGCGCCACGCTCCAATCCCAACCCCGCATCCCCGCTCTCCCGTGCTTGCCGGGAATCGATTCTCCGGGTGGCAGTCGCGTGGACTGAGACGATGCACCTCCAATTCCGGCGCCGAAGGCCGCTTGCCCGTTTCCCGGCACGCCGCCCGTCGGATGCTTCAGTAGTCGTAGCGCAGGACGACGCCTAGCGTGCGTGGGCGCTGGCGATTGCCCAGTCCATGAGTCGTGCGCGCATTGAGTGCGCCATCGTCGTCGGTGAGGTTTTCGCCGTAGAGATATCCGGACCAGCCGTTGGGCGATTCCAGGCCGACGCGCGCATTGGCCGAGGTCACCGCATCGCCGGGCGTGCCGGCGGTCAGCGCGGTTTCGCGGCGCGAGTCGTGCACCACGCCCGCCCGGGCGATGCCCTTGAGCCGGTCGCCCACGGGCCACTGGTACGCCACCGAGGCGTTGAAGCTCGTCCTGGGCACGTTGTACACCGGCGTGCCCTTGCGCAGCGGCGTGCCCGGGACATCCTCGGCGTAGGTGGCGTCGATCCAGCTGCCGCCCGCCTGCAATATCCATTCGGGACTGGGGGTATAAATCAGCCTGGCCTCCACGCCCTTGTTCTCGGTGCCCTTGGAGTTGATCAGGCCGTTGATACTGGAGGTGATGGGCACGCGCACGGCGACATCCTTCCAGTCGCTGTGGAACAGCGCGCCTTCCAGCACCAGCTTGCCGTCGGCCAGCAGCGACTTCGCGCCAACTTCATACGTCAGGATGCTGTCAGGGGCGATGGTCACCGGCAATTCGATCCCGAAGGCCTCCGCGACCATCAGCGTGCCGATCGGCTGCAACTGGCCGGAGCGGAAGCCGCGGGCGACGCTGGCGTAGAGGGTGGTATCGGCGGCGGGCTTGAACGACAGCGCCACGCGCGGATTCCAACTGTCGAACTTCGCGTCCAGCGCCGTACTGCGGGACGTGGACCAGGAGATCGCGTCCACGTCGTCCTTGAAATAGCGCAGGCCCGCGGTCACCGACCAGGCCCGGTTCGGCAGCGCCAGCGTCATCTCGCCAAAAAAGGCGTACGCATCATTGATCTGCGCGTTCCGGGTCGATGGCGCGCCTCCCACCACCGATTGATCATGGCGATCGGCCTTTCGCAGGTAGTAGCCGACGGTCCAGTCCAGGGCGCGCTCGCCGGTGGAGGACCAGCGCAGCTCGTGGGTGCGCACGCCAATCTGGATGTTGCTCACATAGGTGGTGGTGGGGTTGAGCATGCCGTCGTTGGCATAGGTCAGGTCCGCGTCGGCGAAGGAATAGAACAGCTGCGAGCCCTCGAACGCGTAGCTGGTGGACAGGCTGGCCACGTCCCATTCGTCGGTGTTGGCATAGAAGGAATTGGTGGTGCGGTTGTCCAGCGAACCGTTGCCGCCGCCGGGGGCGTCGGAGTCGTACTTCCAGTAGGCCAGGTCCAGGTTCCAGCGTTCGGTGGGGGTGAAGCGCAGCTTGACCCGGCCGGTCTTGACCCGCTGTTCGTTGATGTCCTTGCGGCCGGTGTTGGCATCGTCAATCCAGCCGGAGAGCGATTCGTCGGTCACCGCCACGCGCGCGGCCAGTTTGTCCTTGACCAGGGGGACGTTGAGCATGGCCTTGCCGCCCCAGCCGTTGCCGCCGTCGCGGGTGCTGGAGGTGGAGGCTTCGAAGGCCGCGTCGAAGGCGTCCATGTCCGGCTTGCGGGTCAGGGTGCGCACGGTGCCGCCCATGGAGCCTTCGCCGAACAGGGTGCCCTGCGGGCCCTTGAGGATTTCGACCCGGTCGATGTCCCAGGAGCGCACTTCCGGGTACCAGGGCACGGTGACGCCGGTGAAGGGGATGTCGTCCAGGTAGTAGCCGTTGTCGTTGCCGCCCAGCGAACTGGAGACACCGCGGATCTGCACCTGCAGGAATCCCATGCCGTTGTCGACGGCGCCCGCGCCGGGCGTCATGGCGATGATCTCGGCGACCTTGCTGATGCCCATGGCGTTGATCTGCTCACCGGTGACGGCGGTCATGGCGATGGGCACGTCGATCTGGCGCTCGTCGCGC